>VXMN01000359.1 GCA_009841055.1 Acidobacteriota bacterium
CGCTTCACCAGTTAGCCTGGCGCTCGCGGGCGGGACGCCCGCGCTCCCGGGGGGCGCCTCTTCCCAACTTTCTTGCTCCTTGAGGGGGCACACGCCGTCCTGCCGGGCCGCAGCCGTGCCGATTAGGCAGAGCCGTCACGCTTGGTGGCCCTTCTTTGTCCTTCGTGTCCCTTCGTGGATCGCTCTTGCTCCTCGAGCGGGCACGCGCCGGCTTGCCGGACCGCAGCCCGAGCCGTCCAACCCGACGGTCTGGAAGTCGGGAACGGCAGGTGGGTGCACAGGCTAGTGTGTCCACGCATGGTAGAGTAGAATGGATTTCTTGAATCCGTTTGACAAGTCGATTTGCCGGTCCGGGCTCCATGCCGTTTGCAGCCCCTGCACGGCCTTCCCGGCGGCGAACACCAAGAACCATGAAATATGACCTTCTGGTCCACAACGGCAGGGTGGTCGATCCCTCCCAAGGCCTGGACGATCCGCGGGACGTCGGCCTTCGCGGCGGCAAGATCGTCGCACTGGAGAAGCATCTGGACCCAGGGGAAGCCCGCGACACCGTCGATGCCCGCGGGCTCCTGGTGACTCCCGGCCTCATTGACTGCCACGTGCACGTCTATCCCGGAGTGTCCCACTACGGGATCGACCCCGATCCCAACTGCCTGGAACGGGGGGTGACGACGGCAGTGGATGCCGGCTCGGCCGGCGCGGCCACCTGGGAGGGGTTCCGGCGCTATGTCATCGAAGTCAGCGCCACCCGGCTCTTTGCCCTGCTCAACATTTCCTCGGTGGGCATGGTCACCGGTGTCGAGACCGATCCTGCCATCGGCGAGCTGGAAGATCTTCGCCACTGCAGCGTCAGCGCGGCGCTGGAAACCGTCGAAGCCAATCGGGACGTGATCCTGGGAATCAAGATACGTCTCAGCGCCAACCTGGCCGCCGGCGGCCGCAATGAACTTCCCGCCCTGAAGCTGGCCCGCGAAGCGGCCGAAGCAGCCCGGCTGCCCATGATGATCCATACCCCCGGGTCTTCCCTGCCCCTGCCCCGAATTCTGGCCGAGATGCGCAGCGGAGACCTGATGACCCACTGCTTTCACGGCCATGCCGCCGGCATCCTGGACGAGCGCGGCCGGGTCCTGTCCGAGGTGCGCCAAGCCGTCGGCAGGGGCGTCCGCCTGGACGTCGGCCACGGAAAAGGCAGTTTCCGCTTCCCGGTCGCAGAGCAGGCCATGCGCCAGGGCGTTCTGCCCGGCACCATCAGCAGCGACCTCCACAGCTACAACCTCGAGGGGCCGGTTTACGATCTGGCCACCACCGTCTCCAAGTTCCTGCTGATGGGAGTCTCCCTGGATGAGGCTCTGAGGATGGTTACGGCGGCTCCCGCAGAGGTGGTGGGGATGCAGGGCCGGCTGGGAACCCTGAAGACCGGCGCCGAGGCCGACCTGGCTCTGTTCGAGTTGGCTGAGGGCAGGTTCGAGTTCGCCGATGTCGCCGGAGAAACCCGGACCGGCCGCTGGAAACTGGTCCCTCGCGGCGTGATCCGCGCCGGCCGGGTCGTCAAGCGGCCTTAACCCCTATTGATCAGCGTCACCTGGTCGTTCAGGGTCCAGTAGTCGTAAAGGTATCCAAGCCCCAGAAGTCCACCGGTGAGCAGATAGAGGATGCCGGTGATCCATTTGCCCAGATACATGCGATGAATGCCGAGGAGTCCCAGGAAGGTCAGGAGGATCCAGGCAACGGTGTAGTCGATCGGGCCACGCTGGAACCTGAAATCGGCCTGGCGGCGCATGCCGGGAATCAGAAACAGATCGACGAGCCACCCAATTCCAAGCAGTCCCAAGGTGAAGAAATAGACAGTTCCCGTGACGGGTTTGCCGAAGTAAAAGCGATGGGAACCCGTGAAGCCGAAGATCCAGAGCAGGTAGCCAATGAGGGTGGAGTGGGTGGTCTCGGCGGGCGGCATTGTTAAGCGTGAGCGACCCCAACCGTAAACGGGTCTTCAGGAGGACTGGCTCTCTTTTTTGTCCTCCGAGGCAGGCTCCTCCTTGGAGGGGGCCTTGACCGGGACGGTCTCTATTCTCCTGGTCCGGGCGTTGACTCGCCGCACCCTCTTGTTGCCGGTGTCGGCGATATAGAGGTTGCCGCGGCGATCCACCGTCAGATCGAAGGGATCGGCCAGGCTGGCTCTCCGGGCCGGGCCGCCATCGCCGCTGAAGCCCCTTTGGCCATTGCCCGCAACCGTGGTGATGACGCGATTTCTGGCGCCCACCCGGCGGACCCGGTGGTTGCCGCGATCGGCAATGTAGAGGTTTCCGGACCGGTCCAGGGCCACCGAGAAGGGATCGTACAGGCTGGCCTTTGCCGCGGGCCCCCCATCGCCGCCGAACCCGCCCTTCCCGTTGCCGGCATAGGTCGAAATCAGCCCGGTCCCGGCATCCACCCTGCGGATGCGGTGGTTGCCGGTATCGGCAATGAAGAGGTTGCCGCGGCGATCCACCGCCACGTCGAAGGGCACTTCGAAAGCCGCTTCGGTGGCCGGGCCGCCGTCACCGCTGAAGCCGGTTCGGCCGCTGCCCGCCACGGTGGCGATCCGGCCGGTCCCGGCATCCACCCGGCGAACCCGGCGGCTGCTCTGCTCGACGAAATAAAGGTTGCCTTCTCGATCCAGGGTCACGCCCACGGGGGTGGACAGGCTGGCTTCGGTGGCGGCTACATCGTCATAGCGATAGCCGAACTCCCGGTTGCCGGCCACGGTGGTCACCGCTCCGCTCTGGCGGTCGATGCGGAAGATCCGGTGGGTGTTGCGGTCCGTCAGGTAGAGGTTGCCGGCTCCATCCAGGGCAATGCCGACGGGTCGGCCCAGGTCCACCTTCCGGCCGGACCCCGGATCGACGGTTCCCCGTTCCAATTGGACCGACAGGACGCCGGTCGGATCCAAACCCAGGATACGGTACTTGACGTCGTCGCTGATGATCAGGGTTCCGTCCGCTCGAACGGCTACCGAGCGGGGAGTGAAGGTCGCGGCGTCTTCGGCCAGCATGCCGGAGGAGAACATGGCCCAACTCAGCAGTAGAAGAAAAATGCGCATGATTGAACTCCCTCGTCGTTCCAGGTGGCCCTAATGTAACGCCGGAGCGGCAAGAATGTAAAGAACCGGATCGGTCCAGGACGCCGTTGGACTTCGTTCCCGGGCGTAGTGGCATGGAATGGAGGCAACGAGGAAGGAATGACTCCGTTGGGTTTGATTTAAGCCACCTGCGGAAAGGGTTGGCAAGTGTATACTGAACGCCACACCAGGGAGTTGGAAAACAGCGGAACCAGGGATGATCAGAGGAGGAAGCCTGATGAGATGGATCGCCGGAATTGTGATTGGAGGCGTTGCGGTGGGTTTGTGGCTGGGAACGACCCAAACCCCGGCGGATAGCGGCACCTATTGGTCCCAGTGGAGGGGCCCGGAGGCTACGGGAGTCGCTCCCGCCGGTGACCCGCCGGTGGAATGGTCCGAGGAGAAAAACATTCGCTGGAAAGTGGCCATCCCGGGCAAGGGCCATGCTTCCCCGATCGTCTGGGATCAAACCATATTCGTGGCCACCGCCGTCCCCACCGACAGGAAAAATCCGGTTGTGGGGGAGGGCCAGATCAAGCCGACCCAGGTATTGAAGTTCGACCTGATGGCGCTGGACCGCAAGACAGGGAAGGTCCTCTGGCAGCGAACCACCCGGGAACAGGGCCCCCACGAAGGAACCCACGGCGCCAACACCTGGGCATCCGCCTCGCCCGTCACCGATGGTGAACACGTCTACGCCTATTTTGGATCCTTCGGTCTCTACTGTATGGACATGAATGGGAATCCGGTCTGGGAAAAAGACCTGGGCGATATGACGGTACGATTGCATTTCGGGGAGGGCAGCTCTCCCCTCCTCTACGGCAACAAGCTCGTCATTATCTGGGACCATCAGGGAGACTCCTTCATTGTCGCCCTCGACAAGCGGACGGGAGACGAATTGTGGAGGGTCCCGCGGGATGAGGAGACCTCCTGGTCCAGCCCCATCGTGGTCGAGCACGGAGGGCGGAAACAGGTAATCACCAGCGCCACCAACCGGGTGCGCAGCTACGACCTGGAGACCGGCGACCTTCTCTGGGACGGCAGCGGCGTGACCCTGAATGCCATACCCTCGCCCGTTTTCTCGGAGGGGCTCGTCTTCGTCACCAGCGGATTTCGAGGAAACGTGCTGCAGGCCATTCGGATCGGATCGGCTCAAGGAGACATTACCGGCACGGAGGCTATCGCCTGGGAGCTGGACCGCGACACCCCCTATATCCCCTCTCCTCTGCTCTACGGGGACCTGCTCTACTTCGTCAAGGGCAACAATGGCATCCTTTCCTGCCTCAACGCCAAGACCGGCGAGGCCCATTACGGCCCCCTCAGGCTGGAGGGGATCGAGGGTGTCTACGCCTCTCCGGTTGGGGCCGGCAACCGCGTCTACCTGCCGTCCCAGAACGGAACCACCATCGTGATCCGGCGGAGTCCTGAATTCGAGGTCCTGGCCAGGAACACCCTGGAGGATGCATTCGACGCCTCGCCCGCCATCGTCGACAAGGAGCTCTTTATGCGGGGACGCAAATTTCTCTACTGTGTCGCCACCGATTCCTGACTATGAAGAGACTGGTTGTCATCCGCCATGCCAAGTCCAGTTGGAAAGACCCCGGGGTGAGGGATTTCGACCGTCCTCTGAGCAAGCGCGGCAAGACCGACGCCCCCGAAATGGGCCTCCGGCTGGCCAAGCGCTCCCTGGTTCCGGACCGCCTGCTCTCCAGCCCGGCAAAGCGGGCCATCCGGACGGCCGAGATCATTGCCGGCGCCATTGGATTTCCTGCCGGGCGCATCACTCGCATGGACCGGCTATACGGCGCCGGGGTCGCCGACCTTGTCGGCATCCTGCGGGGACTGGACGATTCCGCGGAGACGGTCTATCTGGTTGGACACAACCCGGGGTTGACGGACCTGGTCAACTTCCTCGGCAGCGCATTCCTGGACAATCTTCCGACCTGCGGCCTGTTCTGCGCCGATTTCGAGATTTCTTCCTGGAAGGAGATCGACCGGCGCCGGGGCAGGTGCGTCTTCATGGATTTCCCCAAACACCCTCCCGCCTAGTCGCGACCATTCCTCATCACTTTTTCCCATCCGATTCGGTCACGTCGTCGTATCGAACCGGAATTCCCGTCACGCCGGGGATGGTCAGGATTTCAGCCACCAGCTTTTTCCCCACCTCGGGGGGCTGGGCTCCACTTCCATAGGCCGGTTGTTTGTGGTGGCGGATAGGCATACTCCATCACTCCCCATTGAAACCGGCGTTGATTGGGGGTCAGGCTGCGGTCGCAGACCAGGACGTGGGGTTTTTCCCTGGTGAATCGAGACTGCCAGGCCCGGAAAGACAGCCCCTTGCCGTAGTTGAAAAGAACGTCCGGCGGGGCTCCCTCATCAGTGATGGTAATCCACATGTAGGCCTTGATTCCGGCTTGCTTCAAGACGGTGACGGCAGTGTCGACCAGTCCTTCCTCCCAGGCCCGGCGGGAAATCCTGGCCCACTCGCGCAGGTAGGGGACGTTCGGGTCCGCGTAGACGTGGTGAAAGAGAAGCACACGGAAGTCGTCGACCCGAAACAGGACCTTGTCGACTCCCCTGGCTCGCCAACCCTCGATGGCCTGACGCACTTTTTCGGAAGTATCCAGCTTGGAGACACCCTGACGCCCGAAGATCACGTCCCCCCAACTGACAATCAGAAATCGCTCATGGGTTTGCGCCGAGGCTCCCTCCAGCAGACACAGCCCAACCATCAGGAAACCCAAAATGGGCTTAAATCCTGATCTCTTCCAAAATTCCATGGATACGCACCCACCCGGTCAACCTGGAATAAGCACCGGAACGACTCGGCGATTGCTTTTTCGATAGATGAGAAAATCCCCATCCAGGGTCAATACTCTACTTTGTGCATGTTGCTCAGCCATCCGAACCAGACAGGCGTCCGCCAGGGACATGGGGACATCCGAATAGCGACTCATCAGACTCATTATGCTTTGCACTTCATCTTCCAACTGGAACGGGGTCTGAATGACTCCCCGATTCACCAACTCCAAGACAGCTCGGCTTCCTCCCGGAAGGTGACGCAACAGAAAACAGGTCTCGGCCAGAACCGCTTCACAGGTAAGAAGCGGTGGGGCGATTCCCTCCCATTTCACTTTTGCCCATTGGTGGAACCGGTCAGTCCTGTTGAAGAATGCAACCAGGGGGCCCGAATCGACAATGACGACCTTGAGCATATGACTTACTGGCCAAAATCCTTCAAGTGGGCTTTGTTGCTTGACAGGTCGGAGGGACCGGCCAGGATTCCTGCCAGATCATGAGCCACTTCAAAGGCCGACCCCTTTGGAAATCGGTCGTCCCTATCCAGGCAGATGTTCAGTGCCCGGCGGACGATGTCCGACCGGGTGGTTCTTTGTCTTTCGGCCAAAGACGAGATCTTGAGGTAAAGCGCTTCATCCAGTCTAAGCGTCAGGCTTTTCATTTTTCCACCCTTGAAACCGCCTCCACCTGTAATACAAATATGACAGAATGGTATTCTATCTATTGACCACTGTCAATCTCGCATTAGTAATAATAGAGCTTCCGCCCACGGCTAACCACGTACTAACGCCCGGGGCTAAATGAAGATACAATACCCCTTGTCAGTCAGGGACCGATCCGGCGGATAATGCAGGTGAGTTCACTCCGGGCGATTCCAAAAAGCGCCCGAGGTAAACCGGAAGCTACCGGGAGAGGAGATGCAATGCCGACGATACGCCTTTCGAAAACAACCAGGATACGGGTAGGACTTCTCCTGGCCCTGATGATCGGGACGCTGGGCAGCCACTGGAAGGAAATTCTGCCTGCTTCCGAGCCCGACCCCGATGAGATTCATGTCCTCCAACAGGGGGGGAAGGTCGGTAAGCTCGCCCTGGAAGTCAAGGAAGCCGGGTCCAATCTGCACATGCCCGCCCGGCTCTACTTCACTTACGACGACGGACGGGAGGAACTGCCGACGGTCGGCCGCTTTCAGCACTTCCTGGTTACGGCTTCCGGACGGGATCTGAAGACACTCCCCGTCGGCGAATACAAGGTCTATGTGTCGCGCGGAACCGAATACTCGCTGGACCGGCAGAAGGTCAAGATCGAAGAAGGCAAGACGGCCTATTTGAACTCGACCCTTGAGCGCGTGGTGGATACCACCGGGTTCATCTCGGCCGACTTTCATCTCCATCTCCAATACGCCATGCGGGACGGCGCCATAACGTCGGCTGCCGAAGGGATCGACCTGCTCACGGCCACCGACCACAACATCCTGAAGGACTATTCCCCCCACATTCGCGCGCTCAACTTGGAGCGCTTCATTACGTCCACCGTCGGTTCCGAGATCGACACCGCCTTCGGCCACTTCAACAGCTTCCCCCTGGAGATCGATCGCTGGGGCCGGCGCGAGTTTCGCCACGGCATCCGGACCCCGGCGGAATTCCTGCGCATCGTTCGACAGGAACCGGGCGAGCAGATCGTGCAGATCAACCACCCGCGGCGGTGGACCTCCAGCCCCATCAGCGGCTATTTCGACGAGCGGCTCAACGCGGATACCGGAGCCTTCGACTACCCCTATTTCGAAACCGGTTTCGACAGCTTCGAGATCTTAAACGCCATCACCGACAAGAGCGAAACCATTATCGGCCGTACCAAACTGGTCGATCAGAAACTCCAGGACTGGTACCGGTTGCTGAATCGAGGGGCGCTGATGGCCGGCGTGGCCAATACGGATGCTCACGCCTATCCCAAGGACTCCCTCGGCTATCCCCGCAACTACGTGGCCTCGGAAACCGACAACCCCTGGGAAATCGACCCTCGCAAAGTCGTCAAGGCCGTCAAGCGGCGAGCCGTCACCGGCAGTCTGGGACCCTTTCTCCATTTTACCGGCAACGGTTCGCCGGTGGGATCGGTGATCACCGACCTGGATCGTTCCGTTTCCCTCCGAATCCGGCTGCAGTCGGCTCCCTGGGTTCCGGTAGAGACCCTGGAGGTCATCCGAAACGGCGAAGTGATCAAGACCTGGTCGGTGCCACCCCCGGAAGAAGAGGAGCAGCCCTGGAAGTTCGACACTGAACTGATGGTGGAATGTCGGCAGGATAGCTGGGTTCTGGTAATCGCCTCCTCCCAGACCCCCTGGGAGAAGCCCTTCGAAAACTACCGCTCCTTCTCCTTCACCAACCCCGTCTTTGTCGACGTCGACGGCAACGGCTACTTCGATCCCCCCAACGGAGGGTTCCCGTTGCAGGAACCGGAGAATTGAGTGGGGTTTCCGGTCAGGTTGGCAGGCGTTGGAATCGGCTGGCGGGGATCCCACAGGTGCCTACCGCTGCTTGCCTGAAACGACTGAGGGACAAACCACAAATGACCAAAAAGAGATATCCAGGAACGGAAACGACGAACCACAAATGGACACGAATGAACACCAATAACTGAAATGAGTTGAGCTTGTTGCAATATTCGCAGCGGGCAGATCATTTTGCCGGCAAACGTGGTGTTCTGCCTTTTTCAATATCCGCTGCGACTTGGTGAGCCATGCGGGTTCACCACAAAAAGCACAAAATTCACAAAACGATTTTTTGATATCGTTCCGCTCTTTTTGTGTTTTTGTGCCTTTTGTGGCCATTCCCGGCAAAGGTCCGGCTGCCGAATTCTGCAAACGCCTCCAGTTGTCAATTGGGGGTGATAACCGATATCGAGGACTTAATCTGCGAAGGACACGAAGTGATACCAAAGCAACAATCTTTCACAAGTACTTTGGTATCACTTGTCGTTGAAGGAAGTTTATCCGTATTTGTGTTTATTCGTGTCCATTCGTGGTTCGTCTTTTTTGGCGTCCAGCCATTTTTCCTCGAATGATCTGCATGGTAAGCCCCTGGCGCGCGCCTAATCCGACGACATGTCGTACTCGAGGGTGAACTGGCTGTCGGCGTCTCTCTCGTACTTGTCCAGGGTCGGCGAATAGGTGCTCACCTCGATACGGTTTCGGGTGGGTGAGAACTTCATGATCCTCAGCCAACCGTCGCCTCCCCTTGCCCGCCCCTGATAGTCCGACAAGAGGCTGTAAACCCGGTTGCCATTGTAGGTGTCTTCCCTGAGAGCCTCGCCCAGGACATGCCCGCAGAGCATCAGGAACAGATTGGGATTGTCCTTGAGCACGTCATAGGTGGCCTGCCCCTGATGGCTGAAGGTCGTGTCGAGCTTGAGCACGCTGTGGCTGACGACAACGGCCCGCCTGTGGCTATGTTCCTTCAGGACCTCATCGGCCCAGCCCAGGACGTCGCAGCCCGCAGCCCAATCCACGAAAAAGAAAATGAAATCACGCCCGCCCCCCCACAACAGGTGGTAGAAATTGTCGTTGTCGTCCCCGTGGTTCTGGCCGAACCAGGGTCTGTCCTTGAATCGGGTTATCCCGAAGTAACGGTTGTAGAGCTGGGTGGTTTCGATTCGGACGCCGTCGATGCGGATCGGAAGCCTGCGGTAGATGTACTTGTCATGATTGCCCAGGGCGATGCCGTAGGGAATGGGCGGCGTCCCCTCCAGCTTGCGGAAGGCAGAGTCGGCATGCCGCCACTGGTCCTCTCTGTCGGCATGGTTGACGCAATCTCCCACGTGGGCCACGTAGACGATATTGAGAGCCTCCCGGTTCTCGGCGATCCACTGCGTCTGGGCCTTGAAAATCTCTGGAGTTCCCCCGCCGTCGCCGGACGCATAGTTCTGGGTATCGGGGATCACGGCGATGGTGAAGTCGTCCTGGGCTCGGGCGCCTGCGGGCCAGAGAAGCAGCATGAGGATCAGAAACACCCCGCAAATGCCATGTAAGGAAACACATTGCCCAATTCTGAAGTCTGTTCTCATGTCAATTTCCTTGGATTTCAGCTCTGGGATGCTCGGGAGCAGCAGCGCTGAATTCGTCTAGAGCGGCTGCACGCCAAACGATGGTCTCGAGCCAAGTGTGGCAGCCGCAAATGAACTTCCCGTGATCAACCCATGAAGTGTGAATGAACCGGGGCCTGGATCCAGTGTACTGGACCGAGCCGTCTGGTCCGGCTGGATTGTCCGGCCCCAATATACTGAATCCAGGCGGGGCGGCCAAGGCTTTCAATCCCATTGCGGAAAGGTTATGATCCCTTTCCACAGGATACATTTTTGGAAGGACGGACGCCGGCCTTCCCGGGGAGACTCCGGGATCGGCCCTTCGATACAATTCCGGCCGCCGGACCCTGGCGCTCACCGGACGGTCGTCCGTTCCGAACAACGTTTTCCCACTATTCCAGAAGAG
Organism: Acidobacteriota bacterium; assembly: GCA_009841055.1. Lineage (GTDB taxonomy): Bacteria > Acidobacteriota > Terriglobia > Versatilivoradales > Versatilivoraceae > Versatilivorator. The sequence goes on from VXMN01000359.1 coordinate 10,380, forward strand.
GAACTTCCATGCCACGACTGATTTTGCTCGGTGGTTTTTTCCTGTTGACGATCTACGCCTTTTCGGCCCGGCAGGGGCAGGTCGAAGTCTTCGAGATCGGCAAGCACAATGTGGACCTCTTGCCCGGCGGCAAGGAAGCCGACGGCATTGTCGGCGACTTCGTGATGCGGAATGACCGGATTCAACTCCTGGTAGCGGGCAACCTGCCGCTGAGAAGGCCCAACATGACGGTTGAGAAGGCCTTCGCGACGCCCGGTTGCCTCTACGATCTCGACCTGGCGGGAGAGAGCAATGACCAGTTGACGGTCCTGCGGCCCGGGCATTTGGGAGGCACTCTGTCCGTGGTTCAGATCGGCAAACCCGGCAAAGGCGGGACGGCCCGTCTGGAAGCGGTAAGAACGGCCGCCAAGGGGGAAGGTCTGGCCATCAGGCATGAGTACGAGTTGTCGGCCGACCAGCCCTATGTCAAGATCACCTCCACCTATCGCAACCGGTTCGGCGGCAACAAGACCATCGAACCGGAAGCTGCCTGGAAGGAGTTTTCCCAGCGCTGGAACGTCGGCGGCATCCGGGTGGGAGACAGCATCGACTCGTTCGACAAACGCGCCTATGCCTGGGCCGCCCTTCAAACAGGTGGCCGCAAGGGCCGGTCACCCCGCCTGCTGGCTTCTCCCTTGCCCAAAGAGGTGGATCTTTCACCGGGCGAGGAGCGGCAGTTTGCCATTGCCGTGACCGTAGCCGCATCTCCCCTGGAGGCTTACGGAATCCTGGCGAGCCTGGGAACAAAGGCGGGGCAGGTTGCCGGGACCGCCACCGACCAGGACGGAGCACCCGCGGTTCATGCCCGGGTGCTGGTGGAATTTCAAGGCACAAAGCTGCCTTCCTATCCCGATGCGCAGGGCAACTTTCACTTTCAGTTGCCGGCGGGGAAGTATGACGCTCAGGTCGTCGACATCGGCAGGGAAGAGACATCCGCTACCCGCCGAAGCTTTTCGGTGGCTGCCGGGCGGACCGCCCGGCTGGATTTCAAGCTGCCGGCGGCGTCCGGGATCGAGTTCGACATCCGGGACCAGGCGGGCCAGCCTTCGCCTTGCAAGGTTCAGTTCATCGGGCGCAACGGCACCTCCACGCCCGATCTGGGCAGCCCCTACCGGGCTCACGGCTGCGACCACCAGTACCACTCCCACGACGGTCGTTTCACCCAGCAACTCCCCCCGGGGAACTATCTGGTCAGAATTACCCGGGGGCCCGAGTTCGACATGTTGGAGAAGACGGTCGAAGTCCGGCCAGGCCAGTCGGTCAAGGTCAGCGGGACTCTGAAGCGCACCGTGGACACCCGGGGGTGGATCAGCACCGACTACCACTCCCACTCCACCCCCAGCGGCGACAACTACTGCAACACCGACGATCGCATCATCAACCTGGTGGCCGAGCACCTCGAATTCGCTCCGGCGACCGAACACAACCGCATCTATGACTGGCAACCTCACATCGACCGTCTCGGCCTGACACAACAGATCAAGACCATCGTCGGGCTGGAGCACACCGGCAGCGGGCAACACTTCAACGCGTTCCCTCTCCAAAGCTTCCCCTACCTGCAAGATGGAGGGACCCCGCCCTGGCAGTACGATCCACGGCTGAATGCCATTGTCCTGCGCAACGCCTTCGGAGGCGGCACCGACCGCTGGGTTCAGATCAACCATCCCGGTGTGGGAACCGTCTTCAACGACCGCAACCAGGACCAGGTTGCCGACGGTGGCTATGCAGGTTTCGAGGCCCTGATCGATGCCGGAGAATTCTGGAGCGACCAGATCCTGAATCCCGAGCCTTTTGTCATCAGCGAGAGCGGAGGCCGAACCCGAAAAGGGGAGAACCGGATTTTTGGATGGCTGCAGCTTCTCAACCAGGGACGCAATGTCTGGTGCGTGGCCGTCAGTGACGCCCACGGGGTATTCTCGAGCCCGGCCGGAGATTGGCGGACCTACGTTCCCAGCTCCACCGACCAGCCCGACCGCATCGACCACCGGGAAATCATCCGCAATTCCAAGGCCGGCCGCATGATGATCTCCAACGGCCCCTTCCTCCAGGTAGAGACGGCCGACGGCATGCCGATCGGTTCCCGGGTGGTGTCGGAGGGATTCATCGATCTGAAAGTCAAGGTGCAGACCGCCAACTGGCTGGAGATCGACAGGGTTCAGGTTCTGGTCAACGGCCGCCAACACCCCGATTACAACTACACCCGGTCCAAGGACCCCTCCAAATTCAAGGGGCGGCCCCTGGTTTTCGAGGAAACCGTTCGGGTGAATCTCCAGGAAGACGCCCACCTGATCGTAGTGGCGACAGGCGAAGAGAGCGATCTGAGCAAGGGCTGGGGACGGGCCGGCCCCGCCGCCATGCACCCGGTCGCCTACAACAACCCGATCTTTGTGGACGTGGACGGACAGGGATTCAAGCCCAACGGGGACAACCTGGGCCACCCGCTGCTGGTAGCGCCACGCCGACAATAGCGCCCGGGCAAGGAACTCCAGGAATGATCCGCTCTCGCTTCTCCTGGAAGCTCACCGCAGGGTTACTTCTGCCTATTCTTATCTCCGCTGCCATCGTGGGAGGACTATCCATCCGGAGCATGGAGGAGGACTCCAGGGAAGAGGTCCGCAGATCGCTGGCCGCGCAGGCCACGCTTCTCAGGAACGTGGCGGCGGCCAGGCTGGGCCAACCTCAGGAGTCGGTCCTGAAGCGGGAGGTTCGATCGCTTGGAGAAGAAATCGGGACCCGGCTGACCGTAATCGATGCCGAGGGTCTGGTGCTGGCGGATTCACAGGAGGACCCTTCCTCGATGGACAACCTCGCCAGCCGTCCCGAGATCATGGCCGTTCGCTCCCACGGTTCGGGCATCGCAACCCGATACAGCCATGAGCTCGGTGCCTCCGTCATGCACCTGGCACTGCCCATCGAAGCCGACGGCCGATTGTTGGGCTATGCCCGTGCTTCTCGGTCCCTGTCCGAAATCAACCGGAGGCTGACCCGGCTCGGGACCGTTGTCGCGGTCGGGGCAGCTCTGGCGATACTGGCCGCTACCGTGCTGGGAATGGTCCTGGCCCGCAACTTCGTCAAGCCGGTGAAGGCGATGACCGCTGTTGCCGAAGGAATGGCCCGCGGCGATTACAACCGCCGGCTCCCGGCCACCGGAACCGACGAGTTGGGAGACCTGGCTCGGGCGCTGAACCAAACGGCCAAAAGCTCTCAGAATCGAATGGAAACCATCATCACCGACCGCAACAAGCTGCTCTCGCTGCTCAAGGGCATGGTGGAAGGCGTGGTCGCGGTCGACCGCGATGAGCGCGTCCTCCAGATGAACTCGGCCGCCGGAAAGATCCTGGGAGCTTCGCCTGAAACGAGTGTGTCCAAGCCCATTTGGGAAGTGACCCGCATCAGTCAGGTCTGTGACATCCTGAGCCGTACGCTGAGAAGCGGGAGGGACGTGAAGGACGAGCTGCGGCTGGCGACGCGATCGCAAGATCAGGTTGTAGAGATGTTGGCCTCGCCGCTGCTCGATGGCGAAGGAGAGTTGGTGGGAGCCGTGGTGGTTCTCCACGATGTCTCCGATTTGCATCGCCTGCAAACGGTTCGCCGGGACTTCGTCGCCAATGCTTCCCACGAACTCAAGACGCCGATCGCGGCCATCCGGGCCCTGGTTGAGACCGTCATCGATGACCAGTCCATGCGTTCTTCCGATCAGGCGCATTTTCTGGCCAGGATCCGGAACCAGTCGATGCGGCTGTCGTCATTGGTGGCGGACCTCCTCACGCTGTCTCGACTGGAATCCTCACCCGGCGGTCCGGAGTTGCGACCGATCGATCTACGCGAGTCCTTCAAAGGCGCGGTGCAGGCGCTGTTGCCCACCGGCGAAGACCGGGGAATCGCCGTCCATACCGAGGTTCCCGAAAATCCCGTGCAGGTCCTGGGCGATCCGGAGGCGCTGGGGCAGTTGACCACCAACCTGCTTGACAACGCCATCAAGTACACCGGTCGGGGAGGACACGTCTGGGTTCGCCTCAAGACCGGGAACGGGCAGGCCGTCATTGAAGTCCAGGACACCGGAATGGGCATCGCACCTCAGGATCAGTCCCGGGTCTTTGAACGATTCTATCGAGTGGACAAAGCCCGGTCCAGGGAGCTGGGCGGCACGGGCCTGGGGCTCTCGATCGTCAAGCACATAGCGGCCATTCATCAGGGCCGGGTCTTCGTCGAAAGCACACCCGGTATCGGCAGCACCTTTCGCGCCTCACTTCCGATCGCACCCTTGGGTTCCGTTCACAAGAACACAACCTTGTAGGGTGCGCCCGCGGGAATTTCCCCACTCCCCCATCAAATAGCCGCCCGGGCCTTTTGCACAATTCGTCGTGCAGCGGCTGGGGACCCATTCACGCTACGACCCTTACCTGAAACAAAAGAAAAAAAGAGTTATCCACGAAGACACACGAAGGACCA
>VXMN01000054.1 GCA_009841055.1 Acidobacteriota bacterium
TGACGACTCCCGGGGTCAGCAGCGCCAGGTCCAGGTAGTCCCGCCGGTTGATGGGGAGGTTCTCGATGCGGACGGAGTCGATATGGTCGGCCTGGACCGTCTGATGGGTGTCGATCGCCGGACGCTCGGCGACGGCTGAAACCACGATGCTCCGGGTGGCCGTGCCCAGGGTCAGCTCCGGTGAAAAGGCCGCCGTCTCTCCCACCCGGACCTCGAAGTTCTCGGCCACGTAGGGGAGAAAACCCTCCGCCTCGAACCGCAGCGTGTAGAGGCCCGGCATGACGTGGCTGAAGACATACTTGCCCAGCGGGGAGCTGACGGTTTTCCGCTCCACTTCACGTTCCTGGTCCAGGGCCGTCACGGTAACGCCCGGTATGACGGCTTGCGTCTGATCGAACACGTACCCCTGGATGCGGCCGCCCTTGGTCTGGGCCCCCGAGAGGGAGGCGCCGGCCAGCACCAGAATGACGGCTGCCGCCCATCGACGGCCCCCGGCGCAGTGTGGTGGTTTCCGTCGCATCTCTTGGCTTCCTTTGTTGGCGGAACAGAGTTCTTACCAACAGAATGTTGTATTGAACAGCGGAATGCCTGGCTCTCCATTTTACGGCCAAAGTCAAGCAAGAGGCGGTTTTCCCACCGGATTTTTCCGTATTTGGGGTATTGTTCCGCATAAGAGGAGCACCTGTGACCCGAAACCCCCGCCAGACCGGACTGCTGCGATGGGTCGTGACCGCCTTCCTGGTGCTGGCGACCCCCGCGGCGGCAGCCGCCCAGGCCGAATTCCACTACCAGTACGGCAAGCTCGCCAACCCCTTCTCGGGCGCGCGGGAAAATACCTCCATCCTGACCGTGCAGCATGCGGCGGGGTGGCGGTTGGGAGACAGTTTCTTTTTTCTCGACATTCTCAACGACGGGCTCCAGGACGGTTTCAACGACAAGGATCTCTACGGCGAATGGTATCCGACCCTGAGTCTCGGCAAGGTGTCGGGCAAGAAGTTCCAACTGGGACCGATCCGGGATATCTCGGTCATCGGCGGCATCAATTTCGGCGCCGACGCCAACGTCCTCAAATATCTGCCCGGCGTTCGAGCCTCCTGGAAGGTGCCGGGCTTCGCCTTTCTCAACACCGACGTGATGGCATACATCGACGGGAACAGCGGCGCCTCCAGCGGCGGCGCTCCCCGAACCAGCAACAGCTTTACGGTCGACGTCAATTGGGCGCTTCCGTTCCGATTGGGCAGCCAATCCTTCCTGATGGGCGGGCATGCCGAGTATATCGGCGCCAGCACGGACGAGTTCGGCAACCGTGTCAAGGGGTGGATCCTGGCGCAGCCCCAACTCACCTGGGACCTGGGCGCCGCCTTCGGAGCCGCAAACCACTTGCTGGTCGGAATCGAGTACCAGTACTGGCGCAACAAGCTGGGCGTGGAGGAAGACGAGTATGCCCCGCAACTGCTGCTGATCTGGCGTTTCTAACAGGCGTCTGCAATAGGGTTCCAGGCGCGGCGGAGGCGCACCACCACCCTTCGCCGCCGCCTTGGTTTCACCTGTCGGGGCCGCGTAACCGAGCTCCCGCCAAGCGTCCCACTCCTACGTAAAGGATGAACGACATGGATGCTCAAGACACCGTCCGGAATACCGCCGTACGCTATGAACCCGACGAGAAGCCGCCGGTATTGCTGTCCCTGGGCCTCGGTCTGCAACTGGCCGTCCTGTGTGTCGCCGGCGTCGTACTGACTCCGGCCATCGTGATTCGGGTGGCCGGAGGAACCGAAGCCTTCCTCTCCTGGGCCGTGTTCGCCGCCTTGGCCGTCAGCGGGGTCACCACGCTCGTCCAGGCGGTTCGCCTGGGCCGCATCGGCGCCGGCTACGTTTTGTTGATGGGGACCTCAGGCGCGTTCATCGCGGTCTGCATCACGGCCATTGCCGAAGGAGGGCCGGCGATGCTGGCCACGCTGGTGGTCGCTTCCTCGCTTTTCCAATTCGGACTGGCTGCCCGGCTTTCCCTGTTCCGGAGGATCCTGACGCCGGCGGTGGCGGGAACCGTCATCATGCTGATTCCGGTGACGGTCATGCCCTTCATCTTCAAGATGCTGAACGATGTGCCGGAAGGGACCCCGTTGAGCGCCTCCGGGACCTCCGCCCTGGTAACGCTGCTGGTCATCGCCGGTCTGGCGCTGAAGGCCCGGGGCAAACTGCGGCTCTGGGCGCCGGTGGTCGGTGTGGCGACCGGATCGGTGGTGGCCGGGTTCTACGGGATCTACGACTCCAGGCTCATCGCCGAAGCGGCCTGGATCGGACTTCCGTCGGAAGGATGGCCGGGACTGGATCTGAGCTTCGGACCCACCTTCTGGGCCCTGCTTCCGGGATTCGTGTTCGTGACCCTGGTGGGCGCCATCGAAACCATCGGGGATGCGGTCGCCATTCAGCGCGTCTCCCACCGGCGGACCCAGGCCGTCGATTTCCGGGCCGTGCAAGGTGCGGTGGCTGCCGATGGATTGGGGAACCTGCTGTCCGGTCTGGGGGGCACCGTGCCGAACACCACCTATTCGAGCAGCGTATCGGTGACCGAGCTCACCGGCGTGGGAGCCCGCCGGGTCGGCATGGCGGTGGGCGCCGTGTTCATCGTGATGGCGTTTCTGCCCAAGGCGCCGGCGGTGCTGCTGGCGATTCCGGGGCCGGTCGCAGCCGCCTACATCACGGTTCTGCTGGCGATGCTGTTTGTGATCGGCATGAGGATTGTGGTCCAGGACGGCATCGACTACCGCAAGGGGGTTGTGGCCGGCGTGGCCTTCTGGATTGGCGCGGGCTTCCAGAACGGCGCCATATTCCCCGAGTATTTCAACGACTTCGCGGGCGGACTGCTGCAGAACGGGATGACCGCCGGCGGTTTGGCCGCCATTCTCATGACGATGTTCCTGGAGTTGACCCAGCCCCGCCGCAGACGGATGGAGACCGAGTGCCATCTGTCCGCCCTGCCCGGGATCCAGGAATTCCTCAAGTCCTTCGCCGCCGACAACGGCTGGGCGCAGGCGATGCGCAACCGTCTGGATGCGGCTGTCGAGGAAACCCTGGCGACGCTGTTCCATCGGGGAGATTCCGGCGAGAAGCGAGAGCCTCGCCGACTGCAGCTGGTGGCCTTCAAGGAGAACGGCGGCGCCGTCCTGGAATTGATCGCCTCCAGCCGCGAAGAGCAGAACCTGCAGGATCGAATCGCCCTGCTGGGCCGCTACGCCGAGGGGCCGGAGGGCGAACGGGAAATCTCGCTGCGATTGCTGCGGCATGTCGCCTCCTCGATCCGTCACCAGCAGTACCACGACACCGACATTGTCACCATTCGGGTGAAGGCGCCGGAGCCGGAGGCCGAACCGCCTTCGGAAAGCGGGTCCGGTAAGACCGAATAGCCGCGCCCCCGCCCCACACGACGGGGCGGATCATTCGAGAGTGAAACAAGAGAAGTTTGTGGTCTGTCGGGAACAAGATTATTGAACATCGATGCACAGGATTAACAGGACGAGAGTTTTCTGCACCAGAAGCCGGCTCGGGCAATGCTCCGGTCCGGGATTGCGGATGCCCGGGATTACAGGACACCGGACTCCCAAGACCCTATCCTTATGTATCCTGTTCATCCTGTGCATCGATGTTAATAATCCTTAGTGGCTGTGCGCGCCGTTGAAGCAGATCCGTCTCGCTTCGTGGCCCTTCGCCGTTCTTCGTGTGTCTTCGTGGATAGCTTTTTTTCTTTTGTTTCAATTAAGCAGCTTTCCGCCGGCCTGGCTTCCGCTTGGGGTTGCGGTTCCAGCCGCCTGAGGGCAGTCTGCCATTGTCAAGACTCGCGGGCACCGGAACGCCAGCCCGCCACCAGGGCCGACGCTAATGTCAACATACGACGCCATTGCCGAAGAGTACCGGGACTCCAAGCAACTGCCGTTCCGGGAACACCTGGAACGTTACACCCTGTTCCAACTGTTGGGCGACGTGAGCGGGACAACGGTCCTGGACATGGCCTGCGGCGAGGGGTTCTACACCCGTCTGCTCAAGCGAGCGGGGGCCTCGGAGGTTACCGGCGTCGACATCTCCGCGGAGATGATTCGACTGGCCGAGGACCGGGAGGCACGGCATCCGCTCGGCTGCAGGTACGTGCGAGCGGACGCGGCGGCGTTCCGGCCCGAAGGACCGGTCGACCTGGTGGTGGCCACGTATTTGTTCAACTACGCCGGAACCGCCGGGCAGCTCGGCCGATTTTGCCGGACCTGCCATGACGCCCTGAGGCCGGGAGGCCGCCTCGTCGGCGTCAACGACAACGTGCGGAACGTTCCGCCCGGCACGGCTCCGCTGACGAAATACGGCCTGAAGAGATCCTGCCCCGATCCGCCGGCCGAGGGTGACGTCATCCGCTACACCATCACCAACTCCGGCGGACGCCCCTTCCGGTTCGACAACTACTACCTCACACCCGAGACCTACGGGGCCGTGTTCCGCAAAGCCGGTTTCCGGGAATTTCGCTGGGTGGACCTTTGGCTTTCCCCCTCCCAGCGGGGCAATCCCTTCTGGGACGATTTCCTTAGCAATCCCCCCATCGCCGCCTTCACGGACGCCAGGTGAGTCATCGCCCCCCCTACTGGCCCAGCTTCTTGAAGGAGTAGGAAAGGCGGAAGTAGAAGTAGGCGCCGTTGAATCCCCAGGGCGTGTATTCGCTGTACTGCTCGCCGACGCTGGTTGCGTTGGGAGAGACGTCGGGAAAGGTGTTGAAGGCGTTGCGGGCGCCGATCGCCAGACTCGTCTGTTCGCTCAAGGGCAGACCAACCTCGAGGTCGAAGACCGGCTTGCCGCTGAAGAGGGTCTGGGCGCTGTCCCAGTCGAACCAGGCGCCGTAGTAGTTCAGCCGCCCCAGAATACTCACCGGTCCGATTCTCTGGTTGACGCCGGCGTTCCAGCGGTTCCTGGGGAGGGCTTCCTGCAGTTCCCGCAGTCGCCGGTTCGCATTGAGCAGATCCGGATTGAAATGGGTCACCGTTGTGTCGGTGTGGTTGAAGACGGCGCTGAACACGGTGCCACCCTTCAGCCGGGGCGGGGCGTAGCTGAAGACCAGGTCGATTCCCCGGGTGGTGGTGGAGATATCGTTGGTGAAAAAGCGAAAGCTTGCCAGGCCACGAGCGTTTTCCACGCCCGCTTCCAGGAGTTGATCGACCTCCGTCGCCGTCAGGGTGAAGTCCCGGGTTACGGCCAGCCGGTCCGCCACGTCGATGCGGAAATAATCGGCCGTGAGGATCAAATTCCCCTGCTCGACAACCGCTCCGGCGGTGTAGTTGACCGAGGTCTCGGGTTTGAGTGGCTCACCGCCGCGTAACCGCGCCGTGGGAAAGATCGACGGAACGGTGCCCCGTTCTACCAGGTCGCCCAGGGCGGGGTCGAAAATCGTCGACAGGTTGAACCCGTTCTGCTGGCCAGGCGTCGGGGCGCGGAATCCGGTGCTCAGGCTGGCGCGGAGCGAAAAGGGCTCCGCAAGCCGGTAGCGGCCCGACAGCTTGCCGTTGACTGTCGTTCCGAAATCCTCGAAGTTCTCGATGCGGGCCGCCGTTCCGACCGTCCATCGGTCCTCCGCGCCCGACAGTTCCACGTCTCCGTAGGCCGCCATGTTGCTGCGGTTCCACTTCCCGGCCGCTTGCGGACTGTAGCCGCTGAAGCCGTTGGAACCGGCGCTGAAGCCTTGAGCTGCGTAGGGTCCGACTTCCCAGGACTCCCGTTGTCCCAGCCGGGTTTCATACTGTTCGTCGCGCCACTCGGCGCCGGCGGCAAGGTTGAGCCGGTCGTTGACGGCATGGGAGACATCCAGGTTGAGGCCGATCTCCTGCTGCCGATTGCTGCCGAGGTCGAAGGTGGTGGGTGTCTCCGGACCGAGCGAGGCGTTGACCGTGTTGCCGATGAACAGATCGGTCTGGTGGGACCCGATGCTGATGCTCCCGTCCCAGACAAATCCCTTGCCGGAGAATCCTCGTATCCCGGCAACCACCGAGCCGTCGGACACGGAACCTCCGAAGTTGGGCGTGAAGCCTCCGGGGAAAATTTCCTGGAAGGAAAAGCAATCGGGGTCGGCCATTACCCTTCCCATGGCAAGCGGGTCGGGCACGTGATCGGTGACGGCTACGGTGGGACAGTTGGCGGAGGGATCGCCGCGCGCGGCCGCAACGTCGCCGATGAGCAGGGTTCGACCGCGGTCTGCGGTGAAGACACCCCCCCGCGTGTTGGGATTGCGGAAGAAGAAGCCGCCCGTCACCTCCTTGCCGGCGTAGCCGGTGTGCCCGTAGAACTGCAGGCGTTCCGTGAGAGGAAAGCCGAAATTGCCGAAGAGCTTGAGGTCGCCGTCAACTGTCGGAGAGCCCCAGATCTGGGCGGGGTCCCGCACGTGGATGTTGCCCGCTGCCACGAGAGCCGCCACGTCGCTGCGCTGAACGCTGCGGTCGGTCGGCTCGGCGCCGCCGTACTCGAAGCTGAGGTTGGCGAAACCGGTCGATCCCAGCGGCAATCCGGCGTTGCCGGCCACACTGTAGGCGGCGCCGTCCCATGGCTCCGCGTAGGTACCGGCGTTGAACTCCAGACTGGCGCCCGAACGGTTGTCCTTGGGCAGCAGATTGATGACTCCGGCAATGGCGTCGGAGCCGTACTGGGCGGCGGCGCCGTCGCGCAGCACCTCGGCCTGGCGCAGGGCAATCGCCGGAATGCCCGAGATGTCGGGTCCCTGGGATCCGAAGGCCACGCCGTTGCCGCCGTGCCAGTCGATGATGGAGGAGCGGTGGCGGCGCTTCCCGTTGACCAGGACCAGGGTGTGGTCAGGGGCCAGGTTGCGCAGCATCACCGGCCGCACTATGGTGGAAGCGTCGCTGATCGGCTGGGTGTTGACGTTGAAGGAGGGGACCACCGCCCGCAACTGGGTTGCCAGGTCCCTGCTCCCCTGGCTGGCGAAGTCCTCGGTCCGAATGACGTCCACCGGGACCGTGGACTCGGTCGCCGACCGCGGCTCGGCACGGCTGCCCACCACCACAATGGAGGTGGTGACGGCGCCCAGTTCCAGCGAGAAGTCGAGCAGGATCGACTGGCCGGCTATCAACTCGACGTCACCGGCGGTGGCGGGCTCGAACCCGGAGGCCTCCACCGTAATCGTGTAGGCCCCGGGTTCCAGGGTCATTTGGTAGGCGCCCACCGCATCCGCGGAGCCGGTCACCTCCGCTCCGGTGGCATGGTTGCTTGCCGTGATTTCGGCGGCCGGGATTCCCGAGCCGTAAGCGTCCTTCACCTCGCCTCTCAAGATAGCGCTTTCTTGAGCGTAGGCTGTGCCGGTAACCGCCATCAGGAGCAAAGCAACCGTCAGGCCGGCGAGTCTGTGGACCATGAACCTTTTCCGCTGGAACGAATCGTTCAAACAAAAACAGTGTACTACCTTGCAGCCGGTTCGCGTTTCTCATAGGGTCGCCGGGCATCGAGGATTCCGAAAGCTTGCGACGACACACTACAATTCCAGCCCCGGCCCTGCCGTGCGGACAATGCGAGGAATTAACAGCCGGCCGTCCATAGAGACGAACCACGAATGAACACGAATAGATACCAATACCGATGGACCTCCTTTGCTGCGTCGACGTCACGGGATGGAGCCCACGCGGGAGCGCGGGCGTCCCGCCCGCACACGTCCTGGCACAACCTCGGCCATCTCCTCCGCCCGGCTCGACCGGCAACGGCGCCAGGACCCAGCTTTGGCCGAGCCCATACGGTTCCCGCCGGCAGGGTGGCCGGTTGCCCCATCGAAGGGGAACTGAGCGGCACGCAACGGCAGTGCATGCGGGCGGGACGCCCGCGCTCCCGGGTGGGCCCCTTCCATCACTCTTGCTCTTCGAGGGGGCACGCGCCGGTTTGCCGGGCCGCAGCCCGTTCCGATGCGGCAGAGCCTTCATGCTTGGTGGCCCGTCCTGGTCCCTCGCGTCAATTCGTGGATCACTCTTTTTCGTTTGTTTCAGGCAAAGTAGGGATGGTGGAGTATCCCCTTGGATCTCGGAAAAGTCCTCCGGGCCCCGGACTCAACCGGAGTTGAAGACCAATCGATGCTGCGCCGTCCTGAGCGCCGCAGCGCAACGCCCGCCTGGACCGTGGATGCGGTCGGCTTCTGGTGCGTGCTCGGCTACGCGGCGCTGGCCCTGCTCGCGCGGCAGCCGGGCGAGCCGGCGCTGCCGGCCTTCTTCCTGCTGGTCGCCTGGACCGGACTTCCGGTGTTCGGTCTCTTCCTGTACTTTCGCCGGCGAGAGGAGCCATTTCCGCTCGGCCGCCTGTTTTTCTGGGCAATTGCCTTCCGCATCTGCGGGCTGGCAGGCGGACCCTTCTACGAGGACGACTTTTACCGCTACCTTTGGGACGGGTACCGGTTCGCCACCGCCGGCAGCCCCTACGGGCCGGCGCCGGAGATGTTTTTCCTCGATCCCTCCGTGCCGCCGGCCATGCAATCGGTTCTCAGCGGCATCAACTATCCGGAACTGCCGACCATCTACGCCCCGGTGACGCAGGTCATCTTTCTGCTCGGCTACTGGGTGAATCCGGGCAGCGTCTCGGTGCTGCAGGCAATCCTGATCCTCTTGGACCTGGCCCTGGTAGTCCTGCTGCTGCGCCTGGCGCCGGCGAGGAACGTGCTGCTCTATGCCTGGTGTCCGCTGGTAGTCAAGGAAATCGCCTTCACCGCCCACCCGGACGGCGCCGGCGCCTGTCTGCTACTGGCGGCCGTGGTGTTGTCCCGGGACCGCCGCTGGCAGGTGGCCGCCATCACGCTGGGGCTGGCCGCGGGCGCCAAGGCGTTCGGTCTGCTGCTGGCCCCGCTGCTGCTGGCCGGCGCCCGCCTCCGGCACTGGCTGCTGTTCGGCGCCACCGTGGCCGCTGTCTACGCTCCCTTCACGTTAAGGGGCGGGAGCGAACTGACCTCGCTGCAGGTGTTTGCGCGGGAGTGGGAATTCAACGCCTGGCTGTTCGGGCTGCTGAAGACCGCGCTGCCGCCGATTGAGGCCAGACTTGCCCTCGGGCTGGCTTTTGCGGCATTCTGGGGTTGGTATCATCTCAAGTGCTTCCGGAGCCCTGCACGGGCGATCCCTCGGGGCGACTGGATCTTCGGCGGGCTGCTGGCGGTATCGCCGGTCATCAATCCCTGGTACCTGCTCTGGCTATTGCCATTTGCGGCGGTTTATCCGACCATTTGGGCCTGGACGGCCTCGCTGGCCGTGCTGCTCAGCTATGTGACCGGGCTGAACCTGCAGGACTACGCGATGCAGCCGTTTGGGCAGCCATTGTGGGCGCGCGGGCTGGAGTTCGGACTGATTCTGTGCGGGCTCGGCTGTGACCTGGTCCGACGGCGGTGGACCGGCCGAGACACTCAAGCCGGCGCCAAAGGATGAACGACCATGAAAGTAAATGAATTTGAAACGGCGCCGGCACGCATGTGGCTGCGACGCAACCTGGCGCTGAGCCTTCTGGCCACGACGATTCTGGTCACGGCCTGCGCTCCCCGGCAGCCGGAACGGATCTCGGAATGGGATGCCAGCGACGAATCCAATGTCGAGCCCATCGACCATGGCCCCTGGCAGGACATCCTGGACGGTTATGTCGACCCCGACGCCCAGGGAGTCAATGTCCTCGACTATGCTGCGCTTGCGGCCAGTTCCGCTGACACGGCCAAGCTGGCCGGATACGTCACGCGCCTGGAAGGGATCGACCCCCGCGAGTTCCGCCGGGCGGAGCAGATGGCCTACTGGATCAACTTCTATAACGCACGCACCGTGAAGATGGTCCTGGACTCCTATCCGGTGAATACGATCAGGGAGATCCACCAGGGCGACGTCCCAATGACGGGCCCCTGGAAGGACGTGTGCGCCAACGTCGCCGGCCAGGATCTGACCTTGGACCAGATCGAGCATGAGATCCTTCGCCCCATCTGGCGGGACAAGCGGATTCATTACGCGGTGAACTGCGCTGCCTACAGTTGTCCGCAACTGATGGAGACAGCCTTCACCGCCGCCAACACCGAGTCGCTGCTCGAAGCGGGGGCGCGGGCCTACGTGAACAGTGCTCGGGGGGTCGACGTGGTCGACGACGAGTTCATCGTGTTGTCCAGCATCTACAAATGGTATCCCGAGGACTTCGGCAGCACGGAGGAAACCGTGATCGAGCACCTCGTCCACTACGCCGACGGCGAGCTGGCGGCGGTTCTGAAGGGTTTCGAGGGCACGGTCGACTACGACTACGATTGGAAACTCAACCAGCCCCAACGCTGATTGACCTCACACATACGAGAGCGAGACGCCAACTGCCGCTCCACCGTTACTTCGCGAATTCTCGTCGCCTGAGCCCCAAAGCGCCTGCTTGCACCTGACGAAACCACCACTTGAAATTCGGCAAATTCACTGTTTTTTACCGCAATCGTTCGGTTTCCGTTTGTCAAAGGTGACTAATGGCAATAGGGTATTTGAGTGCAATGAGAGGAGAACAGAGACATGAAGAAATTTGTATTGGCAGCTATCGTCCTCGCCGCAGGCGTAGGGGTTTTCCAACTTTGGGTCGCCGCCTCCGGCTCCATCGGACCGGGATCCGGCAAGGTGAGTCCCCGGGCGGCCTATTCGAAAGGCAAGGCTCTGACGTTCGACCTGCTGGTCTGCGATTCCTGCCCGCTAAAGAAGGGCGAACTCGATCGTGACCGTGCCAGGAGCCTCACAGCCAGCCTGGTAGCGGTCTACAACGGCAAGAAGACTGGGTCGCAGGACGACGAAGCGGTCGCGGCGCTGTGCGGCAAGGGGGACGTGCAGGGCGAGGAATGCAAAACGAGGATGGAGGTGGTCCACTACTTCCTGACCCGGCGCTTCAAGCTGTAGCCCGAGTTTCTCACCGGGACGCTGGATACATTACAGATGGAAAAGACCGCTTATCTTCAAGGATCTTGTATGGGCCCAAAGGGAGGTGCCCACCAAATGTTCCGCAAATATCTCTTGTTCGTTACCGTCTTCTTCGGCACAGGTCTGGCCCTGTGCCTGTTCACTCCTCCAGTTTCCGCCCAGGGCACGCCCTGGCTGGCCGAGCCGGGGACCGGCACCGTCAACATTTCGTTCGTCAACCAGAACGCCACCGAGTTCTACCGCCAGACCACCAAGGTGAAGGGGCCGCTGGAGGCCACCGGGGCCAACCTGGCGCAGAACACCATGTGGTTCGGCGTCAACTACGCCATTAACGACGCCGTGGCCATCGACCTGCAATCCGCCTGGGCGCGGAGCTTCGTGGCGGGCGGGGTCGGACCGTCCGGCGGCCAGGAGAGCTACAGCGGGATGTTCGATTCCACCGTCGCCGTCACCTGGCGAATCGTGGATGAGCTCATCAGCGACGCGCCCAGCGTGGCCGTGCGGGTGGGCGCGATCATCCCGGGCCGCTACGACACGGGCTACATCAACTCTCTCGGGGACGGCGGCGCCGGGGTCGAGACCTCGCTCATCGTCGGCAAGTTCGGCAGCGCGGCAGGAGTCTCGGCGGAGATCGGCTACCGGAACCGTGGCAGCACCGAGGTCAACACGCAGGCGGTGGGTGGCGCTGCCTCGGGCGGGGAGAAGGTCGACATCCCCGCCGACGTATTCCTCAACCTCGGCCTCTTCATCCCGGCCGGCGACTACGTGACCGTCGGGGCGGACTATCGGATGGTCAATGCCCTCTCCGGGATCGACATCGGCGGGCCGGGCTTCTCGCCCAGCCGCTTTCCCGGATTGCAGGAGGACGCGCACATCGTGGGCGGGCGGCTGATGGCCGACGTCACCGACAACGTCAGCCTGAACGGGTTCGTCGGACGAGTGGTGGCGGGGCGGAATACGGCAGCCTCGCTCCTCATCAGCTTCGGCGTCAGCCTCGGCTTCGGCGGGGGCGGCGTTGGATTCTAGTCCCAAAGCCCGCGCCTGGAAGGGGTTTTCAGGGAAGTACGGGTGGTTGTGGGTTCATTGCGTGTCCTGAATAGGGAAGAATGGCCTTCGTGTGGCGGTTTTGTCGTTGATAACAGGGATGGAATCCCAACTCCGCTGGAAGTAGTTGGCAGAATTCCAAGTACTGCCGTTCGCTGTTCCCATTCGGCCTCTGCAGTTGCAGTACGCTTCCGCAAGACCGGACTCGAGAGAGGCGTCACCTGTTCGCGGCGGGTCCAGTCCCCGGGAATTGGACGGACTAGCGGTAGATCGCGGGTCGTCGGGCCGAGCCGGGTTCGGTTCGGGTGCTGCGGGAACCGGAGAAGGCAGCCAGGTGCACCACAACCTCATCCACCAGCAATGCACCGGCCACCAGGTTCTCGGCCACGCAACCCAGGTCCCGGCCGAGCCCCAAGGCCGGGCGGTCTTCGAAGGACGCCTTGAGGATGACACCAAGAAAGGATCTCGCTTCCGTCACCCGGGCCGACCTCTTTTGCGAGATCGGCCGCTCGATGACGTCAACGGCATAGCTTCGGACGAGCCTGGGCAGCATCAAGGCGAAGGTTTCGGGTTGGTCGAACACATCCAGGCCGAGTCGCTCCCTTCCTACCATGAAGACAGCACCCACTTGACCGGGAAGCGCATTCACGGATTCGACGTACTGGTCGAGCGTTGCCGCGTGCCGTTCAAAGATCGAACTCATGGCTCTGCTGGGCGATGCGGCATCCATGGTGGCGGCTTTGGCCGCGATGGAGTGCCAGACCTGGGCCTGGTCGGAAACCCTCTCACCGGTCTCAGCCAATGAATTGAGCACGCTGGCGAGTCTCTCCGTCCTGCCCCGTGCGTATTGTAGCTGCTCGGTCACGACGAAATCGTCTCTCTCATAGTCCCAACGGCCCTGCTCCACGCACGACACCGGAATGACCACGGTGTGTTGCGCCGGAATGAGCATGGTGAGATTGGCGACGCGGTTCTGCTTGGCTCCCGCCAACTCTTCCCCGTCCAGTATCAGCACCGGCAGCTTCGATCGGTTCTCCACTGCAAGGTCGGGCACGCTGCCGGCGCGGGACACCTCCTTGACAGTGACCAGGCCGTCCCGCAATCCGTCGGCCAGCACCAGGTATTGGAGGCTGCTGCGGATGTCCGACAGCAACGGAAACATTGTCAGTCCCTTCCACGCCTGAGGATCTCCAAATTTCAGGTTGGAGAGCGCAGCTTTCAGCGGATGCATAGGCAACTCCTTGATATGGTCAGCAAAAATCAGTAAAGTGCATTATTATGGACGTTGTAAGGATTTTGTCAACAGTAAACATCATTACTTACCATTAAAAATCACTTCGATGGCATTTGACCGGGAAACAGAGGGCTACACGGCCGCGGAACTGCAGCAGGAGACCGGGTTCGATCGCAGGACCATCGCCTACTACGTGCACGAGGGGCTACTGCCCAAGGTGGGAAGGCGCGGGTCCCGAACCCGGTACCCCAAGCTGATCCGGGACCGGCTGCTCTTCATACGAGCGGTGAGGGAGGCGGAACAGAGAGGAACGGTGGCGCCCGTGTCCCTCCGCGACCTGCGTGAAATCTTCGAACAGGCCCCGCTGGAACTGATTTCGAGCGTGGCGGACGGTCGGACCTCGGTCACCCCGGAGGTCGTGACCGGAGTATCTCCCAGCATTCGGTCCCCCGCGCGTCGGCGGGCAGCCATCGAGGATCGCTGGGGGCCCGTGCGGGAAAACCGAACCAGGGCGGGCATGCGGCGGAGGTTGGCCGAATCAAGCTTCCATGAATCCGTCCCGGAAGAAAGCGAGTCGCCCGAAAGACGCTACCGGCCGGACAGCGACCGGGAGGAGGAAGGGAACCGTAAGACCACGGACAGAAGCACTCGGGATGCCGCCTACCGGCGGGAAGGAGTTGAGAACCTCAAACTCAGCCGGGAATCCGAGCTGGGCGAGTTGCTGGCCGCCCTCCAGGAAATCGCGGAGGGCCGCGGAAACCCCTCGCCCGCCATGGACCGCTTGCTTCAAATGGAGGTTTCTCCGGACATCACACTCTCGGTCCGGGGGACGACCGACGAAGCAGCTCCTCTATTGGAAAGAGCCGTCCATTGCCTGCGCCGCCTCATGCGCGGCGGGGCGGCAGTGGCGAAGGATGAGGAGGAAGGTGAATCGTGAGGGGGATGAGTCTAGGCCAGAAAGCTGCCTGAAACCGGACAGTGTTCAGCGTAACCGAAGGAGTGGGCGGGTACCGGACCCAACGCCAGCGGCACAAAGGCCCGCGTTCGCTCACCGCAGACGTTCGTCACTTCATAGCTTCCGCTCTCTCGGTGCTGCATTCGGGGAAGTCCTTATTTACGGTTCGTCAATAACACCATTTGCTATTTAACTTTAGCGCCTAAATTGCAATAACGAAGGCGTGGCCGCACATCCAGCGGAGCCCATCAAGATAAGGAGGACGACATTGACTTTCCCATGGATGTCCGTTCCTTGAAGTGTTCCCAAACATTCTACGGTTTCCGTCGGGGATCTTAATCCTTTGCGCCTTGTGTTCAGCCAACATCTATGGCTCCTGCCGAGTATCGTAATCTCTTGTGCCTGGAGTGCCCTCGGTTTCCTCGTTGAGGACGGAAAGATAACGGTCATAGATGAAAATCCGGTTACGTCGCTTTCCGGTTATTTCCCGTGCAACCCCCTGATTGACAAGCAGTTCCATGGCTGATGCTGTGGCCTGAAAGGAAAGCCTGTTATTTCGGCAGGCCGCCGGCAGCGACAGAATGGGCCGCGCCATGAGCGCATCGTGCACGCGCAGCGCCGACCCGGTCTTCCGACCCCCGGCCGCTTGAATTCGATCGCG
>VXMN01000121.1 GCA_009841055.1 Acidobacteriota bacterium
CGGGCACCGCGCGGGGTTCGTCGGTTTTGATTTTGGCCTCAACCCGGCGCGACTCGGGCCGGCTGCGCTGTGGATCGGCGGCGGAAAGGCGGTCCCAGGCCTGGAAAAGGCGGGACCAGGTAATTCCGTTCAGGTGGGGCTGGCGATTGAACCCGCGAATCACCTCCAGCGCCCGGTCCAGAGCCCGCTGTTGCCGGAAACGGGCGATGTCCTCGGTGGAGACCGACCGCCGGCCCAGATCGAGCCGCTTCCGAATCCCGTCTTCATAGACTCTTCGTATGAAGAGGCCCAGGCGACCGGATGCGTTTCGGGTGATCGCCTCGTGCCGGGCCCTGGCGTTATCGACCTGGCGCGCGAAGGAATCGGCCAGAGGATTGGAGGTGCGCCGATCCAGCATCCTCAGCAGCAGCCCATTGGTGTCCTTGTCGAAATGCCATCCCATTCGAGCAAAGAGCTTGGCGGACTCGACTCCCGAGGAGACCGATCGGGTGCTGAAAATGGTCACGTCCTTCCTGTTGAGACTCCATCTTCCGATGTAGCGCAGTGCTTGCAGGTGAAGCGGCAGGCCGTAGACTGAAAGAAGATTCTCGGCCGTATTGCGTAGCACGGCCGTATCCTGCCTGCGGCCGGGATTGCCGGGTTTGAAGAAGTTGAGCACGATCACCGGACGCAGCTTGAAATCGCTGATGAGCAAATAGTAGGCCAGCGGAATCTCTTCTTCGGGGTTGTCGTCCATGCGGGCCAGGACTTGCGGATGCTCGAAGGGGTTGTAGCCCAGGTCGAACGGATTGTTTTTGGGCCAGGGCTGCGAAGGTTCAGCGAGGTCCGCTTTGCAGACCGACAGGACCGCGGTCCGATAGAGCGGCCAACGACCGTCCAGTCCATAGTGAACCTCCCGGAAACGCAATCCCTGCAGCGTGGCCCGGCTGTGCAGATAGGCGGCCGCCTTGCCCATCTTTTCCCGCATGCGGGTCTCGAACTTGTCCACCACCCAGTATTCGGAACGACCGCTGACCACGATGCCCAGAGCCTCGCGGTTGATCAGGGCCGTATATTTCAAATCCATGATGGCCGGCAGCCCCAGGTTCCGGTCGGAGGGCTGCAGGGCCGCCGCCTCCTCGTAGAGCAGCAGGAGAGCGTAGAGTTGATGGAATTGCCGTTCGTCCAAATCGTTGCGATAGTCCCGGTAGGTTTCCAACGCGAAGCGGCCCGGACTGAAGAAACTGGCGAAGTCCGACACCGTCCTGGCAGCGGCCCAGGCGAAACGGCCCTTGGCGCCGGACTTGCGGCCACGAGCCGTCAAGACCGGCTTGGGCAGTCTTCGGATCGATCCAGCGGTTCCACCTGCAGTGCCCCGAGGCGACCACCAGGGGAACGGCAGCGCCGCTTTCACTCGCTGGACGAACCCTGGAGAGCTGCTGCTCAAGTTCCAGACCGCAATCCACTGCCGGGGCGTGGAGTCTTCCGGATCCAGAACGACGGCCAGCAGGGGAATGAACTCCGCTCGATTCGCTCCCAGGACGGAAAGCACAAAGCGGTAGGGGCGGTCGGAGTTGTTCTCAACTACCAGGGAATGGTTGCGAATCTCCAGGGGTTGCGGCTGGTACCGTTGGAAAACGGTTTCCGCCGACAACCATCCGGCGGGCAAACAACCCGCCAAAATCGCGCTAAGCAACCACCGCAACCACATGAAAGGAACCTGCCTCAGAGATTCAAACCGTTTCTTGTAACGCAACATCCCGGGCCCGGATTTCCGGAAACCCGGCCGTCTATTTGCCGGCAGATTGCTGTTCGACAGCCCTCGCCGGCAACCGGCAAACCCGTCTCACTCGGGTCCTCCTGAACGTCCTGAACCGAAACCCCGCCCGCTGTCAACCCCTGCTGTCAAAGAAGCGAATGGCGCCGTGCAAGGCCTCGGCCTGGCGCCGGGCCCGCTCGTCATCGAAATAGTTGGTCTTGAACTGAAACAGCCGCGGCTGGACGCTTTCAGCCACCGGACAGAGGGACGGATGGTAGTCCTGACGCTGGTCGGAGGCGAACTTCCGCCCCAGGAAGGCCGGCTCCAGGTAGGTCACCTGCCAGCAACCGTACATGGGGTCTCCGCCCAGCTCCAGATATTTTTCGCGGAAGGCTTCCCAACTGAAGGCGCCACCGTTGTCCAGACGCAGAACGTAGGTCCAATAGGCGTGCCTGTACCCCGGCGGAACCTTCTGAGGCGCCAGCCACTCGCAACCATCCAGCGCCTGCCGGTAGAGTTCGGCGACCCGGATCCTGCGATCCACCAGTTCCTCCAGACGCTCCACCTGGGCCAGGGCCACGGCCGCGCACAGCTCCGACATGCGGTAGTTCCAGCCAACCTGCTGATGTCGCAGGTAAGCGGGGTTCTGGATCACCTCCTTGGAGATCACTCCGGCGCCCGGCCTGGCGCCAACAGTGCCGTATCCAAGGTTGCTGAAACGGCGAATCCGCTCGGCCAGCCCCTCGTCGTCGGTGGTGACCATGCCCCCCTCGCCGCAGGTCATGTGCTTGGTGCTCTGAAAGCTGAAGCTGCTGGCGTGGGCGATGCCGCCCACCAGCTTGCCATGGATGGATCCCAGGAAACACTGGGCATCGTCTTCCAGCACCTGAAGTCCATGCCGTTCGGCGACCCGCATGAGGGCCGGCATATCCGGTGGAAGCCCGTAGAGCGCCACAGGAAGGACAGCCTTGGTCCTGGGTCCGATGCAGGCTTCCACCGACCGGGGATCGATGTTCCAGGTTTCGGAATCCACGTCGGCAAAAACCGGGGAGGCCTGGCAGTGGACCACTGCCATGGAGGTGGAGGCCATGGTCAACGGAGGGACGATGACCTCGTCACCGGGTCCCACCCCCATGGCTGCCAGCGCGCTGTGCATGGTGGCGGTGCCGTTGACGAAGCCGATAGCGAAACGCACGCCGATGGCATCGGCAAAAACCTGCTCCAGGCGAGTGCTGGCGGCGCTGTCCGACTTGCGGAACTGGCCCTGCAGGACCTCCAGTACGTACTGCTGTTCCCTCTCTCCGATGCGCTGCGGCAGACTCATTCAACCATCCTCACTCCCGCCTTTGCCACTGTCCTTTCGGCGCCGGCGGGGCGCTTACCCGGCCGGAGGGGCGTCTCCCCGCTGTCCGGCCGGGGCGGCCGTTACGACAGGTATTTCCCGAACGTCTCACGGGCCTTCCGCCACATCTTCCCCGACAACACGTGGCCGGCTCCGGGTTCGATGAACCAGGTGAAGCGGCCGGCAGCCCCGGCCCGGGCATAGGCCTGGCCGATGCGCTCCATGCCTCGGCGCACCTCCCCGATGGGCGAACCGGCATCCTTTTCGCCAAAGTTCAGATGCAGCGCCCTGGGAGCAATCAGGCCGGCGATGTCGGGCGTATCTCCATATTGGTGAAAACCCGGGATGAAGTTGGGGAAACAGTGGAGAAGCTTGTGACGGTGTATCGCCCGGTAGGTGGGCAGGCAACAGTTGCCCACCAGGCATTTCAAGCGCGGCTCCCAGGGCCCGACCAGCCAGGTGTGGGTCGACCCCATGGAGTGGCCGTAACACCCCAGCCTTCCCGGATCGACTTCAGGCCGACCACTCAGATAGTCGACGGCCCGCCGCATATCCAGAATGTTCTTCCAGGCCATGCTGCGTCCCTGGACAACCTGGCGCAGGAACTCGTACCGCTCGTAGTCACCGCCCTTCAACCTGCCCTCCGGGTCCCCGCGCTGCTCGAAGCAAAGCGCGTCGGGACAGAGCACCACATACCCGAGTCGGACCAGCGCCACGCCGGTATGGTGCATTCGATCGCCGGCCAGACCGGCGGGCTCGGTCTTTCCCAAATGCCACTTCCCCGCATGCTGGTGCCAGAGGGCGACCCCGGCCGCCGGCGACGCAGGAGTGACACCGTCCGGGATCATCAGGATGGCCGGCACCCGATCGCCGGGCTCCACGGCGTAATCGACCCAGAGCAAGCGGTACCCCTTGCGCTGCTCTTCCCGTGTGACCCCGGGCTCCAGCTCGCAGGGCTCGGGCCAGTCTCCACCCAGGCATTCCAGCAGCCTGGCTCTCAACTCGGCCGCGTCGGCAGGCTCGTCAGGGGGTTCCAGGGACATGGCCATCGAACTGGATGTCACCGCCGAAGCTCCCGCAAACAGGGCCGAGGATTTCAGAAAGGCACGGCGATGGGTCGGCTGTGTCATGACTGGCGCCGGCGTTTTTGGGAATTGGCAGGCTGGGCTGCCTGGGCCTCAATCATAAACTCGATAGATAGCCGGACGCAATTGAGGCCCGGTGCTAGAGAAGGCCCTTGTCGGCCAGGAACTGCCGCAGTTGCTTTTTCGGCTCGGGTCCATGGGAGGGAACCGGCGGCCGCCACAGATTGGTTTGGAAGAGCCCCTTGATCTGCAGAATACTCTTGATGGATTGGCCCCAGCCCAAGCCCCCGGCAACTTTCATGAGCGGGTCCTCGTACTCGAACATGACCCGGCGGGCCTCATCCAGGTCGTTGCGTTCCAGGGCGCCGTAGAAACGGAAGGCGATTGCCGGGGCAAAGGGAGCATAGGCACAGAGGTAGCCCTGGGAACCGATCAGGTATCCGTACAGGAAATTGCGCATCTGCCCGCCGCCGACGATTACGAACTTCTTGCCCTCAACCGCCCGGATGAAGTCGTGATAGCGGTAGAGGGCGTCGTGGCTCTTCAGTCCGCACACCCCGGGGATGGTGGACAGGCGAGCCACCAGGTCCGCCGGATAATTTTCGTCGTAACCCAGCAGGGGCAGCCGGGTTTGGCCGGCGACCTCGGCAAATGCGGCGTAGACCTCCTCCGGCTTGGTGGTGAACAGGTGCAGGTTGATCCCGTCCACTCCCGAGTCCTCCAGGCGCCGGATGAAGTCGGTGCTCTTGCCGGTCCACCACTTCCCGGTCCCCCCGATCACCAGTGCCCGGCCTCGAGCCTGCTCGGCCGCGGTCCGGCACAGCTTCTCGATCTCACCCTCGCTCATGCTCTTGAACTCGCTGCTGCCGTGGGTAAAGAAGATGACCGGCGCCTGGTTCTCGCACAGGAAGTCCACGTAGGCCCTGAGATTACCGTAGTCCACCGAGAAGTCCTTGGCCAGAGGGATGTTTATGGGCACTACCGGGCCCCGAAGCCTGCGGTAGATCCGCTCGGCGGCAGTCTCGGATTCGGGCTCAGGGAGAACCGGAGCGGCGGCTGCCCGGCTTCGACCTTGAAGCGCCACCACCGTGGCCGCTACCGTCCCGGCCAAGAAACCGCGCCGGCTCAAGCTGGTTGTGGGAAATAGTATGGATGCCATCGAATCACTCCTCTGATTGCTTGTTGGTCTGGGCGCGATCTGGCTACGCCCTGGGAACGGTCATGTCGGCCAGCATCTCGTCGGTGATGTGGCGCCCCAGCACGAAAATCTTGCGGTCGGCGTACCAAAGGATACGCTTGCCCCGATGCTCGGTAAAGCTGGCGTACATGGACAACCACTTCCAGAACTTGGGGAACACACCCGTGGCATGGGTATCGAAGATCATCTTGGGCCGGCTGAACCAGACGGGCTGATGGGCTTTGGGACGATATTCACCCACCACGAAAAACTGGGGACGACGGGCATTGAGGTCCAGCGGCCCCTTGCCTCCGTAACCCGTGCCGTCGTGGTTTTGAATGAAGAGCAGAAAGCGTCCGTCCGAAAGCCGGAACATGGGGGTGGGCGAGACCGGATTCTCCACCGGTTTTCCGCCGTCGCGGTACCTCAACATCTCGGCCTTGCGCCAGGTTCGGGCCTCGGCATCGTCTGAAACCGTGTACCACACCTGCCCGTTGGCGGTTCGCATGGCTGCGAACAGGCGGCCGTCCGGCAGCAGCACGGTCCCGGGCTCCTGGCAGAAGGTGTATCCCTGGGATTTCTCCGGCTCGAAGGTGCAGGGAACCCAGATCAGGTCCTCGTCTTCGGGAAGATAGGTCAGCTCGAGGTCCCTGGGATGGGGTCCCTCGTCGATGTTCTCGTAGCGGATGAATTCACAACGGCATTCCCCCAGGTTCTTGTCCTTGGAAAACGGCTTGACATAGGCCGCCGTCGACCGGGTCAAGGGA
Source organism: Acidobacteriota bacterium (assembly GCA_009841055.1). Lineage (GTDB taxonomy): Bacteria > Acidobacteriota > Terriglobia > Versatilivoradales > Versatilivoraceae > Versatilivorator. Next base: position 6,110 of record VXMN01000121.1, read on the forward strand.
ACCACCGGACGGTCCTTGGCATCCCGAATGGGCTTCTGCCAGACGATGCAGCGGCTGAGCACATCCGGACCGGGATGATCGTACTTCCGGTTCCTCTTGTAGGGCATGTCGATCCCGGCGTCCTGCCAGGTGTAGCCGTCATCGTCGGAAAACTTGCAGCGCATGACGGCATTGATGAACCCCTCGCCGATACCCGGGGCGAAGTTGTAGAAGACGTAGATGCGGCCCGACTTGCTGACCACCGGCCAGCCGAAGTTGCAGTAGGTCCCCAGTTTTTCCGGTGCGGCGATGGGCTCGGGCCGGGTCCAGGTCACCCCGTCGTCCTTGCTGCGCGCATACACCACCCTGTTGTCGTGGGCCCCTTCCTTGGTGGCCAGGGTCCAGATGGCCAGCAGGTCACCCCCGGGAGTGACCTCGACCAGCACGTGGTCGTTGGCCTCGGACGCATAGGGGGGATCCTCGGGCAGGTAGAGCACCAGGTCAGGCCGGGTCCGCTTCCAGTCGGAGGTGTAGCAGACCGGTTCCCCGGAACCGGCGCCGGCCGGGTTCTCGGACTCCGCCGTTCCGCCCGGAGGGGTCCGGCAGGCCGCCACGGTGGCCGTCAATCCCGAGGCCACGGTAAGACTCTGCAGCAGCTGTCTTCGATTCATGGGGAAACCTTCGGTTTAGTGGTCAGTGGCTAGTGGCTAGTGATCAGTGGTTAGCCGGGCTCCCGTCCCACAGGGCGTGACTGATCATTCAGGGTTCCAAAAACGTGGTTTTGAAGCGGCAACGCATTCCCGAACGACGCCACTAATTCGCCGCTTCGCGGCTGCGGCAACGCGGGATTCACACGACCCCGGGCTTCCACCCGGGGCTACCCTGAGCCGCAGCTACGCTGCTCTATTAAGGATGGCTTGTCGGTGGCGACTGCGTGGATGACAAACGCCAATCGCGGTTTCACCGCTCTCCCTTAAATCACGACTCTGCAAGCGGAAACGTGCTTTTTTATTGGGGTAATGGCCTGGGCACAAGCCCGGCCACCGACAACTAATCACTATCCACTATTCACTGACCACTACTCCACCGCGTCCCGGGCCACGTCCACGTCGGGATAGAAATAGGCGATCACCATGGGCTCCTCGCTCTCGTTGCGAAAGCAGTGAGGCACCAGCGGCGGCACGATGGTGGCGTCATACTTGCCGAGCGCAAAGGTCTTGCCGTCGATCTCGGCGGTCGCCCGGCCCTCCAGGATGATGACGGTCTCCTCACAGGGGTGGGTATGCAGGAAAACCGCCGAGCCGGGAGCGAAGGTGGCGACTCCGGCGGTCATGTGCCTGGCCCCTTTCCCGCTGTTGACCAGCCTCAGGGCCTCCAGACCGGGATCGCTGCGATCGATGGGTTCTTCCCTGGAGTAGACGATTCTCATGCCGGACCCTGCCCGAGCAGTTCCTGCCAGCTCACTTCACTGATGGATTGCGACTTGATCTCGCCCAGCCTTGCCAGATCCTTCAGCAGCTTCTCGGCGTTGGCGCGCTCGAAACAGCCGACCTTCCACTTCTCGAGGCCCCCCTGCTGGATTTCCATGCCGATGCGGAAACCGTGGTTATCGGCGACCACCTCCGAGCAATACCCCTCCCCCGGACTGGCCGAGGTCAGGATGCGAATGAAGGCCTTGTCTCCCGACCGCTCCAGCAGGCTGCACTCGGCGATACCGGAATCCTGTTCCAGGTGGTCCAGCACGGCCTGAAGCTCCTGCCGGCTGGGGTTGTCCAGGACCAGGATCTCCTCCGCCGAGGTGGGCCCCAGAATGAATCCGCCCGGGCAAATGAATCTCACGCTGGGAACCGCCCGGGACAACTGGTTCACCAGGCACCCGCGATGCACGACTCCGAACTCTACCTTGAACATGGATGATTCCTCCTGATGGATGACTTGCAGGAGCGATCGGGCCATCCGGTCGCTCGAGACAGGCCCACCGGCAGCCTCAAGCGCGGCAATGCACCACCTTCAAGCTGCGCGGCGGAATTTGAAGCGAGAAAGCGCCATCGGCCACGCTCAGTTGGGATTTTTGAATCAGGTCCTCGGCCCGGCCCGGCTTCTCCTCCAGAGCCAGGCGCACATCGGCTGCCGAATTTTCCAGGTTGAGGACAAAAACCAGGCTGCCACCGGCCGGCGACTCCCGGGTCAGGGCAATCACCTTGCTCCCCCGGGTCGACAGGGGCCGGCCCACCCCGGCAGCCTCCAGAAACGGTTCCAGCAAAGCCATGGGGGCAACGCCGTCCAACGCATGCCCGGCAGGCAGGTCGGTGAGAACGGCTTCGGGAAGCCCCCCGAAGGCCGCTCCGATGGGAACCGTCAGCCAGGTGAAGCCCCCGTCGGCGGTCTGCACTCCAACCACCTCCTTGCCGAAGCGGGCGACGGCACGGGTGCTGCCCTGAGGCTCCAGGCTGGCGTAGTTGCAAGCCTGCTTGACGGTGAATTCCCCGAAATCGGTGTGGATGCGGTCCCGCCCCTCACGCAGGTCCAGGGCATCGATGCGGGAGTGGTCCAGCACCTGGACTCCCAGCAGTTCCGTCAGTCCTTCGGGAGGATTGTAGCTGAACCTTCCGGTGGGCGCATTGGTGCCCAGGATCCCGTCGGCAAACAGGTGGATCTCGGGGTGGTCCCGCCGAACCCGGCGGATCTTGTCGATCATCGACTCCGTCAGCAACATCAGGCTGGGCAGAAACACCAGCTTGTAGCCGGACCAGTCCATCCGGGTGGTCACCAGGTCCACCGGAATGTTGTTTTCCCACAGGCTGCGGTGAATGCCGCGGATGAAGCGCAACTGCTGCCCCTTGGCGTTCTCCATCTCCATGATGATGGCGTTGTCGCTGTCGTAGGCTATGGCCACCTCGGCCCGCGGGATCTTCAGCGGCAGGTGGGATTCGATGGATCGAATGGACCCGATGGCCCTTTCGATGGCCTTGAGCTGAGGCAGGGGCTTGCCGCTCATGGTCACAAGATTGAGACCCGGCGCCTCGTGGGTTCCGTATTCGGGGCGGTACTGCCAGAAGATGGCTCCCTTGGCGCCGTAGATCAGGCCCATCCACAGACACATGGCCAGGTCCTCGGGCAGTGTCTGCTTCCGATAGGTCATCCCGCCATGGTAGAACCCCGAATAGATCTCGGTGTACCACCACTGGTGGTTCTTTCCCACCGCCCGGGACCACTGGCTGGCATAGGCGATATTGCTGTACTGATAGGGATCCTCGCTGGCGAAGAGGTTGGTGCTGTGGGAGGCGAAGCCCCAACTGTCGCACTCCTGGGCGCATCTCTCGTCCAGCGGATTGTTGTAGCGGAAACCGTGGCTGTGAAGCTCATGCTTGGGATCCAGGCTGCGCACGATCTCCACCTGCCATTTCAGAACCTGGGCCACGTTCTCATAGAGGAACTGTCGGAACAGCAGCATGGCCATCAGCAGGTTCTTGGACTGCGGAGCCGCCACGTCCTCCCAGGTCCGGTATCGCATCCCCAGCCGCTCGCTCAACTGCTCCAGGGTAAAGCGCTGTTTCAGCCACTGCTGGTACTTGGCTCGGGTGTGGACGCAGTAGCAGCTCCATCCGGGCCGGTTCACGTCGCTGCCCATCCCCTGAAGCCCGGGACCGTCCCAGACCACCCACATGCCCATGGCCGGGGAATCCTTGTAGCGATTGACCACCGTCCGCAGCACCTCTTCCGCGTAGACCTTCCACATGGGATGGTCGAAACAGTGTCGATTGCCTCCCTGCACGCCGGCTGAGTTGGCGAAGGGCTCGGCCACTTCCCCGGTGTGGTAGACCACCCGCATGTCCGGGTGCTTGCGCATCATCCAGTCGGGACAGGCCATGTGGGTCGACAGCGTGAAGTCGAAGATGACCTTCAAGCCGTGCTTGGCCGCCAGCTCGAAAAAGCGGTCGAAGTCGCCCAGTTCGATCTTGCCCGGTTCCGGAGCCATCCAGTTCCAGGAGGTGAAGCTTCTGACCGAGTCGAAGCCGGCCCTCTTGATGGTGGCGAAGTCCTCGTCCCACATCTCCATGGGCGGCATGGGGGCGCGGTAATACTCCACCCCCACATGGTAGCTGGAGGTCTTGTCCGATTTCACGGGGGCGACGGTTGGCGGCGAGGCCCAGGCCAGCCCGCTGGAGGCGGTCACGGCTCCGGAGACCTCCAGGAACTTTCGACGGTTCACGGGGAACCTCCCGACACTCTGAATCAATCAAGGGCACCCATGCTATGAGCACCGTTCAGGAATGTCAATGCCTGGGCGTGGCGGCTCCGCCCGGCCATTTTGGGGCTGCTCCCCGGGGGGTTTTGGTTGTAGAATGAGCGGGTTCAGTTAAATCGATCTCACCCGAGCCTTTTGCAAAATTCCGCAGGTTGTGAATAGGGACGCTGCACGACCAATTTAGCGAAAGGCTCACCCTGTTTCCCGGAGCGTTCATGAAAATGTGCCAAAGACTCTCATTTCTCCTTCTCGGTCTCTCCCTGGTCCTTCTCCCCACCGCGGCATTCGATCCGCTCTCCGCTTCCTCCAATGGCTGGCGGACGCTGGTCGACGGCCAGAGCCTGCAGGGCTGGCAGGCCCAGGACCCCTCCAAGCCCCACGAGTGGCGCACGGCCAGGGCGGTTCACCTGGCCGGGAAGGAAAACCGCTTCTTTATGGCCGAGCCCGGCAAGGGGATCTTCGTCAACGGCAAGACCGGCAGAACCCAGAACCTGGTCACGCTGGAAAAATTCGGCGACGTGGAAGTTCACGTCGAGTTCAACGTGTCCTACAAGTCCAACTCGGGAGTCTTCCTGATGGGACTCTACGAAGTGCAGGTGCAGGACGACTACGGCCGGCCAGACATCCACTTTTCCATGGGGGGAGGCTTCTACGCGCGAAAAATCAACGACGAGTGGATCGGAGGCACGCCTCCCCGCATGAACGCCTGCAAGCCCCCGGGGGAATGGCAGGCCTTCGACATCAAGTTCCGGGCGCCCCGCTTCGATGCCAACGGGAAGAAGATCGAGAACGCCAGGTTCCTGGAAGTCAGGTACAACGGGCACGTTGTCCACGAAAACGTCGAGATGGAAGGCCCCAACAGCGCCCACATGCCCATCCCGGAGGCCCCCAAGGGTCCCTTGATGCTCCAGGGCGACCATGGCCCGGTGGCCTACCGCAACGTGCGCATCCGTCCCCTGCAGTGACCGTCCGCTCGCCGGGAGGATACTGCATACAACTGCCCGCATTTTCCGCCCGGAACGGGAGCGGACCGGCTGAGTCCCGGTAGCGGGAGGTCAGGTCGTGCCGGAAGTGGAGATGAGCCCTGTCAGAACAGGCTGGAATCGGAGCATGAAACGTGGTGCTCTCTCCGCTACACCCGTGCGGCCGGCAACCGGCCTGGCCGTCCTGCTGCTGATCCTGGCCGGCTTGACGCCGCTGCAGGCAGCCCCCGCGGCAGTCTCGGAACAGGTTTTCCCTGCCCCCCATCCCCGGTTTCAATCCGACCTTCTTCCCATCCTTCGGACCCATTGCCTGCGCTGCCACAACTCCGAAGCCCGGCTGGCCGGACTGGACCTGAGCACGGAAGCCGCCCTTTTCCAGGGCAGCGCCTCGGGCAGCGTCCTGGCTCCCGGTCGTCCCCAGGAGAGCCCGCTTTACCGGATGGTCCACAAGGGGCTGATGCCGCCGGACAAACAGACGGCGCCTTCGCCCTCGGAGATGGACACCCTCCGGGACTGGATCGCCTCGCTGCCTGTCCCCGGCTCTCCGGAGCACTCGCATGCCTCCCGAGCCGGGGTCCCGACGGTCACTCAGCAGGAGGTCATCCCCCTGATGCTGCTCCACTGTACCGCCTGTCACGGCCAGCGCATCCAGGAGGCGGGCCTCGACCTTCGCAGCAAGGCTTCCATGCTGAAGGGTGGCGAATCGGGTCCGGCCATCGTGCCCGGCAAGCCGGAAGAAAGCCTGATGGTTCAACGGATCCGGGCCCGGGAAATGCCTCCCAGCGAACGGGAGGTGGAGGCCAGCCTTAGGCCCATGAGCGACCGGGGGCTGGAGCAGCTCGTCCGCTGGATCTCCCTGGGCGCCCCGGAAGCGAGCGGGGAGGATCGGGATAAAGAGAACGGGTCCGATCCGCTGGTGAGCGAGGAGGACCGCCGCTTCTGGTCCTTCCAGCCGCCGAAAGCGGCCGTGCCGCCCCTGCCCGACTCGGCCGGGCCATCCCGTCTGCGCAACCCGGTGGATGCCTTCATTGCCGCCAGGCTCCGGGAAAAGGGCCTCCGCCTCTCGCCCGAGGCCGACCGCCTGACGCTGATCCGGCGCGCCAGCTTCGACCTGACCGGGCTGCCGCCGGAACCCGAGGAGGTCCGGCGCTTCCTGGCCGACCCCGACCCCGCCGCCTACGAGGCCCTCATCGAGCGGCTGCTGGACTCCCCCCGCTACGGCGAGCGCTGGGGCCGGCACTGGCTGGACTTGGTGGGCTATTCCGACCGCCGCCACGCCTGGCGCTTCCGGGACTACGTCATTCGCTCGCTCAACGCCGGCAAACCCTACGACCGCTTCCTGCTGGAACAGCTGGCCGGTGACGAGCTGGCGGACCTGTCCGGCCAACCCGTCCTCACTCGGGAAGCCATGGACAACCTGATCGCCACCGGTTTCCTGAGAATGGTGAACGACGTGACCGGCAACCGCTTGACCAACTTCGTGTCCCACCGCATCCAGGTCATCAGCGAGCAGATCCAGGTCTTCAGCTCCAGCCTGCTGGGCCTGACCATGGGCTGCGCCCGTTGCCACAACCACAAGTTCGACCCCATCCCGCAGCGGGACTACTACCGGCTGGCCGCCCTCTTCAAAGGGGCCTTCGATGAGCACGACTGGCTGCCCCCGGCCATCACCGACGATCCCAACCGCCCCATGCTGTCCAAGGAGACTCGGGAGCTGCCCTTCTTCACCCCGATGGCCAATCCCTTCCGGCTCCACGAAGAGAGTACCCGGCGCGAATCCCACAACAGCAGGATCAACGGCGAAATCGAATCCCTGCAAGCCGCGCTCAAGCAGAAAGCCAAGCCGGTGGAGGAAAGGTTCATCAACCTGAGGCTGGCCGAGCTGCCCGAGGAGCTTCGGCCGGACCTGCGCGAGATGCTGGATACCCCGCCGGAGGATCGAACCCCGGCCCAAAAGGAGTTGGCCGGCAAGTACGAACAGGGCCTGAAGATTCGATTCAGCGACCTGGAAGACATCGATCCGGACTACCGCAAGGCATCGGAGGAAACCGCCGGGAAGGTCAAGCTGCTCAGGGCCAAGCTCAGACCCGAACCCCTGATTCGCGCCCTGTGGGATCGCGGCAGCCCTTCACCCACCTACATCCTGAGGCGGGGCGACCCCATGAGTCCAGGCCGCTGGGTGGAGCCGGGAGTGCCGGCGGTTCTGACCCGGGGACATTCCCCGCTCGAAATCACTCCCCCCTGGGAGGGAGCGCAAAAGACCGGCCGGCGCCTGGCCCTGGCACGCTGGCTAGTGGGGCCCGACCATCCTCTCACGGCCCGGGTCATGGTCAACCGCATCTGGAAGCACCACTTCGGACGGGGTATCGTCAGCACGCTGGGGAATTTCGGCCGAACCGGCGCCCGGCCTACCCATCCCGAGCTGCTGGATTGGCTGGCTCTGGAGTTCATCCGGCAGGACTGGAGTCCCAAGGCCATGCACCGCCTGATCATGACCTCGGCCACCTACCGGCAGAGCTCGAGAGTGACGCCGCTGCACGAACAGCTGGATCCCGAAAATCTCCGGCTCTCCCGGATGCCCTTGCGCCGCATGGACGCCGAGGTTCTGCGGGACACCCTTTTCCTGATCTCGGACCGCCTGGATCAGACGCCCGGAGGCTTGCCCGACCCGGTCCTGCAGCGGAAGGACGGTCTGGCCACCGCGGTGCCGACCCCCCGGGGATGGCGCCGGAGCATGTACATCACCCAGCAGACCAGCCACCGCATGGGGGCCAGCAACCCCACCATCCTGGACACCTTCGACTTTCCCGAGATGACCCCCAACTGCCTGGAGCGGGTCGAATCCACGGTGGTGCCCCAAGCCCTGCACCTGCTGAACGACCCGACCGTCCGGCGGCTGGCCGACTCCCTGGCCGAAAGGGTGCACAGAGAAGCCGGCAGCGACACGGACCGACGGATCGAACAGGCCTACTGGATCGTGCTCAACCGGCCGCCGACATCCGAGGAGCAATCCGTCAGCCGGCAAGTGTTGGAGAAGTTGCAAAAAAGCGTGGAGAACGCCGGAGAAAAGAAGGCTGCCGAGCAGGCGCTTGCCAAGTTCTGCCACACTCTTTTAAACTCGGCTGGGTTTCTCTATATCGATTGACCCGGCCGGGGGTGCGACCTCCGCGGCGGCGTCCCCCTACAAGGTAGACACTATGGATCCCCAGTCCCTCAGGAAAGCGCCAATGGGACAACTGCTTTCCCGCCGCGGTTTCTTCTCCAATATGACCGACGGAATCGCGGGTGCGGCCCTGGCCTACCTGTTCAACCGGGAGCTTTTTGCAGACGCCTCCCCGACCGGCGGCCGCAACAGGCCCTCCGCCGGTCGGGTGTTCGACCTCAAGCCCCGCCGCCCCCACTTCGAGCCCAGGGCCAAGGCCGTCATTCACTTCTTCATGAACGGCGGCCCCAGCC
>VXMN01000154.1 GCA_009841055.1 Acidobacteriota bacterium
CCCCCCCCCCCCCCCCCCCCCCCCCCCCCCCCCCCCCCCCCCGCCCCCGGGGGGGCGCGCCTCTTCCCATCACTTTTGCTCCTCAAGGGGGAGTGCGCCGGCTTTCCGGGCTGCAGCCCTGCCGATTCCGCAGAGCCGTCACGCTTGGTGTGCCTTCGTGAATCTTCGTGTGTCTTCGTGGATAACTCTTTTTCTCTTGATTCAGTCCTGAAGATGGCGAAGAGGCCCGGTGTTCACGACGGCTTCCAGTACTTGTCCACGTATTCCTGCATCTTGCTGAGCATGAAGCGTGAGGACTGCACCGCCCGTTCGCCGTCCCAGGCGAATACCTGGCTGGTCATGATGCCGTCGAAGTTGATCTCCCCCAACGTTTCGAAGAACGCCTCCCAGTCCACCTCCCCCGCGCCGATGTCCAGGTGCTGGTGAATCCGCGCCGGGGTTCCGGCCTGGTTCATGATGTAGCGCCATCCTCTCTTGTGGTTGAAGGAATCGGCCACGTGGACGTGGGCCAGGACGGGGGCGGCGTATCGCAGCATGGCAGCCACGTCTTCGCCCAAATGAAAGGTGTGAGGGGCGCAGTATAGGTACTTGACCCAGGGAGAATCGATCGACCGGATCATGTCCACCGCCAGGTTGTTCTCTTCCACGAAATCGTCCGGATGGGCCTCGATGTGCAAGGGCAGTTGCTCGGCTTCGAAGATGGGCAGCAATTCCTCCATCGACTTCCAGAACGCCGCTTCGCTGGCCTCGGCGTGGACTTCGGGTCCGGCAAATGACGTCGACTGCGGCGAAGGGCCGCGGTCGAAGATGGAGTTCACCGTCTGGCACTCGATCTCCTTGACAATCGGGAGTGCCCGCTTCCAGTAACGTACGGCGGCCTGGCGTTCCTCCTCGTCGGGACTGGCCCAGCGATAGGTCAGCAGCAGGCTGACCAGGTTCATTCCGGTCTCGTGAAGCGCCTGCTTGAACTCCCGGATCCGGGTGTTGTCGGCTCGCGGGGGCCAGTATTCAGGGAAGAAATCGTCGCGCGAGCAGAGTTCCAGGTTCTCCCAACCCAGGTCCGCCACCAGTCGGACCACGTCGGGAAGGGGCCGGTCACAGTGCATCAGGGGATCCAATGCGAGTTGCATGGGTCATCTCCTTGAGAGGGGCCGGAGGGGTTGTTTTCGGAGCAACTCTATCCCAGGTCAGAGGGCAGCCGCAACCGGGTCGGCAAGACCGGTGTTTGCTACAATAGGGGCGTCACCGGCAGATCGCCTTCCTCTCCTGTTTCAATCCTTGCAAGGGTGGACCATGAATACCATCTTCAAGCATCCGATGCTTTTGTGGGTTGCATCTACGGCTTCACTGTTTCTGGCAATGTCCTGCGCTTCGAGTCCACCGGTGGAGAAGGCGGGATCGGAGAGCCGACCCGGCCCCGAGGAGGTGGCCGCCCAGTCTCTCTTCAACGGGCGGGACCTCGAGGGGTGGCACACCAATTCCGAGAAGATCGGTCACGGGACGGGGGGGCGCTGGACGGTGGAAGAGGGAGCCATCGTGGGCGAGCAGGACCCTCCGGGAAGCGGTAACGGAGGCATCCTGCTGACGGATAGGACCTTCGGCGATTTTGAAGTCACCCTGGAGGTGAAGCCGGACTGGGGTGTCTGTTCGGGCCTGTTCCTTCGCAGCACCGAGAAAGGACAGTGCTACCAGGTCATGATCGACTACCGGGAGAACGGCAATATTGGCGAGATCTACCGTGAAGGCCTGGATGGAAGAACCAACGCGACCTTTCGCCTTCACGGCATCCATGGGCAGGGCGGGGACAAGACCCTGACAGGCATCGAGGCACGGCCCGCCGAGAGCAACCAGCGCGGCGCGGGCGGTGAGCCCGGGTTCGCCGTGGCGGACTGGGCCAGGATCTGGAAGCTGAACGACTGGAACAGGGTGAAAGCCCGTATCGTGGGCAACCCGCCCACCATCACCACCAGCCTGAACGGCCACTTCATCACCGAATACACCAGTGACCGGGCCTTTGAAGGGACGCTGGAAGACCGCGGATTTGTAGCGGTCCAGGTGCACGGGGGGAAATCCTGGCCCGCCGGCGCCAGGATCCGCTTTCGGAATATAGAGGTGAAGGAGCTTTAGCCTTGGGGTGAACCAAGGCACAGCCAGGCCAGAAGGGGAAACGAGACATCTGCGATATCTGCCCGCAAAGTGATGTGCCATTCTTCCGCAGAGGAGGTGAGAATATGATTGATTGGTCGAAGTGCCCCGGTGTAGAGCAAATCCCAGGCAAGGTCAGCGGTGCCTGGCTTTTCACCGACAGCAGACTGCCCGTATCCGCCCTGTTCGAGAACCTGGAGGCCGGCGCCACCGTTGAAGAATTCATGGAGTGGTTCCGGCCCGTGGATAAATGGAAGGTGCGAGCCGTCCTGCAACATGTGGCCGACTCTCTGAAAGCGTCTGTGCCGGTGAGCAGCCTTGAAGATACTCTTTGACCACACCAGCGAGAAGGGCCAGGAGCGACATTGGAGGAGTGGAACAGGAGACAGCAATCCAGGAGTCCAGCTATGCGACGAAGACAATTCTTGAAAACGGTGGGAGCGGGCGCTCCCGCGGCCCTGGTCGTAACCGGTAGCACTTCAGCGATGAACCCGGCAGGCAAGAAGAAATCGAAGCGGCGGGAAGAGCCCCGCGTCTTTCTCTACGACGACGGGCGACACGCCGCCGATCTGTACTGTTTCGAGCCGCCGGTGACTCCGGCCGACCACGCCGCCATTGTGGATCAACTGGCCGGCAGCGGAGCCGATACCTTCGTCTACTTTGCCGGGACCGAGGGCGGAACGGTGCTGTACGACAGTCAGGTCTGCCAGTTGTGGGGAGATGAGGTCAAGAAGTGGACCCACTACGTCTGGTACCGCGCCGCAAAAATCCTGCGCCAGCTCATCCGGGACGGACACGACCCCTTGAAGATCCTGTGCGATCGTTGTCAGGAGACGGGATTGTTCATGATCGCCAGTGCCTGGGTGTGCGTGCAGGGCGGAACCCGGGAGAAGAACGAGGGGTTGGGACGCAAGTCCGCCTTCGCCATGGACAATCCTCAGTTTCAGGTGGGAGAGGATCCGGACCCGAGGGCGCCGGACGCCCTGGGTTTTGCCGATGGAAGCGTGGGTCCGGTAAAGGACCGGTTCAACTTCCTGCACCCGGAGGTGCGGCGGGAGCGCTTTCTGCTGTTCCGGGAACTGCTGACCCGATACGAAACCGACGGCATCGAGCTGAACCTGACCTGGGGAATGCCCTTTTGCCGCTTCGACCAGGTTGGCGAGTTGGCCCCGGTCATGACCCGGTGGATACGGGATTTGCGCAGAGTGGCCGACGAGGCCGGCCGAAGCCAGGGACGGCACAAGCGCATCTACGCCCGCATCCCGGCTCATCCGGAGGCCTGGAAGCTGGGCGGATACCAGGTCCCCGCCTGGGTATCGGAAAAACTGGTGGACGGGCTCTTTTGCGAGAGCAGCCAGAGCGAGGAAGAAGGATTGGATCAGGATGTGGACCTGAGCGCCGTGGTGAAGCTCGCTCGAGGAACCGGATGCCGGGTCTACTCCGTCTTTCACAATGGCCTGGGCCGGCCCCTGGCTCGATACGCCACACCCTCCATGATCTGGGCCGGCGCGGCCAACGCCTGGGACCAGGGGGTGGACGGATTCGGAATCGGAGACCACCTATGGGCTCCCAACGGGTGGCCCTGGACGGCTCAAGAGTACGAAACACTGCGACCGCTGGGGCATCCGAAACTGCTGGAAACCGCAGATAAGGTCTATTTGGCCCATTCCAACCGCCGGCCCGATGCTTCTCTGAACTGGCTACCTGGCCGTTCCCAGCCTCTCCCTCAGAAAATCGAGGTCGATCGCCCGGTCCAGGTCTCATTCTACGTAGCCGACCGATTGCACCACTGGCACAAGCTGGGCCGGGTCAGATCGGTGGTGCTGCGGGTGCGCCTGGGCAACCTGATCCCGGACTATGATGGGGTCGAAGTCGAATTCAACCGGCAGGTTCTGCCCGAATCGATTCTGCAAAAGGTCGACATGACCTATCGATTGATAGGTCCCCAGTCCAGCTCGCATTCCCTCGGATCCTACGGATACGCCTTCGACTACCACCTGGGTCCCGAATACTTTCCCAGGAAGGGGCGCAATCTGGTGGAGGTCAAGCTGTTGAAGAGAGATCCCGAGGTGGCCTTCGAACCCTCGGTCCTGCGGGTGGACTGCAAGATCGAATACCGGCTCCACCGCCATTTCGAACAACGGCCCATCGAGTACTGAGATTCCCCAGGACCGCAATCCTGCTCATTCCCAGTCAACGTCCCCGAAGATCTTCAGGCGCTGTTGGGCGGGGCGCCGCTTGCGCCAGGTCTGGGATTCTCCCGTGTTCTTGATTTGCCGCAGGACCTGCTCGAAGAAAAACCGCTTCTGGCCAAAGGCGGGACTCAGGTCGTCAAGCCAGGTGGCTTCGGGATCGTATCGGGCAAAGAAGGGCCGGCCGACCCAGTCCGGGTCCCTTCCCTGGAGGAACCTGAGCACAAAGACTCTTTGTCCGTAGACCTCGGCCACTCCGTCCACGACCACCTTTCCGGGAGTGGCCGACATGGAGGGTCCGCGGACGGTGCGAGCCAGTCCGGAGACCCGCTTGTAGGCGGTGCGAAAGATCTCGGCGGCATCGGCCAGGGGCACCTCGAAGTAGTTCTTGGGGCCGGTATCCCTCTCCACGAACATGTAGTAGGGAACGGCCCCCAGTCGCACCTGGGATCGCCACATTTCGGCCCAGACGTCGGGGTCGTCATTGACGTGCCGGATGAGGGGAGCCTGGCAGCGAATGGCCGCTCCGGTCGCCAGGATCCGGCGAGCGGCAGCCCGGGCCGCGCGGGGCCGCAGTTCTCTGGGGTGGCTGTAGTGCGACATGACCGCCAGGTGCTTGCCCGACCTGCGTACCTCCTCGAAGAGCCGGAGCAGGTCGTCGGCGTCAGGGTCCGTGAGGAAACGATAGGGCCAGTAGGCGGTGGCTTTGGTCCCCAGCCGGATGCTCACCACGTGTTGAAGCTCGGGGGAGAGTAGCGGTTCCAGGTAACGTCGCAGCACAGCCGTCTTCATGACCAGGGGATCCCCGCCGGTGAAGAGCACGCTGCTCACCTCGCGATGCTGCTTCAGGTAGTCCACCAGCTTCTCGGATTCCCTGGAAGCGAACTTCAGCTCGTCCAAGCCCACGAACTGGGGCCAGCGAAAGCAGTAGGTGCAGTAGGCGTGGCAGGTCTGACCCTGGCTGGGGAAGAAGAGCACGGTCTCGCGATACTTGTGCTGCATTCCCGGAAGAGGTTCCTGACCCAATCGGGGGACGTTGAACTCCATCTGTCCGGCGGGATGGGGATTGAGTCCGGCCTGAATCTGGCGGGCCGCTGCCTCGACCTCCCGGGCCGGGGCCTTGCTCCAGACCAGCTCCATCATTCTGGAGAGGTCCTTGCGTTCCAGCATGCCCGGCTGAGGGAACGTCAGTTGGTAGATGGGGTCTTCGGGAACGTCCTGCCAGCGGATCAGCTTTTCTATAACATAGCGGTTGACGCGGAACGGCAGCACCGCCGACACGGCCTTGATGGCGAGGATCTCATTGGGAGGCAGAGCCTTCAGTTGCGGAATCTTGTCGATATCTTTTCGGGTGTAGGCCTTGTACTTGCGCGCTTTTATTTTCGCTTCAGCTGTCATTTGCTCTCCTGGGGGCTAACTCGATCGGGGCCATTCCCTTTGTCGTCATTCCGCCTCAGCCACTGCTGACCCCTACCCGGACAGCTTCTTTCGTCCAGTGTTCTCGGTTGTTGAAGGGGCCAAAGCATACCACCTCAGGCGAAAAGTTCAAGTGTCGGCCGCGTTGGGCCCCTGTTTGTCGCACAAGAGCTCCCTGCCGCCGAGGACAGCCCTGGCGGGTCCACGCCGGCCGGCGGGTTAACCCCGAACCCTGAAGTCAAGGACTCACTCCAAGCCCCTGTTTGCTTGGTCGGGCATCCTGAGACGACACGGATTCTTCTGCCCGGAGTCTGCTGAAATCAATGGTCGACTTTGGGTGTATCTATCAGTTTGGAAGCTCGACCTTGGGTCGAAGTTGCCCCGACGGGGGCGGGACGGCGGTTCCAGCCGTATCGGGCTGAGACAGGACACCAACCTCCCACCCCTTCCGCTCTCGGCCGGATGCTCGCATGTTTTTGGGTCGCCTGCCGAGGGCGGGCGATGCTAAGATGTCTCCCCCTTTCTTTCAGTTAAGAGAGCCGCTCCGGTTCCCGGTAGTCCCGGAAGGCGGATGCTTTCATGACGACCTCATCACCCAGGACAATCGACCCGCAATCGCCCAACGCCTACATCAATCGAGAGTTGAGCTGGCTGGGCTTTGCCCGGCGGGTCCTGTCGCTGGTCGCCAACCGCGATCTTCCACTGATGGAGAGGGTCAAGTTCGCCGGAATCATGGGCATGTTGCATGCCGAGTTCTTCATGAAGCGAATGAGCGGCCTGAAGCGCCAGATCAAGCAAGGGTCCCGCAAGCTTTCCCTGGATGGGCGCACTCCGAGAGAGGAATTCGATGCCTGCCGACTGGAATTGCAGGATCAGTCAGCCGTTCTGACCGGTATTCTCAATCAGGAACTGCTCCCGGCTCTGGCCGAAGTCGGACATCCGATCCGGCAATACAAGGAATTGACCCCGGAGCAGCGCCAATCGATGCGCACCTATTGCGAGCAATCGGTCAGGCCCATCCTGACTCCGTTGGCCGTGGATTCGGAGCACCCCTTTCCCTTCATCAGCAACCTGGGATTGAACCTGGCGGTGCTCCTCTCCGGTGGGAAGGGTGAACGCGAACAGTTCCTGCGAATCAAGGTTCCCAACAACCGGCCCCGCTGGGTACCCGTGCCCGGCGGCGGCTACGTTCCCCTGGAGCAGGTGATTGCCGCCAACCTGGACTTGATGTATCCCGCCAACCGGTCCTTGAAAGTCTACTTCTTTCAGGTGACCCGAGGGGCGGAGGGGGAGGTCCAGCCGGCCGCCGAAGAGGAGGAATCCCTGAGAGAACCGGGGAGCCTGGTGCAACAGGTCGGCAGCGAGCTCAAGGCGCGGCGATTCGCCGGGGTCGTCAGGCTCCAGGTGGAGCCCGATATGCCCAAGGGGCTGGTGAAATGGTTGACGCGCCAGCTCAAGATCGATCCGGAGGACGTCTATTTCTCCCGTCCCTTGCTGGGCCTCAGCGACCTTCTCCAACTGAAGATCGACGATAGAGACAAGATCAATTTCCCGCCTCATACACCGGTCGACCATCCTCGGCTGCAGCACCTCGCCGCCCAGGCCCCCTCGGCTATTTTCGACGAGATCGCGAAAGGAGACATCCTGCTGCATCATCCCTACCATGACTTCGGGACCTCGGTGCTGCGGTTCCTGGAGGCGGCTTCGGTGGACCCCGGGGTGCTGGCGATCAAGCTGACGATTTACCGTACCAGCAGCGACTCGCCCATTGTGCGCGCCCTGGCCGAGGCGGTCCGAAGGGGCAAGCAGGTGGCGGTCCTGGTGGAGATCACGGCCCGCTTTGACGAAGCTCCCAATATCGCCTGGGGAAAGTTCCTGGAAAGAGAGGGGGTTCACGTTGCCTACGGCGTGGAACGGCTCAAGACCCATGTGAAGCTGGCCTTGGTGGTCCGGGAAGAAAAGCAGGGGATTCGGCGTTACGCCCATATCGGGACCGGGAATTACCACACCGGTACGGCCAAGGCTTATGAGGACCTGGGGGTGTTGACCTGCGATCCCGCCATCTGCGAGGAGGTGGCCGTGCTTTACGACGCCTTGACCGGCGGCCTTCCTCACGGCAACTATCGGGAGGTGCTGGTGGCGCCGGTCACGATGCGCCGGCGGTTCACCGAGCTGATCCGCCGAGAGGCGGACCATGCACGCGCCGGTCGACCCAGCGGGATCTATGCCAAGCTGAACCAGTTACAGGACCCCAATACCATCAGGGAGCTCTATGCAGCCGGCTCGGCGGGAGTCTCCGTGACCCTCAACGTCCGCGGCCTCTGTTGCCTGCGGGCCGGGGCCCCGGGCCTCTCGGAAAACGTCCGCCTCTACAGCGTGCTGGGTCGTTTCCTGGAGCACAGCCGGATCTTTCGCTTCAGCAACGGAGGGGATCCCGAATACTACCTGGGTTCGGCGGACTGGATGAAACGGAACCTGAACAGCCGGGTGGAGACGGTGGTGCCTGTCCGGAATTCGAGGCTGAAACGCCAACTGGACAGGATCATCGAGGTCTACGAGAAGGACAACTGCTCCGCCTGGGATGCTCAACCCGACGGCTCCTATGTGCGCCGGCGCCCGGCCGCAGGAGAGCCGGTCCGAAACGCTCAGGAGATCTTTATCCGCAAGGCTCGGCGGGCGGCACGTTCTGCCGTTGAGTCACAAGCGGTTGTATACGGTTCCCCGGAAGACATCGCCTAAACTGCCCTTCCTGAGATTCCTGCCTTCCCCTGATTGTTCCCAGTGGGCTGAAACGGAACTCCACCGCTCGGATCAGAAGTTGACCTGGAAACGCATCTGAAAGACGTCGGCCTTGCCAAGGGATTCACGATTGGCGCGGATGTAGTTCCACATCACACGAGCATTGGGGTTCAGGTACCAGTTGAGTCCCGCTGTGAAGTCGTCCAACTTTCCGCCTGAAACGGCTCCATGGTTCAGGTTGAGCGATGAGTAGCGAACCGCCACTTGCCAGGCGCCGGTTCCCTTTTGACCCAGGTTGAAGTTCCTCCTGGGCTTGATTCCTCGGAACTGACCTGCCGAGGCACGGTAGTTTCGCTGCTCACCGGTGAGAAAGTAGCTTCCCAACAGGTAGTAGCCGTGGAAGTTGGGGGTGGCGTTGCCCGTGACCGGGTTCAGCCCGGCTCGGATGTACTCGGCCTGCACGGACGCCGGACCGTGAACCAGGGCGAACTCGGGGCCCACCAGGTGGGCCGATTGCATCCTCAGGGTTCCGGTATCCACAAGCCGCGGCGCCAGGTGAGCCTCGGGCCTCTGACGATAGCGAAAACCGGGTTCGCTCGGGCTCCGATGGCTGTAGCCGAGCCCGAGATGGACAACCTTTTTGCCTTTTTCAGCGTGCCACGGCGTCCCCGTTAACCGCCCGGTGAAATTGAACTCCCCGTCTCCCTGATCCACTCCCAGGTCGTTGGTGTCGAGAAAGACCCCCATCCCCCAGCTCACCCTTTCTCTGACGTGGTTGGAAATCAGCACGCCCGTGTTTCGGGAAGGAGCGAAGACGTTGGGTAGGGCACGCTCCAGGAAGGTGACGTTATTGCTGCTGGTGCTCTCCTCGAGGCTGAAGGGCTCCTTCAAATGTCCCAGTCTGATCTTACCCAGGTAGGGAATTCCGGTCAGGCCCAGGTAGACGTCCTTGAACTTGGCGGTGCCGCCGGCGAAGTCATACTGAACCTTGAATTCCACCTGTTCATGAAGTTCGCCGGAAAAGTAGATTCTCGCTCTGCGGGGCTCGGTTCCGTCCTGAAGAGAGCCCAGGCTTTCTCGAATTCCCGAATCCTGAGACATGGTGGCCCAGTCATAGTGGATTCTGCCGCCAAACCTGAACCGCACCGTCTTGTCCCTGGTCTCCAGGCGCACCCCGTCCTTCCATTCAACCTGAACCTCCGTGTCGGCGCCGGAACCGTTCACAATGCACCAGGTCAATGTCAGAAGCGTCCAACCGGCAATCGATCCCGTTTTCCATAGCAACCTCATTTAAGGTGGGTCCCTTTCATTGCTCTAGGATTGCTGACTCTTGAGGTCGTCCTCGGTCAAGTGGCGAATCAGTCGGCCTTCCGCTATGTAGACAACGTCCTGGGCGATGTTGGTGGCCAGGTCGGCAATTCGCTCCAGGTAACGAGAGGCGGAGAGCAGATGGACAGCTCGCACTATCGTCGACGGGTCTCGGTGCATGAGGTCCTGCAGGATGTCGAACATTCCCCGGTTGGCTTCGTCTATCTCGTCATCCATGGTCAGGACATGCCGGGCCAGCCGAGGATTCATGTTGGTCAAGGAGTCCAGACTCGCCCGCACCATTTCGCGGACACCCTCGGCCATCTTGGGAAAATCCAGGGAAACCTGCAGCGGTTCCCGGGTGGCCAGGTAGGCTGCCCGTTCGGCGATGTTGACGGCCAGGTCTCCCATTCGCTCCAGGTCGTTGTTCACCTTCAGCACCGCCACGATGAAGCGAAGGTCTGCGGCCACCGGTTGGTGAAGGGCCAGCATCTTGAGACACTCTTCTTCAATCAGGACTTCCCGGGTGTTGATCCGGTCGTCTTCGCGCATCACCTCCCGGGCCAGTTCCAGCCGTCGATCGACCAGGGCCAGCATCGCCTTGTTGGTTGCATCCTCGACCATGGAGGACAGGATCAACAGTTCCTTGTTCAAGTGTTCCAGGTCCTTCTGCAAATGGATGGACATTCAAGTCCTCCCTTGGGTCGAAGCCCTTGGCCCTGATCGGGCCGGCAGGCTCGAAAATGATGTTTCGGACGGATCACGAAATCTCCGAGATTCGCTAATAATCACCCGAAGCGCCCGGTCACATACTCTTCGGTCCTCTGATTCCGGGGTCTTGTAAAGACCTGGTCGGTTTCCCCATATTCGACCAGGCTGCCGTTCTCCAAAAAGGCCGTCAGGCTCGAGACCCGGGCCGCCTGTTGCATGTTATGGGTGACGATAACGATCGTGTATCGTTCCTTCAGCTCGAACATCAGGTCTTCGATGCGGGCTGTTGAAACAGGGTCGAGCGCCGAACAGGGTTCGTCCATCAGGATAACGTCCGGCTCCATGGCCAGGGCGCGGGCGATGCAGAGTCTTTGCTGCTGGCCTCCGGAAAGCGCCAGGGCCGACTCGTGGAGCCGGTCGCTGACTTCTTCCCAAAGGGCGGCGCGGCGAAGGGATTGTTCGACGCGGTCCTCCAGATTGCCGGTAAATCCATTGATGGAGGGCCCCCAGGCTACGTTCTGGAGAATCGACTTGGGAAACGGGTTCGGTTTTTGAAAAACCATTCCGATGCGGCGCCGAACCTCTACCGGATCGACCTCGCGAGCATAAATGTCCGAACCCAAATAGAGGATCCGTCCCTCCATGCCCACGTTGGGAATGAAGTCGTTCATCCGGTTGAAGGCCCTCAGCAGAGTGCTCTTGCCACATCCCGAGGGTCCGATGATCGCCGTTATCCGATGTTGAGGAATGGAAAGAGAGACGTTTTGGATGGCGGGTTTTGTCCCATAGCGTATTGTCACGTCAATGACATCCAGGACAGACCGGGACTGTGCCACGGATGAGATTTGAGCATCGGAAGTAGTCTGCGTGTTCATCGACCTGTCCTCTCGGCGCGCTGCCGAATCCATACGGCGGTGGCATTCATGAGCAGCAGTGTCACCAGAAGTACAATGATTCCGGCTGCAGCCAACTGATGGAAGTCTTCCTGGGGGCGGGAGGCCCAGTTGAAGATCTGGATGGGAAGGGCCGTAAAGGCATCCATGGGCCCTTCCGGCACGAAGGCCACATAAGTCAGGGCGCCAATCATCACCAGGGGCGCCGTCTCGCCGATTGCCCGGGACAATGCCAGGATCACGCCGGTCAGAATCCCCGGCAGCGCCACGGGCAGAACCTGCGCCCTCACCGCCTGCCAACGAGTCGCTCCCAGAGCGAAAGCGGCGTGACGAATGGAATCGGGCACGGCGCGAAGCGCCTCTCGCGCGGCGATGATGATGACGGGAAGAATCAGCAGCGTCATGGTCAGGCTTCCGGCCAGGACACTTCGTCCCAAGGCCAGGAACCGTACAAATAGAACCAGCCCCAGAATCCCGTAGACGATCGAGGGCACCCCTGCCAAATTGCCGATGTTGACCTCAATCAACTGTGACAGCCGATTCCTGGGGGAAAATTCCTCCAGGTAAATCGCCGCTGCAACCCCCACGGGGATGGAAATTCCGGCCGTGAGGGTGATTAGCCAGACGGTTCCCCAGAGCGCCGACTTGATGCCTGCCTGCTCCGGAAACCGGGAGGGAAACGCGGTGAGGAACTGAAGGTCGAGCCAACGGATTCCCTCTCGAGTGACGTGGAACAGCAACACTGCCAGGATGACGATCCCGGCCCACGCCACAGCGGCACAGAGAAGGCGGAAACACCTGGTGGTGGCGTGCCGGCGCCGGAGGCGATCGGAACTCATTCGTAGACCTCGCGGAACCTCGCCAGCACTCTGTGGGCAATGATGTTCATACTCAAGGTGATGGCGAACAGCAGGGCAGCTACGGCAAAGATGGTCTGGTACTCGACCGTGCCCACGGGCGTGTCGCCGAGGCTCACCTGGACAATATAGGCCGTCATGGTCTGAATGCTTTGGAGTGGGTTCAGTGTCATCTTCGGCGTTGCTCCCGCGGCCAGCGTCACCGCCATCGTTTCGCCGATGGCGCGGGAAGCGGCCAGGACGAAGGATGCCATGACTCCCGAAAGAGCCGCCGGAAGCACCACCCGCAAGGTCACTTCAAACTGGGTGGCTCCCAGGGCAAAGGCTCCTTGACGCAGAGACTCCGGGACGGCCCGCAGCGCGTCGTCACACAGGGAAGCCGTCATGGGCAGCACCATGATGCCGACCACGATGGAGGCGCTGGCGGCATTGAAAATCTGCGTTTGGGGGAAAATCGCGGCAATCAGCGGAGTCACGAAGGTGAGCGCGAAATAGCCGTAAACGACGGTGGGAATTCCCGCCAGGATCTCCAGAACCGGCTTGAGCACCCTCCTGACCCCTGCAGAGGCAAACTCCGCCAGGTAGATGGCGCTGGCCAGTCCCACGGGTATCGCGATCAGAGAAGCACCGATGACGATCTGCAGCGTGCCGGCGACCAGGGGAAGCACGCCGAAAGACCGGGGTTCCAGAAGCGGCGTCCATCGGGTTCCCGAGAGGAAATCGAAGACTCGTACCTCTCGGAAAAAGGAGTAGGCTTCCCATGCCAGGATGGCAATGATGGACAGCGTGGTCAGGATGGACAGGAAGGCGCAAAGGAAGAGTACGAATCGGATCAACTCCTCCTTCGTCCGGGATTTCCTGGTGCCTGCGCCTGCCAGTGGCGATTTAGCCATTGAGCCCTGCGGCAAGATCCCTTCCTATTCTTTGACGCTGAGCAGATCTTCAAGGCTCATGCCAACCCTGTGTCCCGAGGCGAACAGCGAGCCCGTGGCTCGTTGCTCGAATCTCTCGAGCGCCAACTGATAGACGCGGTCGGGCAGGGGCACGTATCCGACCTCCGCCACCAGCGTGGGCGCGTTCTCGAGATAGAACCTGACGAAGGCCGCGACCTCCGGACGCTCGGAGGCTTTCTTGCCGACATAAATGAAAATCGGCCTCGAAAGAGGTTCGTAGCTTCCGTCGTTGATGGTCTGTTCCGACGGTGCAACAGGTCCCTTGCCGCCATCGATCGGCACCGCCTTCAGTCGGGAGCGATTCTCCCCGTAGTAGGCGTAGCCAAAGAAACCCAGAGCATTGGGGTCCCCGGCGATTCCCTGCACCAGCACGTTGTCGTCCTCGCTGGCGGTGAAGTCGGCGCGGCAGGCCTGCGACTTGCCGTTGATGGCCTCCGTAAAGTAGTCGAAGGTTCCGGAGTCGGTCCCTGGTCCGTAGAGATTCAGGGCCCGGTCTACCCAGTCGGCCCGGACGTCGCTCCACTTCTTTACCGTGCTCCCGGGTTGCCAGATCTTCCGAAGCTCGTCCACGGTCAAGGAATCAACGAATTCATTCCCCGGATTGACCAGCACGGAAATCCCGTCGAAAGCGACCGGGAGCTCGACAAACTCAATCCCGTTTTCGGAGGCCATTGATACTTCCTTGGACTTGATTGGCCGTGACGCATCGTTCAAATCCGTTTCACCGGCACTGAATTTCTTGAAGCCTCCACCGGTACCGGAAATGCCGACAGTAACCCGGATGCCCGGATGTTTCTTTTGAAACTCCTCGGCAACCGCCTCGGTTATGGGGAAGACGGTGCTGGAACCGTCTACTCTCACGGTGGTTGGCCTGTTTCCTTCGCCCCCGGCACAACCGATCAGGAAAAACGGTGCGTACAACAAACCAATAGCAACGATAAATTCCCTCATATTTGCCCATTGCCTCATCCGCTTCATCAGCCCCTCCTTTCTCCAGCAAGAGGTATACAGACCTCTTGTAAAGATTCAATAAAGAGGCGAGCCTTTTGCAAAATTCCGCAGGTAGGTGACGCCCCCGACAACGGGGCGGATCATTCGAGAGTGAAACAAGAGAAGTTCGTGGTCTGTCGGGAACAAGATTTTTGAACATCGATGCACAGGATGCACAGGATTAACAGGACGAGAGCTTTCTGCATCGGAAGCCGGCTCTGGTGATGAACCGGTCCGGGATTGCGGATGCCCGGGATTACAGGACACGAGACTCCCAAGACCATATCCTGTGTATCCTGTGCATCGATGTTAATAATCCTTAGTGGCAGTGCGCGCCGTTGAAGCAGATCCGTCTCGCTTCGTGGCCCTTCGTCGTTCTTCGTGTGTCTTCGTGGATAACTTTTTTTTCTTTTGTTTCAAATAAGCACCGCCCCTGCCCTGCCGGACAGATCATTCGAGGAAGAA
>VXMN01000124.1 GCA_009841055.1 Acidobacteriota bacterium
GAAGCAGATCCGTGGCGTGTTTGCCGATCGAGCGGGGTGGAGGAGATGCGGGAGGTTGTGCGGAGACAAATGCGGGCGGGACGCCCGCGCTCCCGGGTGGGCCTCCTCCGATGCGGATTTGCGGATTCGCGGCACTGGAAGCCGGCCTTTTCCTGAAAAAATCCTGTGCATCCTGTGCATTGATGTGAATCAAAAATTTGCCCCTGCTCGACTTTGAACCGGTTTCCAGCCATCAAGCGCTGGCGTTTGTTTCAGGTAAGCCCCGCCCCCGCCCTGCCGGACAGATCATACGAGAGTGAAACAGCGGATTCTCGGGCAACTCCCTTCAGGTCAGCTGGTTGCCTCTGGCCATGACGACCTTGCCCGTCCTTACCAGCTCGATGATGTTGTATTTGCGAACCATGCGCACCAGAGCGTCGATCTTGTCGGTGCCGCCGGTAGCCATCAGGATCATGGAAGACTCGGTGAGATCGACCGTCTTGCACTTGAAGTGTTCGGCCACCTGAAGCGCTTCGCCTCGATCTTCCGGCCCGGCGGCCACCTTGATCAGGGCAAGCTCCTGCACAACGGCGTTTTCGCCGGTATGGTCCACGCAGTGCAACACATCGATCAATTTGTTGACCTGCTTGATGATTTGTTCCAATCCTCCCGGATCGCCCTTGGCGGTGATCGTCATCCTGGAAAATTCGCCATCCACCGAAGAAGAGACGACCAGTGAATCGATGTTGTAGCCGCGCCGGGCAAACACCTGTGCGATCCTGGCCAGCACACCGGGCTTGTTGGAAACATAGACGCTCAAGGTATGAGTGTCGCGACTCAATAAGCTTTCCATTGGGCTTCTCTCAGGGGAACGGCCCGATACTCGGCCGGACCACTCAGCCGGGCCGGCATTGCCGCGGGCTCAGGTAGATCCGCTGGGCTTTCCCAGTCTTCTCTTGGGCTTTTCGATCAGCATGTCTTCAAGCGCGCTTCCCGCGGGAATCATTGGATAGACATTGTCGGTCTTCTCGCACTCCGCGTTCACCACCGCCGGGCCCTGATCGTAGTCAAGCGCCCGCTGAAGGATCTTTCTGACATCGGCGGGTCGCTTCAGGGTGAACCCTTTTGCTCCCGGATAGGCGGCCGCCAGCTTGGCGAAGTCCGGGTTGCCCTCCAGGTCCACTCCACTCTCGCGCTCTCCGTAGAACAGCTCCTGCCACTGCCGGACCATTCCCAGGTAGTGGTTGTTGAGGACGATGACCTTGATGGGGAGCCGGTGAACGCAGGCGGTCGACAGCTCGCTCATGGTCATCTGAAATCCACCGTCCCCCACCACTGCCACCACCAAATCCTTGGGACGGCCGAACTGGGCTCCTATGGCGGCGGGAAAACCATACCCCATGGTGCCTGCGCCACCGGAACTGAGCCAGTTCGACGGGTAGTCCGTCTTGTAGAACTGGGCCGCCCACATCTGGTGCTGCCCGACATCGGTGGAGACGATCGCCTCTCCGCCGGTCAGCTTGTACAACTCGTCCAGAACATGCTGCATTTTCAGGCCGCCGCGCCTCTTGTACTTGAGGGGGTACCTTTTCTTGTATCCCTGCAGGTGCTTCAACCAATCGGAGGTGTTCAAGGGTGCGACGTGCTGGACCAGGTCCTCGACGATCTCCCGCGCATCTCCAACGCACCAGTGGTGGCATTGAATCATCTTGCCGATTTCCGCCTCGTCGATGTCGATGTGGATGCGCACCGCGTCCTTGCAGAATCGATGGGGCTGACCGACGATGCGGTCGTCGTAGCGGGAACCGATGGACATGACCAGATCGCATTCCACCATGGCCTTGTTGGCATAGGCCGTCCCATGCATCCCCAGCATTCCGAGAGACAGGGGATGCGATTCCGGAAACGCTCCTTTCCCCAATAGCGTCGTGGTTACCGGAGCGCACAATTTTTCCGCCAGCCTCCTGACCGCGCTGGAGGCATTGGCAACCAGAGCCCCGTGACCCACCAGCAAGACCGGTTTCCGCGCACGGCTGAGGGCCCCGGCAATCTCCAGGATCTGGCTGTGGTCGGGACTGCTTCCCACCCGATACCCCGGCAAATCCATTTCGGCATGAAGATCCCCCGAAAAGGGGTTCTGGCTCACATCCTTGGGGACGTCGATCAGCACCGGTCCGGGACGTCCCGTACGGGCGATGTGGAAAGCTTCCCTCACGATTCTGGGAATGTCGTCGGGATTCTTGACCAAGTAGCTGTGCTTGACGATCGGCATGGTCAAGCCGAAGACATCGGCTTCCTGAAACGCGTCCTTGCCCAGCATGGGAGTCACGGTCTGGCCCGTCAGAACCACCATGGGGATGGAATCCATCTGGGCAGTCATGATTCCGGTGACCGTGTTGGTGGCTCCCGGGCCGCTGGTGACCAGCACGACCCCGGGCCTGCCCGTGGCTCGAGCGTAACCGTCCGCCATGTGGGAAGCCCCTTGTTCGTGTCTGACCAGAATGAGCTGGATCTTGGTTCTGGTGGTAACCAGAGCATCGAAAATGGGAATCGCCGCCCCACCGGATAAACCCCAGATGTACTCCACTCCTTCGTTTTCCAGGCCCCTGACGAGCGCCTGAGCTCCATCGATCGTTTCCTGGTTCATTTTCTGCGATCAACTCCTGAAGTTACCGTCGAGTTCTCTAAAATCATAGTCATAGTCATCATAGTTATCAAGAAATAATATGGATAGATCTCTTGGTAGGTTTTTTTCTTCCAAAGGGATCGGTCAATGGACAAATATTATCAGTAAATCCGCATAGAAGTACTTGATGTGCTCAAAAATCGTCCTTAATCTCCAGAAGTGGGATCTATATGAAATTACAAAATGTAATTTTGGAGGACTTTACTCAGAAAAGCTGCTCTCTTCTTCTCAGAGTTCCGAAGGAACCGATATTCTTGAGAAAAAAGCTGAACCGCACCTGAGACTCGTTGTCAAGTCGAGGGTTGAATTGCCTCAGACCGACATGACGAAGATGAACGGCCACTCCACAGCAATCCCAGTTGTAGGCCAACTGTGCTGCCGTGTACTGTCTGCGCCGGGTGGTGAAATTGTGGACAAAGCTGAGGGCCGCACTGATCCCTTGTGGGGAGGACCGGCCCAGCCTGGTGCGGATCTGGTTGGAAGGAAACTGATTGGGGGGCAAGTTGCGGGTATTGTAGTAAGTCAGCCCAAGGAAGTACCGGGAGAGGTTGACTCTACCGGCGACGCTGCTGGCCCTCAGGCGTTGTACTTCGGGATCATAATCGGTCCTGAAGTCAACCGTGTAGCGCTCGGCAGGGGTAAAGCGCAGGCGGGAGACAACGGGAGACACCTTTCTGGTTCCGTCCAGGTACGCAAAACCCGATAACGTGTTGGCAGGAAACAGCACGTTTCGTCGTCCGGGTATCAGGGCGCCGCCAAAGGTAGGATCGAAGAAAACCTTCTGCCCGATGCTCAAGGAAAGAACCTCGCCGGTTGTCGAGCCTCCGTCAGAGGTCGGACGGCGAGCAAAGAAGCGATTGCTGACGACATATTCGACTTCATTGGAGTTGCTGAAGATGTCCTTCTCATCGAAGAGCACGGTATCCCTGAATTCGTCGATCCCTGAGATGTAGCGGTAGGTGATCGACGGTTCGATGAGATGCTTCAAGCGATGTTGGCCCACTTGAAAGACCCTCTGCAATCCCGGACCTCTCCAATCCAGTTCCAGGTCGAAGGCCGAGCGGCTAAGATTGCGGGGGCCGACTCCCGTGGGGCTTTGGGAATCCAACCGGTTGGAATAAAAAGTCTCCCGCCAGCCGATGCTGGGGGTCAGGCTGATTCCACTCCACTTGATGATGGGGATGGAGAGCCTGGGATGGAAATCGAAGCGCTGGACCACGCTCGGCGTCGACAGCCGGGCATCCGTGCGGCCCATGCCTTCCACCGAAGTGTCGTAGGAAAAGTAGATCGGCCAGTCCTTTATCCTGCGCCTGTGCCCGTTCAAATTCAAACTGGGGAACGTTCGGCTGGTGACCGCTCTTTCCCTGGAAAAAATTGTCGAGCGGCGTTCCCCGAAGACGTTGAGGCTGTCGCCCGAAAAGTTTCGGGTCAGAAAGGCCGAGGACACCTCGTCGGGTCTGGAGATTGTGTTGAAAGTACGTCCATACACCTGTCGAAATTCCTGGGAGCTGACGACATCCACGTCGGCCACCGCCCTGAATCCGTTGTTCCAGCGGGTTTCCGCCCTGACCTGCGCGCTTTGGCCGCCGAAGCCCTTCCGGTCCCGGGCAAGGTAGCCCACGGCGGAAATGGAGCTGTGCCGGTTGGGCCTGGCTTGAAAGTCCAGTCCGCCGGCGGGTCCGCGCTTCGAATAATAATCCGCACGCGTCAACAGATTGGCGCTGCGGCCCAGGGTCAGGAAAAAGGCTCCGCTGACGGAGCGGCCTCGGCTCGAGGAGTTGCCCGTGGAGGGCAAGAGAAAACCTGTCCTGCGCTGCCTTTCACTGGTAGGCGCCCTGAGAAACGGACTGTAGAACAGGGGCAGCTTCTTGATTCTGAATACTGCGTGCCGCAGGTTTACGGGCTCGTCCACCTTGAAATCGGCGCTCCGGGTCGAGAAGCTCCACTTGGGAACCGGATCCTCGCAGGCCGTGACCGTTCCATCCACGATACGGTACTCGTCGGCCCCCACCTTTCGAACCTCCTTGGCCTGGAAGAGGAATCCGGTGTCGGATCGACCCTGAAACTCGACCTGGGTCTTGCCCCTGACGTCGTAAAAGGTCCCCGTCCGGCTGTCCAGGTTGAACTTGAATCGAGAGGCGTGAAGACGAGTGAGTCCTTGCTCGAAGTAAACGTTGCCTTCACCTTCAACCTCTCGTGTGTTTTCGTTGCCGCGAATCTTGTCTGCTTTCAGCAGCAGGTCCCGATAGCTGACCTCTACATCGCCTTGGGCCAGATAGTCGTGCTTCCCCGTTCTGGACTGTCGTTCAGCCCGGACGGTTACGACTTCTTCACCGAGCCGGATGGCAAGAGGGGCGGATTCGGCGGAAGATGCACGGGGCTCGGACTCGGGCTGCCCTACCCGGGATTGGCTGGATCCAGGGAAAGCCGAGAGCGGAACCAGCAGCCCCGCGAGTATCCCCATCCGGACGGGATTGGCCCGGATTCCGATACGGCTGAAAATCGTGCCTGTTCTTGAGTGAATTGGGTTGAAGAAATGCACTGGAAATCGCTGTGGAAGCGGCTTGGGAAGCCCCGCACGTAAATGAAATGTCTCATCCGTAGGGGAACGGAAGCACCCGGCGGCCCCAAGGAAAGCTTAGCACAATGTAAACCTGCCCAGAGGGCTCCCCGCAAGACTGGAATATCGCCGGCACGTTCTGTTAAGATCTGCCCAACTCACTCAGACCGGGACTCTGCCTTTTTGACTTGACCACCTCTACCGGCTGATCGATTTCCATGATTTGTCCTTCCTGCGGCCTCCATAATCCGTCGAACGCCGAGATCTGTATCGGGTGCAAACATCCCCTGCCCCCCTCCTCCGCAGAACCCACGCCGGATCCGAACCCGTCTGCCGACGCGCCGACAGAAAACCCGACTGCAGAGGACGCACCGGTTTCCTCTCCCTCCAATATTCCAACAGCGGAGGACTCCCGGCAGCCCCGGGCCGATCAGATCTCCGTCCCGGACCTGAAGCAGCAACCCTTTGAAACCGTGGTGAAGGACTTCCTGGATCGGGACCTGGTCAGGACGGAGGCCGCCTCATCCGGCCCGGCCGAGAAAACTCCCGAACTTCCGGAGCCTGCGCTCACGGAGCCGTCGTATCCGGAGGCGGAACCCTCCGCCGGCCACCACCCGGACGCCCGGATGGATGTCCAATCCACACAGGCCCCGGCAATCCTCCAATCCGGCGCTACGATGATTCCCAAGAGCCAGGGAACCCTGTTTTCCGACAAGATCCAGCGGATCGAGATCAAGCTCAACCAGACGCCTCTTCCATTTGGCGAAAGCAATTCCCAAGACGACTTGCTCGGGGATTCCATTCACCAGGAGTTGCGATCCGCGACCGTGTGGGATCGTTTCGGCGCCGGGATTCTCGATGCGCTATTGGTTGTCGGCTGTTGGCTGATCTTCAGCCTGGTGGTCATCGCCTTTACGGATTTCAAGGTGCTCTCCCTTACCGCCGGTTTGGGGCTTGGGCTGGTGTTCCTCTCCATTGCGCTGTCCTACTTTTTTCTTTTCACCGTTCTCGGCGCCCGGACACCGGGGATGGACTACATGGGCCTGGCGGTCGTTCGCTTCGACGGCGAACTACCCTCTTGCCGGGACGTGGGCCTGCGGGTTTTCGGTCATTGCATCTCCGCGGGTTGCTTTGGGCTAGGCTTCCTCTGGGCCTTTTTCGATGCGGAGCGACTGACCTGGCACGACCGTATTTCCAAGACCCTGGTGATTGAGTACGCCCCCCCTCCGGACGGTTGAAGGGTTCCGCTGAAATCGAGGCGCGGCGCCGGGCCTGGCCGCCTTGCCTGAAACAAAAGAAAAAAAGAGTTATCCACGAAGACACACGAAGGACCACGAAGGGACACGAAGAAAAACTGAAAGGAATCTTTCCCTATTCGTGTTCATTCGTGTCCATTTGTGGTTCGTCTTTAAAAGAGATCGGTAGTTTCTTCCTCGAATGATCTGTCCGGCAGGGCAGGGGCGGTGCTTATTTGAAGATTTTTTGACTGAAACGCAAAGGGTCTTTCAAACCGGCCGTTTTCCTGTGGAACCTCCGTCGGAGATGGTAATCTTGTTTCTGAGGCAGGACACCAGCATGCCTTGATTCCGGAGTCGACCTTGACCGGCAAATTCACAGTAGCTTTGGCTCAGGTATCGCCCAAGCTGGGCCTGTTGAAGGAAAACCTGCAGCTTCATCTGGACACCATCCGGCGGGCGAAATCGGAAGGGGCGGACCTGGTTGTGTTCCCGGAACTCTCCCTGACCGGGTATATATTGCAGGACCTGGTGCCTGACGTCGCCATCGATCCGCTGAATGCTCCAAGTCTGCAGCAACTGCTGCAGGCCTCCAGGGATATCGCCTGTGTCTTCGGCTTTGTTGAAGTCTCGGATCGCTACAACTACTACAACGCCGCCGCATACGTGGCCGAGGGCAGGATCCAACATGTGCACCGGAAGCTGTATCTGCCCACTTACGGCATGTTCGACGAGATGCGCTTCTTCGCCATGGGGGAGAAGTTGCGGACGGTCCGGACTCCCTTCGGTCCGTTGGGGTTGCTGATCTGCGAAGACCTCTGGCACCCGTCCACCCTCTACCTGCATGTTCAGGATGGAGCCCGGGTGGTGGTGACGCTCTCCTCGAGTCCCGGCAGGGGGGTGAGAACCCATGAAGGGTTCCAGACGTCTCAGGGATGGGAAATTCTGCTGAAAGCCTTGTCGCAGTTTTATACCGTTTACAACCTTTACGCCAATCGGGCCGGGATCGAGGATGGGGCCTACTTCCCCGGAGGATCGATGGTGGTCGGTCCTGTCGGAGAGGTGATAGCCCGGAGCCAAACTCCCGGAGAGGACCTGGTGCTGGCCGAGCTGGATCTGGACGAGATCCGCCGGGCACGGCTCTTCACCCCGGTCCTGCGGGATGAGCGCCTGGATCTGACCCTGAGGGAACTGACTCGAATCGTCCGTCAGCGTTCACAGTCGTAGCCCGATCACCGGATAGACCGCGAAGTGAATAGTGGCCAGTGGTCAGTGTTTAGTGGTTAGTTATTTAGTCGACACGTCAAGCAACTGAAAAAGACCTGTTTCACTCTCGTAATGATCCGCACGGCAGGGCGGAGGCGGGGCTATCCACTGACCACTATCCACTGACCACTGACCACTAAACAAGCCTCCATGCGATTGAACTGCCCGCTGGTAAATCAGGTTCTGCAGAGCTTTGTCCGGGACGAGTTGAGCAAGGCAGGATTTCACCGAGTGGTGGTCGGACTGTCTGGCGGCATTGACTCGGCGGTCTCCTGCTTTCTGGCGGCCCGGGCTTTGGGTCCCGAGAATGTTCTGGCCGTAATGATGCCCTACAGGACCAGCAGTCCGGAGAGCCTCTCCGACGCTCGGGCGGTGGTCGAGGCGCTCGGAGTCAAGAGCGAGATCGTCGAGATCACGTCCATCGTTGACGGCTACTTTGAGGCGCAATCCCGGGCGAACTCCCTGCGTCGCGGCAACGCCATGGCCCGAGCCCGCATGATCGTCCTTTTCGACAAATCGATGGAGTTCAACGCCCTGGTGCTCGGCACCTCCAACAAGACGGAACTGCTGCTCGGCTACGGTACGCTTTTCGGAGACATGGCCTCCTCGATCAACCCGATCGGAGACCTTTACAAGGCCGATATATTCAAGTTGGCCCGCTACCTGCAAGTCCCACAATCCATCCTCGACAAGAAGCCCACGGCCGACCTCTGGGCAGGACAGTCGGACGAAGACGAGTTGGGGTTCACCTATGCCGAAGTCGATGAGCTCCTGCACGAGCTCATCGATCGTCGCGTCTCCCGGCGAGAGTTGTTGGAAAAGGGCTTCAGGAAGGACTTTATCCAACTGGTCGTCAACAGAATCCGAGGCTCCCAGTTCAAGCGGCGCGGGCCGGTCGTATGCAAACTGTCCCCCCGATCCGTCAGCCACGACTTTCACTATCTCCGAGACTGGGGGATGTAGTCTTGAGCGTCTTATGGCAGGAACACTCTTCGTGGTAGCCACACCAATCGGGAATCTGGAAGATATTACCTTGCGCGCGCTGCGCATTCTTCGTGAAGCTGACCTGATCGCCTGCGAGGACACCCGCCACACCAGAAAACTGCTGGCTCACTACCGGATTACGACTCCGACCTCCAGCTACCACGAACACAATGAGCAACAGCGAACCGGTTGGTTGGTGGAACGGCTGGAATCGGGAACGGACGTCGCCCTGGTCAGCGACGCGGGAACGCCATCCATCTCCGATCCGGGTTATCGCCTGGTCCGGGCCGCCCTGGAACGCGGGGTCCGCGTTTCTCCAATCCCCGGAGCCTGCGCGATCATCTCCGCCCTGAGCATCTCGGGGAGACCCACCGATTCCTTTGCGTTTTTGGGATTTCTTCCCGGCAGGAAAGCGGCGCGTCGCAACCGGCTGCAAGCCTTGCGGTCGGAATCCCGTACGCTGCTCTTTTTCGAGTCTCCACTGAGGCTGGCATCCACCCTGAGCGACATCGACGAGATTCTGGATTCGCGAGAAGTAACCGTCGCCCGGGAGATGACCAAGGTTCACGAGCAACTGGTCACGGGAACGGCAGCCGAGCTGGCGTCGCTCTTCCGAAGCCGACGCCCAAAGGGAGAGACGGTGGTGGTCGTGGAAAAGTCATCGCCGGAGACTGGAGCCGTGTCGGTCAGCGACCGGGAACTGGATCTTCGTTTTGAAGGATTGGTGGACCAGGGTCTTTCCAGGAAGGACGCCATCAAGCAGTTGGCCAGGGAGCTGGCTTCTCCGAAGCGGGAGCTCTACCTTCGCCTGCTGCGGGAGAAAGAGCCTGTGGATGGGAAAAGGTAACAACCTGACAGTTGCACGCGGGGAGAAAGGAAAGTGAGATGATGGAAAAACTGGCTGGCCGCATGGGGAGGCTGGGAACCGAAACGGCCTTTGACGTCCTGGTAAAGGCAAAGGCGCTGGAAGCGAGGGGACGCAGTGTGGTTCACCTGGAACTGGGTGAGCCGGACTTCGATACGCCCTCCAACGTGATCAGCGCCGCCGGTACCGCCCTGGAGGAAGGATACACCCACTATTGCGCTTCCGCGGGCCTGGTGGAACTGCGGGAAGCCATTGCCGACCACGTGGGGCAAACCCGCTCGGTAGACATCGATCCGGACTGGGTCGTGGTCACGCCGGGTGCCAAGCCCATCATGTTTTTCCTGATCCTGGCCCTGGTGGAGGAAGGCGACGAGGTCATCTACCCGAACCCGGGCTTCCCCATCTACGAATCCATGATCCGTTTTTGCGGGGGCACCCCGGTCCCCTTGCCCTTGCTGGAGGAGTTCGAGTTCCGTTTCGACCCCGAGCAACTCAAATCGAAAGTCTCGTCCAGAACCAAGCTGATCATTATCAACTCCCCCCAAAACCCGACGGGAGGCCTGCTGACCGAGAACGATCTGGCCACCGTCGCGGACCTGGCCGCCCGGCATGACATCACGGTGCTATCGGATGAGATCTACTCCTGCATCATCTACGAAGGAGAGCATCGCAGCATCACCTCGATTCCGGGGATGATGGACCGCACCGTCATCCTGGACGGGTTCTCCAAGACCTTTGCCATGACCGGGTGGCGCCTCGGATACGGCATCATGAGGCCGGAACTGCAGACCCACATCTCCAAGCTGGTGACCAACAGCGTTTCCTGCACGGCCCCATTCGCCCAGCGGGCGGGGTTGGAGGCATTGGCCAACGCCGAAAGCGCCACGGCTTCGATGGTGGCGGAATTTCGCAATCGCAGGGATTTTCTGGTCGACGCGCTGAATCGAATACCGGGAATGAGCTGCCTGAATCCGCCTGGAGCCTTCTACGTATTTCCGAACGTTCGCTCCTTCGGCAAAAGCAGCGACGAAATTGCCGACTATCTGTTGCAGGAAGCCGGCGTGGCCTTGCTCTCGGGAACAGCCTTCGGAGCCTTTGGCGAGGGCTACCTCAGACTCTCCTACGCAACATCCATGGAAAACCTTGCCGAGGGCAGCCAAAGGATAGCGGACGGTCTGGCCCGACTTTGATTCGGATCAGGGAACCCCGTAAATGAAGAACGCGTCCCCGGAGGACCGGCTGTCCTGGAATCCGTCGGAAACGACGGCAAAGGTCACGAACGGGTTGGACCCGGAAATTCGGGAGACGCGAACATAGCCCTGATTTGTTTCCGGAGCGTTCTGCTCAAGAATCGACTCCAACCGGATCGACTTCCGGGCCTCCAACTCCACTTCCGCGATCGTATGGGCCAGCATTCCCGTTTCTCCGTCGTAGATCTCGACGCTGAAGAGGCTGGCCTCGTCGCTCAACTCTCCGGTGTTGACGATTCCCAGATCGGTTTGCTTCTCCTGGTCCCGGCGCAACCCGTACACCCAGGCCGGCGTATGGTGGGAGTCCCCATAAGGGACGGCCGCGTGGACAAATCCGTTGCGGCGGCCGTCCATGAGAGTTGAATTCCTCGCACCCACGTAGTAGCCGCTATCCTCGCCGGCGCCATCAACCGTGACAAAGATGGAACCGGAGAAATCCTCTCCGGCAGCACCCAACCCCGGGAAGAATGATCCCGGCAGGCTCCCCTGTTGCCGCAGCCAGCTTACGAATTCCGGCACAATGATCTGCTCGCCGGGTCTCACGGAAACGAATCGGGTGCCCTGCGGGTTTTGAATTCCATCGGACAATACCGAAAACCCCACCACCTTCCAGGACTCCGACCAGTTGGTCACCACCAGTTCACTGTTGAATCGGGCGGATTTCTCCACGGAGAGCAATGTCTGTCCCTTTCTGCCGACGGTCGCTTTTTCCGGAACAGGCGCAATGAAGGAACCATCGGAACCTCCCTGGTCGGTGAGGAGGGCATAGGCGTAGTAGGGCGCCTGCCCTTCAATCTTCTCGACACGCACATAGCCGTTTTCCAGCGAAAGACCATTGGACCGGAGAACATCTCCGATTTCAAGGAATGATCCCGGCGCCAGTGTCTGATCTTCGAGAACCAGGGAAACCGGCTCCAGCGTCTGATCTTCGGGAACCGGGATATCCGACTGCGGAGGATCGCCGGAGACGATGGTCAGCTTCAAGGTGATGTCGCCGCTCTCCTGTGACCCCAGGTTATGAACCACAAGGCTGCTGCGATTCGCCTCATCGTGGCGGAGTCCACAGAGATACGCCGGCTGGTGAAATCCGGTGGAGACTCCTGGATAGGACCAGCCGCTTCGGACTCCGTCGTCCGTCCTGGTTGTTCGTACGATCACCGTCCCTTCCGATTCGGAGTTCAGCCCGGAGAAACGAACCGACAGACTTCCTCCCCGGTCTCCTGAATCCGGTATGGGAACCCCCAGTTCTCTCAGGTAATCGATGGCATCCGGCAGGACGCGCTGCCGGCCCGCCGGCAAGTTGTCCGTTGCGGTGCCGCTCCCCTCTCCAATGGACGCCGTGTAGGTGAATTCCAGCGTGGCCGGCCGGGTCCCCCGATTGCTGAGGATCAGCTCCGAAATGACCGCGGCGCCATCGGATTCGGTGGTTGCGACAACGAGGGGCACGAAGACTTCGGCATCGCCAAGAAGCCTCGCCACAAAGGCTCCGTTTCCCTCCGGAGCCTGATAGGCCCCGGTGGTCAAGGTGACGTCGGAGCCCGCCTGTCCCGTGATGTAAGCGCTTCCCCGAGGACTGACCCATAGACCGCTGCCTCCCTCGACGCTGTCACCGCTTCCCGCCCGGACCGAGTAGACAAGCTCCTCCCCCTGGGGGTCCAGCTTGCTTACGAAAATCTGTCCCGCGGAAGACCCCGGGGCTTGCACCTCCGGGAAGTCGGAGGAAAGCGTTACGCCCGTCACGTAGGCATTCCCCTGCAGATCCACACCCACGCCATTGGCGTAATCGATGGAACTGCCGCCCAGGTAGGTGGAATAGACCAGCGCGGTCCCCTCCCGGTTCAGCTTGG
The DNA here is from genome assembly GCA_009841055.1 of Acidobacteriota bacterium. Lineage (GTDB taxonomy): Bacteria > Acidobacteriota > Terriglobia > Versatilivoradales > Versatilivoraceae > Versatilivorator. The sequence continues at coordinate 12,673 of VXMN01000124.1, forward strand.
AGACGAAGGCATCCAGGCAGAGCGAACTGCCGCAGATGCCTGCTCCGGGCGCCGTTTCCGAGTAAGCGCCGGCCGTCGTGGGAAAATCCTGATAGGCCGTGTAACCGGTCACATAGGCGTTATTCCGCCCGTCGACAGCAATCCCCGTGATCGCCTCCAGTTCCTGGGCGGACGCGTCGAAAGGGGCGGAGGTCCCGCCGAGGCGGTAGCTGTACAAAATTTCAGATCCCTCGGGGTTCAGCTTGGTCACAAAGGACTCGTTTCCATTTCTTCCGGAGAGATAGGCGTTGTTCCGTGAGTCCAGGGCCACACCGGTGCCCCCAACGCCTTGGACCGAATAGAGCAGTGACGTCCCCTCCGGGTGGACTTTGGCTACAAACCCGCCATCGGACCCGTCACCGGTGACGTAGGCGGACCCGAAAGCGTCGACGGCAATCCCGTTGCCGCCCAGTCCACCCTCGTTGCCGCCCAGATAGGTGGAGTAGAGTAGAGCCGTCCCGTTCGCATTCACCTTGGTGACAAAGCCACTGTTGCAGAACTGGCCCGCAAGATCCGAACCGCACTGCTCGCTCGGGAGGGCCGACTGCCAGGCATCGGACGAGACGGGGAAGTCGGAAGAACTGGTGGTGCCGGTGAGATAGGCGTTCCCAAGAGCATCCACGGCAACTCCGTACCCGTAGTCGAACCCGGAACCGCCCAGAAATGTGGAGTAAACCAGTTCCGTTCCCTCGGCGTTCAGTTTGGCCAGGAGAACGTCGGGGCAGCGAGCCAGGTTCGGCCCGTCATAACACTCCCCTTCACTGTGCAGGCTTTGCAAGGCTCCGGAAGAGGTAAGAAAGGCGGGGTTGGCAATACCCGTAACGTAGGCGTTCCCCTCCCGATCGACAGCGACGGCAAGACCTCCAATCCCGCCGGCCGAGTAGGTCAGCACGGGATCGATCACCAGAGGCCTTTCCGGATCGTAGCGACCCAAGCGGAATCCCACCTCCCCGTTGCCGGCAAGCTCGTAGTGCACACGGACATCCTGACGAGCGCCACCCTCTTCCTGAAACGCCACGGGACGCATCAGTCGGAGATCTCCAGGCAGAACCAGGTTTCCCTGTTCATCCAGCGACAGCCCATGATGGTCCGTAATGGCTCCCGTCGCCGTGAAGTGGAGGCGAATCATGCCGGGGTCGACACCCGATTCGAGCCGGAAATCGAACTCCAGGCGCCGGCCGTTGCCATAGAAGATCAGGTCGATCCCCGGATAGACCTGCCGGTAGCGGACCTTGGAAAAGGTCGGAACGTCCAATCGCCACTGCCGCGGGTCCGTGCCGCGCAAGTAGTGACTCTTGCTTCGAAGCCGGTTTTCGCCGCGGATCCCGGGCCGGGACTCGCCGTTGACGAGCCGCATCCTCAACGCCGACCTCCTCCCGGTCGCCCTCTGCAGCCTGGACCCGTCCGGGGACCCGCCGGGCTGAAATTGAAAGACCATCTCGCGGTCGAGAAGCAGGTAGCTGTAGCCGGGCCCCCGAGAAAGGAAGCGAACCTGGTTCCCGGCCTGGCCCCGGTTGGGCTCGAAGCTGAGAGGCAACTCGCCATAGGTCTGCCGAGCTTCGGCCTTCAGGCGGGATTGCCGCGCATCCGGCTGACTCTCGGGGGCGTCAGTGGCCGGCCGGCCCTGGGTTCGGACGAAAGGCCGCGGACCCGGACCCTCCGCCGACCGTTCTCCGGCCGCAAGCGAAGCCATGCCCACGCCGGCTCCAACCAGGACAACCCAGCCCAGGGCGACTCTCGGGAACAATCCTCGGCAATTCAACGGCGTCATGCTTTTCTCAAACAAAAGAAAAAAGAGTTATCCACGAAGACACACGAAGGACCACGAAGGGACA
>VXMN01000099.1:0-5000 GCA_009841055.1 Acidobacteriota bacterium
CCGCTCAGTGAGCCCGCGATGGGGCACCCGGCCACCCTACCGGCGGGAACGCCATGGGCTCGGCCGAAGCAGAGTCCTGGCGCCGTTGCCGGTCGACCCGAGTGGAGCAGATAGCCGAGGCTGTGCCAGGACTTGTGCGGGCGGGACGCCCGCGCTCCCGGGTGGACTTCATTCCGTGACGTGGTCGCAGCCAAGGAGGTCCATCAGACTTTGTTTCTATTCGTGGTTCGTCTGCAACACCATCGGCAGTTTCTTCCTCGTATGATCTGCCTGGCAGCGCAGGGGCGGCACTTACTTTAAGCTGGGAGACCTGCGGTGGCGATGCTGCGGCCTCGGCGGCGTCAGTGAATCGGCGCGGGCTTGCGGAGCGAGGAGTACTCTCTTTAGGTCCGGCCTGGCCCGCGTTTGCAATCGTCGCCACTCGTCGATCGGTACCAGCACGGCTGTCGCCACACCCCTTTTGGTCACGATCTGGGGGCCTTCGACCAAGCTCCTCTCAAGCAACTCACTGAAACGCGCCTTGGCATCCCGCACCGGCCATGTCTTGCTCATGCAGCGTTACCTCCTTCTGTACCTCCTTCACAAATTGACCAGATAGCGGATGCGCTTGTCTCTTGAGAGGGCGAACCACCCATTGCGGCCTACCTCTGACAACCAGGAGGCATCCGGAGTCTTGCGATCAGGGAAGTGGTCGTCGTGTTTTTCTACTTCAAGGCCTGCGTCGGAAAGTATCTGCGGGAATCGTGAGCCCAGATCACGGTCTGTAAAGAAGGTCACGCTCAGGCTGCCTGCTCATAAAACAACGCTTCTTCCACTTCCGCTGGATCGAGGTCATAGTCTGCTGCGATGTCGTTGTAACTTTCCCCGGAGTTGACGCGGTCGACGATCGCCGCCGTTGAGATGCCACGACGGGCAATGAAGGGACGCCCAAAGGCGACTTGAGGGTCGATCACGATGGTTTTGTCTACATCCTTGTCAAATGGATAGAGGCGTGCGGGAAGGTGGAATCCGTCCAGTTCAATCCGCTTGAGATAGTCCCTGAAAAGCTTCGCAATCACGAGTTGACCCGATTGACTGAGATTGACGAACTCCCCGTATTTCTCCAGAAACAAATCTCCTGCGCTGGTGCGCAATTGTGGATCGAGGAGCAATCTGTGGATGTTGTAGTACTGTTCTGCAAAATCGATCGCTCTGCGCGCCGCTTGAATCGACACCGCATGCTTCGTTCTCAGCGCCCGCAATGTATAGGCCTCGATAAGGTTATTGAACGTAAGGCGCGGAGGGTCGTATTCCGGGGCATTGATAAGCGGACGAAAAGGAGGTCGTCCCGAATGCTTCGCATAGGATTGGCCGGCGACCCAGGCCCGAAGCGTTGGAGCGGGAATGCGCACATACCGAGCTGCCTCAGCCACCGTGTAGGCAGCCAGGTTTCGTGGGTCATTGGCCCCATTTACATTATTCGGCGGTGACATGGTGTCTTGAGTTCTTGCTCCTCGTCAGAAGCAAAGTCGCTTATCGTGCTCATATTGTACAGCAATGGCACGATTTCCAGCACTTGGGTTTGGAGATACAGGACGCAGACTTCGATGGGATCGACGGAGTTCGGGTTTGGAAGCGAATGCCATAACAATGCGGTAGGAGATTGTACGGAAACCGATTGCGACGCTATTAAGGCCGGCAATTCTGCAGACCCTGACGGAACGATGCGCTCGTTGCCGTTCATCCCCGGGCGCCGCTCAGGAATTCCCGCATCGATTGCTTCAGCAGCGACTCCAGGTTGATGCTGATGTAGCGTGCCCCGCGGGCACGCCAGTGGCGGGCGGCCTCGGGGTTGGCGGCCATGATCCCCAGGGCCACCGGGGAGTTGCGCAGGCCGGCCAGGATCTCCTGGAGACACTGCCGCATTCGGGGATGCTCGGGCTGTCCGGGCACCCCCAGCGAATGGGAGAGATCGGTGCGGCCCACGTTGACCACGTCGACGCCCTCCACCGCCAGAATCCGAGGCAGTTGCCGCACCGCTTCGGCCGTCTCCACGTAGAGGACCACCAGGGTTTCCCGGTTGGACCGGACCACGTGGTCCCCGAAGGAGAGCCCCTGGCCGTAGTCGGCGGCGCGTGATCCCGACAACCCCCGATTGCCCCGGGGCTGGAACTTGACGGCCGCCACCGCCCGTTCGGCTTCTTCCGCCGAGTTGACCTGGGGAACGATGATGCCCTGGGCGCCCGTGTCCAGAAATCTCAGTATGATCGAGGGGGAATTGGTGGTCACCCGCACGATGGGGGTGATGCCGTTCAACTCGGCCGCCCTCACCATCTCCTCGCAGGTGCGCGGGTCCAGCCGGCCGTGCTCGCTTTCGAAGACCATGAAGTCCCACCCGAAACGGCCGAGCAGCTCCACCAGACCGGGGTCGGGATAGCGCACGAAGCAACCGTAAACCGACTCTCCTCGTTTGAGCTTGGCCTTGGTCCTGTTGGAGCGCACGTCGAGATCCTTCTTCAGGGGTAGAGCAGCCAGCCTTTCCGCCCGGTCTCGATTCGGTACAGCCGGCCGCAGACGGAAGTGAGGTAGAGCGTCCGCAGGTCATGGCCGCCCCAACTGCAGTTGGTGGGCCGCTGGCAGGGGGTCGGATGGCGTTCCAGGACGCGCCCCCCAGGGTCGAAGACGTAGATCATGCCGCCCGGGCCGCTCTTCTCCCAGCCGGCCGCGGCCACCAGGTTGCCCTCCCCGTCCAGACACATGCCGTCGATCCCGCGGTGGGGGGCGAAATCGTACAGGACCTCGCAGGGGCCCAGGTCGCCGTCTTCCAGAATGGGATAGGCGCGTAGTTGCCGGTCTCCCCGGAAGTCGCTCTCGGCCACGTAGAGTGTCCGGAGATCCGGCGTGACCAGCAGGCCGTTGGGACGGGCGGTGTCGTGGGTCATGCGGCGAATGGACCAGCTTCCGTCGGTTTGGGGATCCAGCCGGTAGATCGACTTGTGTTCCAGCTCCGGCGGACCGATGGCTTCGGCCCAGTGGCTGCTGTAGTCGGGGTCGGAGAACCAGATGCGGCCCTTGAGGTCGATGGCCAGGTCGTTGGGGCTGTTGAGCCTTCTGCCCTGGAAGGCGCCGGCGATGACCGTCCGGCTCCCGTCCGGGTGGTAGCAGGCGATGCATCTTCCGGCGGCTTCGCAGGCATGGATGCGGCCGTGTCTGTCCAGCATCAGGCCATTGGCCATGCGGGTGCCCTGCCGCCAGGTTTCCGTCTCTTGCGTTTCGGGGCGGTATCGCAGGATGCGGCTGTTGGGGAGGTTGCTGAACAGCAGGGCCTCGCCGTCCCAGGCCGGTCCTTCCGTAAGCCCGAACGGTCCCGCAACCTGCTGGAACTGCCATCTAAGGGGTTTTGCCATGGGGACCAACCGCTACCGCCGCGCGGCAAAATAGCCTCGGGTCTCGGCCGCCACGATCCCGCTCAGGCCCAGCAGGCCGATCAGATTGGGCAGGACCATGCTGCCGATGGTCACGTCCAGAAACGTCCACAGGGTCTCCAGGGAAAGCATGGGTCCCAGAAAGGTCAGGCAGACCCAGATCAAGCGGTACCAGGGCACGAAGCGACCGTGGCCAAAGAGGTATTCCAGGGCCTTCTCCGAATAGTAGTTGTTGCCCAGGATGGTGGTAAAGGCGAAGAGGGGCAGCGTCAAGGCGACAATCACATCCCCGTGCAGCCACAAGGGAAGGCCCTCCCGGAAGGTGGCCGTTGTCAGGGCGGCGCCGCTGGCTCCGCTTTTCCAGGCCCCGGTTCCCAGGATGATGAAGCCGGTGACCGAACACACCACCAGCGTATCGATGAAGGTCTGAGTCATGGAAACCAGGGCCTGGGTCACCGGATGGCGGGTCTGGGCGGCCGCGGCGGCGATTCCGGCCGTGCCCATGCCGCTCTCGTTGCTGTTGACGCCGCGGGCCACGCCATAGCGGACGGCCCTCAGGACGGTGGCGCCGGCAAATCCCCCCACGGCCGCGGCGGGCGTGAAGGCTTCCCGGAAGACCTCCGCCAGCACCGAGGGAATCGCCTGCCAATGCAGGGCCAGGGCCAGCAGGCCGGCCGCGCAATAGATGACGATCATGGTGGGCACCAGGGCGCTGGCTGCCCGGGCGATGCTGCGGATGCCGCCCAGGATGACCACCGCGGTGGCGGCGGCCGTAACGGCGCCGGTCCAGAGGGTGGGCACTCCCAGTCCGGCCTGCATGGCGTCGGCGATGGAGTGGGCCTGCGTCATGTTGCCGCCGACGGTGAGGGTGAAGGCTGCCAGAAAGGCATAGAGGGCGGCCAGCACCGGCTGATTGAAGCCCCGGCTCAGGTAGTGCATGGGTCCGCCCGACATTTCGCCGCGCGGGCCCAGGATGCGGTACTTGACCCCCAGCAGGGCTTCGGCGAACTTGGTGGCCATGCCCACCAGTCCGGTCACCCACATCCAGAACAGGGCCCCGGGGCCTCCGGATACGATGGCGGTGGCCACCCCGGCGATGTTTCCGGTGCCCACCGTTGCCGACAGGGCGGTCATCAGGGCCTGGAAGTGGGTGACGTCGCCCCGGGCTCCGCTCTCCCTGCGCGTTACCAGGGCCAGGTAGAGGGAGGACCAGAGCCTCCGGAACTGAAGTCCCCGCAAGCGGACGGTCAGGAACAGGCCCGTGCCCACGGTCAGGGCCAGCATCGGGGGGCCCCAGACCAGGTTGGCCAGCGTTTCCAGGAACTCTTGCAGGTGCACGGGCACTCTCCTTGACCCCCGGTGGAGCCGCAAGGTAGATTATAGGCTGCGTTTCCCGCCCAATGCGCTGACTGGGAGCTGCCGGTGCTCGTACTCCCCCGCCGCCAATCCTTCGCCGATCCCACCCATTCCAAGTGCTCTTGGGGTACCCGAAAACGGGTGGTGGCTCTGGCGGGGTGGGTGCTCTGTTTCGCTTTGGCGCCCGATCGAGGCACGCGGGCCGCCGAGGCGCCGCCCGCCGAGCCCGGGGCGCCGGAG
>VXMN01000099.1:5100-14518 GCA_009841055.1 Acidobacteriota bacterium
CCCGGGGCGCCGGAGGTTGCGCTCATCCCTCCATCGGCCCTGGCGGAAATCGAGCAGCCGTTTCGTCGAAAGCTGGACCCGTCCCGGCTGGACTGGCTGGAATCGCGAACCGTCCCGGCCGGGAAGGCCCGGGAGAACGGAAGCCCGCAAGCCGCGGCCGGCGCAGGCTCGACCGGCCCATCCTCCGGCTCGGGCGCTTCACCCGAGAGAGCGGCGCCTGCCGAAGCCGCCGGGAACGGATTGTTGAGCGAAGCGGAGCCCAACGACCTGCCGGAGCAGGCCGCCCCGATCCTTCCGCCTCAGCTTCTGGAAGGAGCCATCCAGAGTCCCGGAGACGTGGACTGGTTCCGGTTCGAAGTGAAGTCCGGCACCTCTCTGGCCCTGGAGCTGGAGACGCCCGAGGCCGCCCCGCCCCGGTTCAATCCCCGGGTGGCCGTGCTGGATGCGGACGGCCGGGAAGTGTTGACCAACTATTTCAGAAAGATCGCGGGTGACGGCGACGACTGGGTGCGGCTCATCCAGGCCAAGACCCTCTATACCTTCGACAGGGCGGGTCTCTACAAGCTGCAGGTGCGCGACATCACCCCTCGATCGGGGGAGCCGGCTTTCCGCTACCGCCTGCTGCTGCGACCCCAGGTTCCCCACGTGGGCCGGATCGAGGCCACGCCGGAGGTGGTGAACCTGCGGCCGGGGCAAGCCCGAAAAGTCACCATTCTCTCGGATCAGGAGGAGGGTTTCGGCGGCGACATCCTCTTCAGCGCCGACGGCCTGCCCAGCCGGGTGCGGTTTTTGCCGGGCGCCGAGGTCGAGCCCCACAAGGAGCCCCCTCTTCCGGAAATTCACAAGGAGCGGTTCGTGCCCAGGAACCAGACCACCACCGTGCTGCTGGCGGCGGCGCCCGGGGCGCCCTCCACCCGGATGCCGGCACGGGTCCGCCTCAGCGCCCGTCCCGTGGTCGGGGGCAAGGTGGGCGAGGCGATCGCAGCCGGAGAGCTGTTGGTGATGGTGCTGGGAGAGTGACCTTCGAATGAAGCCAAGACGCAGTCCCATCCTGTTGCTGGGGACCCTGGTCGCAGCCGGGTCCATCGCGCTCGGGGCCGACACTGCCCAACCGCAATTGCTGTCGGTCCGGATCGTGCCCGAGGCGGTGGCGCTGGAGGGGGCGGGGGCCACCCGCCAGCTCCTGGTGATGGGCAGCTACAGCGACCGGTTGGAGCGGGATGTGACCTCGCTCACCCGGTGGGAATTCTCCGATGCCGGCGTGGCGGCAGTCTCTCCCGGGGGGAGTGTCGAGGCCCTGGCCGAGGGTGTCACCGACGTGACGGCTCGCTTGGGAGCCCGGTCGGCCACGGTGCGGCTCCGGGTGAATGGCACGGCTGACAGGCCTCCCCTGAGCTTTGCCTGGGATGTCGAAAGGATATTGACCCGTCGGGGCTGCAACGACACCCATTGCCATGGAGGGGTGAAGGGAAGAGGAGGATTCAAGCTGTCGCTCTATGGCATCTACCCGGAGGAGGACTACCGCTGGATCGTCAAGGGGGGGACCTACCAGGTCCTGTCGCCCGATCCCGGGACCGAGATTCCTCGGATCGATCGGGAAGAACCCGAAAAGAGCCTGCTGCTGAGAAAGCCGGCCCTGGCCGAGCCCCATCAGGGTGGACTGCAGTTGCCGCCGGAATCGGAAGACTACCGGACGCTGTTGAGGTGGGTGAAGGAGGGAGCGCCTTTTCAGCCGGCCCCGGCCTCCAGCCCCGGGGTCAGGACCATCGAGGTCTACCCGGCCGAGGCGGTGCTGGAGGTGGGAGGCGGGCAGCAGTTGCTGGTCAGCGCGCTGCTCGAGAACGGGACCCGCCGGGACCTCACCGGCCAGGTGCGCTACCTGTCCGACAACAGCGACGTGGCCGAGGTCGAACCGGAAGGCCGGCTGCGGGGATTGCGTCCCGGGGAAACCTTCGTAACCGTTCGCACGGCAGGCCATTCCACCACCGCCCGGGTCAGCGTCATCGAGGAGACCCTGGCCCGATATCCCGGCGTTCCCTCCCACAACTTCATCGACCGCCTGGTGTTCGACAAGCTGAGCCGGCTGCATCGGATTCCCTCCGAGCTTTCCGGCGACGCCGAATTCCTGCGCCGGGTTTGCCTGGACTTGACCGGCACGCTGCCGCCGCCCCGAAGGACCCGGGAGTTTTTGACCAGCAGCGACCCGGCCAAGAGGGAGAAACTGGTCGATACGCTCCTGCAGACCCCCGAGTTCACGGACTATTGGACCTATCGGTTGTCCCAGTTGTTCCGGGTGGCTCTCTTCGAGAACGGGATCAACCTGCAGTGGACCGAGGCCTACTGGGAGTGGATTCGCGGCCACGTCGCCGGCAACACCCCCTACGACCGGGTGGCCCGCGAACGCATTGCCGCCATCGGCTACAGCGCGCCTTCCAGGCACTTCCTGCCCAATGGGGAGGTGCGCTATCCGCAAAACAAGATGGCCGAAGAGGTCAGGGTCTTCCTGGGGCGCCGGCTGGACTGCGCCGAGTGCCACAACCACCCCTTCGAGGCCTGGAGCCAGGATCAGTTCTGGGGGCTGGCCGCATTCTTCGGGCGCATGAACCTGGTGGGAGGCCGGGGGGAGGAGGTCGGCACGGTCATCTTCGAGGACCCGACCGGCCAGGAGGTGGACCTGTTCGTCAAGGGCAGGAGCCGGAAAGTGCTCCACCCACGCACCCGGAAGGAGGTGTTCCCGGCCTTCCTGAACGGCTCCCTTCTTCCGGAGACGGAACGCGCCGACCCGCGGGTCGAGCTGGCCGAGTGGATCACCGAGCATCCCTATTTCGCCGAGGCAGCGGTCAATCGGATATGGAGCTACTTTTTCGGGCGAGGCATCGTGGAGCCGGTCGACGATTTCCGCGCGGCCAATCCCCCGACCCATCCCAGGCTGCTGGCGGCCCTGGCGAAGGACTTCCGGGAACACGACCATGACCTTCGCCGCATGATCCGGACCATCGTCGCCTCCAGGACCTACCAGCTCAGCAGCCGGCCCAACCGGACCAACCGGGAGGACCGCACCCACTACTCTCATGCGCTGCCGCGGGCCCTGGATGCCGAGGTGTTGTTCGACGCCATCGCCTCGGTGACGGGGGTTCCCCTGATCCTGGAGCAGGAGAGCTACGGCGACGGAGAGGGCAGGCTGCCCCCAGGCACCCGGGCCATCAACGTCAAGCTGCCCGACGTCTTCCGCTCCCGGATTCTGGACAACTACGGCAAGGCCCCCCGCTCCATGCTCCCGGAGAAGCGGCCGCGTCCCAACCTGAGCAGGGCCCTGCACAGCCTGGCCGGGACGACCTTTACCGAACACCTGGCCCGGGAGGGGGGCATCGTCGATCGCTTGATCGGCGGGGGTGGCTCGGACCGGGAGATCATCGAGGAACTCTACCTGAGAGCGCTGGTGCGCTTTCCCGGGGAGGAGGAACGGGAACAACTGGAAGCCATGGTCGCCCGGCACCCCTCACGCCGCCAGTCCCTGGAGGATCTGTTGTGGGGGTTGTTGAATTCCCCGGAGTTTTACCATAACCATTGAGGGTTTCCCGTAGACTTTCATTGGTGGCTGCCCCGGCGCCGGAAGCCGGGGTGGAGCGGCCGGAAACGGGAGGAGGTTGCACCCATGCGAAACATAGGGTGTCTGGCAAGTGACGACCCGATTCTGCGGCGGCGGGACTTCCTGCGAGTGGGGTCGCTGAGCCTGCTGGGCGTGAGCCTGAGCCAGTTCCTGAGGCTTCAGCAGGCCCTGGGCGGCACGCCGGCAACGGCCGGGGGCAAGGCCCAGTCCTGCATCCTGTTGTGGCTGGAAGGGGGGCCCAGCCAAATCGACATGTGGGACCCCAAGCCCAACAGCTCATTCAGACCCATCGCCACCAACGTGGCCGGCATTCAGGTCTCCGAGATGCTGCCCAAGACCGCCAGGCACATGGACAAGCTGGCCATCATCCGTTCCCTCCACACGCTGGAGAACAATCACCCCCAGGCTACCCACTATGCGGCCACCGGACACCTGCCCAATCCCGCCATGCGCTTTCCCAGCCTGGGCTCGATCGTGGCCAAGGAATTGGGCCCGAGGAACAATCTGCCGCCCTACGTCCTGCAGCCCGACACCGGCAACGACACCTTTTTCATCGACCATTTCGGGGCCGCCTTCGTGGGCAACCAGTATGATCCCATGGTGCTTCCCGATCCCAGTCAACCCGACTTCGAGGTTCCCGACCTGCGGCTGCCCAAGTCGATCACCCCCGAGCGCCTCCAGGATCGACTCTCCTTTCGGAAAGTGGTGGAGAAGATCTACCGGGACAAGGTGCAGAAGGCCGAATCGGGGCGCATGGACACCTTCACCCAACAGGCCCTCAAGATGGTGTTGAACCCCGCGGTCAAGGACGCCTTCGATCTCTCCAGGGAGTCCACCAGGACCCGGGAGACCTACGGGCTCCACGGGTTCGGCCAGAGCGCCCTGCTGGCCCGGCGGCTGGTGGAGGCGGGGAGCCGTTTCGTGACGGCTGCCGGATACAAGTACAACGAGTGGGACACTCACAGTGACAATGACCGGCGGCACCGCGACATCCTGGTTCCACCCTTCGATCAGACTTTCTCGGCACTGCTGGAGGATCTGCACCAGCGCGGGCTGCTCCGGACGACCCTGGTGATCGCCATGGGCGAGTTCGGCCGGGGCCCCCAGGTGAACCCCGGAAACGGGCGCGATCACTGGCCCCAGTGCTGGTCGGTGGTGCTGGGCGGCGGCGGCATTGCCGGAGGCCGGACGGTGGGCGCCAGCGATGAGCGGGGAGGCTATGTCGCCGATCGGCAGGTCACCATCGGAGACCTGTTCGCCACCCTCTACAAGGCCCTGGGCATCGACTGGGAAAAGACCTACATGACCCCCATCGGCCGCCCGATCAAGATCGCCAACTCCATCGGCGACGCCACCGGCGTTCCCATCAAGGAGCTGATCTGAAGGGGCCGCCGGGCGAGGGCGACACGGACCGCCGGCCCAAGGACCGGCAATCCCCAATGCATCCTGCCATGGACCAATCTTCCACTCCCAAGGTGCTGCTGAACGACCGCCTGGTGGAGCCCGGCGAGGCGGTGATTCCCCTGGACACCGTGGCCTTCAAGTATGGGGCCATGGTTTTTGAGGGGCTCAGGGCCTACTGGAACGAGCAGACCCGGCAACTGAACGTCTTCCGGCTGGATGACCATTCCAGGCGCCTGGAGCAATCGGTCCGGGTCATGCGGATGGATACGCCCTTGACCGCCGGCGACTACAGCGCCGCCGTGGTGCGCGCGCTACGGTCCAACCGGGTGCAGGCCACCTCCCATATTCGGCAGATGGTCTACGTGGACGGACCGGGCGAGGCCTTCGTGACCGGTCCCGTCAGCCACGCCGTCATCGTGACTCCCAAGGGCGGATGGTTCGAGGGAAAGGAGCTGGGAATCCACGCCTGCATCAGCTCCTGGCAGCGGATCTCCGACAACTCCATTCCCCCGAGAGTCAAGTGCGCCGCCAACTACCAGAACGCCCGCCTCTCGTTGCTGCAGGCCCGACTGGACGGATATGACAGCGCCCTGCTGCTCAACGCGGCCGGCAAGGTCGCCGAGGAGCCCAGGGGCTGCGTCTTCCTCTGCCGCGGCGGACAGGTGGTGACGCCGACCGTCAGCAGCGACATCCTGGAGAGCATCACCCGGGCCACCCTGATGCAGCTTTTCCGAGAGGTGCACGGGGTGGAGGTGATCGAGCGGGAGGTCGACCGCACCGAGTTCTACCTGGCCGACGAAGCCTTCGTCTGCGGCAGCGGCCTGGAGGTGGCCCCCATCCTGTCGATCGACCGCTTTCCTCTGGGGAATGGGAAGGCCGGCGAGCTGACCCTGGCCATACGCAACACCTACCTGCAAGTCACCCGGGGGGAATTGCCCCAGTACCGCCACTGGCTGACGGCCTGCGGGCCGGCGTGAGGCCTGCGGGCTGCCGGTTCCGCAAGTTTCGCGACCGTCGCCAGGCCGCTTCTCAATTTCCTTCGACACCGCACGCTGTAAGGCCGGACCTCACGCGTCTCATTTCCCAATTCCAAAAACTGCCCTGTGGCTGTTGTCTTGCCTGACGTGCTGAAAAGGTGTGTGAGCAATAGCTTGAACGATCTGGAAATAAATTGAAAATGACAGAAAACTGGAGATACAATGTAAGCAACTAACCATCTATAAATACAATGTGATAGATGGAAATAGATTTGACATGAACTGAAAATGAGACGAACTCAAGCTCCAAATGGCCCCTGAAAGTGTCAGTCGCTACGTCGTTCCCCGGCAGTGGATTGGCTACGATGCCGCGGCGCTATTGGACCTGCTGATCCAGGCCAAGACCGCCGCCGGTGTTCTGAATCGGATGCCCTACCTGCCTCAATGGATCGAGCAGGTCCACGAGGAGCAGTTGCGGTTGGAAGCAGCGGGCACCTCACGCATCGAAGGCGCCCAGTTCACCCAACGCGAACAGGAAGAAGCTTTGGCCCCCGATGCTTCCGCGCGTTCCGATTTCACCCGCTCCCAGAGACAGTTGCGGTCCGCTGACGCCACCTACCGCTGGCTGCGCTCGCAATCCCATGAGCAGCCGGTGACCCCCGAGTTCATCCGGAACATTCACCGGCGCATCGTGACCGGCTGCGATGATAACCACTGTCAGCCCGGCGGACTGCGTTCCGACGGGTGGAACGTTACATTCGGGACTCCGCGCTGTCGCGGGGTTGAAGGCGGTCGTGGCTGCCGCGCCGCTTTCGACGCTCTTGGCAGTGCCATTGCCCGGGAGTTCCAAGGGCACGACCGCATTATCCAGGCCATGGCGGCCCACTACCATATCGGCGCCATGCATCCCTTCGGCGACGGCAACGGGCGTACCGCCCGGGCGCTGGAGGCGTTCATGCTGCGCCGGGCCGGAGTCAACAATGTGGTGATGGTCAGCCTGTCCAATTACTACTATGATCGCAAGGAGGAGTACCTGGCGGCCCTGTCGGAATCCCGGCGGAAAGGACACGATCTCACCCCCTTCCTCCGGTTTGGGCTGCAGGGGGTGGCCGAGAGGTGCAACGCGGTGGCGGGGGCCATTGTCGCCAACCATAGGCGGACCCTGTTCCGGGAATTTGCCAGGTCGTTGTTCGGGCAACTGCGCAGCCCCCGCCGAAGGGTTCTGGCGGAACGGCAACTGCAGATTCTCGGTATCTTGCTGGACGGTGGTTCAATTGCCGTGCCTGACTTCCTGAATCAATCCCTTGTCCATTACCAGGGCCTCAAGTTTCCCGCGAACGCGATGGGTCGGGATCTGGGTTATCTGTTCGGGCTTGGAGCCATCGACATGGATGATGGACGCATCCGGGTCAACCTGGACTGGCCGCAGCAATTTTCGGAGTCGGAATTGCTGGAACGGTATGAGGAAATGCCTTCCGCCGCCTCGACCCGGCACCCGGCCATGGCAGAGTTGTCCCGGTTGTTGGCCCGCCGCCGAGGACGCACGACTCTTGGTTGAACTCTTGGGGGAATCGGGAAATGACCCGTCGACTTGCCGGACAGTTGGAACGGATCCTGGACGAGGGATCCGGGAGTCATCGCAGTGTCATCGTGCGAATGAAGCTTCCGGAAAAGGATGAGGAGACGCTCCTGGGTGCGGTTGCCCGCGCCATTCAACGGCGCGCGCTTTTGCTGTCCGCCCGGGACATCCTGCCGGCTCATCCGGACCGGTTGGTCGGACCCGCCGGAGAAACGCCTTCCGATCGATCCGGAGAAGCAGTCGGAGAAGAAGGCGGTCTTGCGGCGCAAGTCGCTGCCGTGGCCGTCCGGCAGGTGAGCAAGCGGGGTCTTCGGTCGAGGGGGCTGAAGTCGTTGCTGCCCCTTTACTCGAGCCTGGTCAGGCTCGGGCAGGGACCCCGTGGCGCCAGGTCTTTCTGGACGTCGAAGTGCGTGGTCCTGCAAACGACCAAGGATGACCTGGCCAGGTTGAATCGCCTGGTTGAAGAGTCGCTGATCGGAGACATCTACCCCAACCGGATGCTGCATGTCCCTCGCCTGGTCGAATTGAAGACGCTGCCCTCGAGAGTGCTGGAGAACAAGGCCAGCGCCTGGGGGATTCATGCGGTTGGAGGACTGGCCGCCAGAGGGGCTTACGGAGCCGGTGGAAGAGGAGTCAAGGTGGGAGTCCTGGACACCGGCGTGGACGCAAGCCACCCTGACCTGAAGGGGAAGGTGGCGGACTGGGCGGAATTCGATGCCAATGGGGAGGAGGTCTCCGATTCCCAACCGCACGACACGGGCCAGCATGGAACACACGTCGCCGGCACCATAGCCGGAGGGAGGGCCAGCGGCCGCTGGATCGGCATGGCGCCGGACGCCAAATTGGCGGCAGCCATCGCCCTGGACGGAGCCAAGGGAGGGACGGACGCTCAGGTGCTCGCCGCCATCGATTGGGCGATTGAGCGCGGGGTCGATGTGCTGAACATGTCCCTGGGTGGAGTGACCTTGGGTCCCGAGGTCCCCAGCACCTATACCGAGGCGATCCTGACCTCGTTGCGGGCCGGAATCCCCGTGGTGACCGCCATTGGCAACGACGGTCAACAGATCACCGGATCTCCCGGCAACGATCTGCTTTCATTTTCCGTGGGGGCGACCGACTATCGGGACTGCGCCGCCGCGTTCAGCGGGGGTCGAACTCATATCATCCGGGAGTCCGGCTTCGTTTCCCCTGAGAATCTGCCTCTTGTCTATTCCAAGCCGGAGATCTCCGCTCCCGGGGTGGCTGTCTACTCTTCGGTACCAGGCGGCAAGTGGGCCGCATTCAACGGCACCTCCATGGCGACTCCCCATGTCGCCGGCGCCATGGCGCTGCTGCTCAGCGCGACTTCCATCAAGAAGCGTGTGGCGCCCACCAACCGTGCATTCCTGATTCAGGATCTGCTTACCGGGTCGGTCGAGGAGCTGGGAGAAATCGGGCAGGATCACCGTTTCGGGTTCGGGCGACTCGACATCCTGCAGGCGATCGGTTTCGCCAGGGAAAAGGGGTTCTAGGCGGCATGCGGCAGTATAATGAGGAAGAGTGCCCAGCGAGGACCGTCGTGAGCAAGACCGATCGCCTGGCGAAGCTCCAGGGCGAAGAACTTCAGCGCATGGCCAGAGAAGAACTGGAGCAAAGGGCCAGTGTCATCATTGAGTTGGATGTTTCTCCGCAACAAGTCGGAATGAGAAAGTCGTCCGGGAGAGGCGCCGGGGGCCTTGCGCCCGACAGGGTCATGCCCGAAGCCCGCCAGGATCTCTCGGCACTCGAACGGAAAGCCGCCCAGACCCACGCATTCCTCGAGACGGTTCTCGAGTCGTCCCCGCGCTGGCTGCAAGCGTCAAGAGCCTT
>VXMN01000285.1 GCA_009841055.1 Acidobacteriota bacterium
GTGGTCCTTCGTGTGTCTTCGTGGATAACTCTTTTTTTCTTTTGTTTCAGACAAGGTGGCGGGCGTGGGAGTGAGCGCATGATGGACGATGCCGCCGTGGTGGTCGAGAGCACCGAAAAATGGTTCGGACTCAACCCGGCCCTTGCGAACGTTTCCCTGCGCGTCCAGCGGGGCGAATTCGTGGTGCTTCTGGGTCGCAACGGCGCCGGCAAATCCACCTTGCTGCGGATCATGGCTCGACTGGTGAAGCCCAACCGGGGCCGGGTGCGGATCTGCGGCGTGGATGTCGCCCGGGACCCTGAGCGCGGGAGAGAGAGGATCGGCCTGGTGGCCCACCAGACCTTTCTCTATCCCGGCCTGACCGCCCGAGAGAACCTGCGGCTGCACGCCCGGCTGCACGGGCTGGAGGGAGCCGGCGAACGGGTCGCCGCCGCCCTGAGCGACGCAGGGTTGGACCTCAGCGCCGATCGTCCGGTACGCGGCTTCTCCCGCGGCATGCAGCAGCGTCTGGCCATTGCCCGGGCCACCCTGCACGGGCCCGAGCTGATGCTGCTGGATGAACCCTTCACCGGGCTGGACCTGGAAGCAGCCGAGCTCCTTTCGGAACGGCTGCGGCAATGGGCGGCAGCCAGGCGAACCATCGTGATGGCCACCCACAACCTGGAGCAGGGTCTGGAGGGAGTCAACCGCTGGGTCCTTCTGGACCGTGGCCGCATCGTGACCCAATGGACCGGGGGCTCCACGACGGTTCGCAGCCGCTATCAGCAGTTTCTGAAAGGAGCTCCTCCCGGCTCGGAGGGACGAGGGAACTGAGCACCGGGTGCTTGAGACGGCGGATCGGTTGCAGGCGGATTCCCGCGGGTTTCAAGAATCGCCGCAACAGTGAGGCGCTAGCGTGAAGTTCTGGAGCCAGACGGCAGCCATTCTGATGAAGGACCTCCTGACCGAGTACAGGACCAAGGATGTCCTGACCTCCATGCTGCTGTTCGGGCTTCTGGTCATCCTGATGTTCAACTTCGCATTCGAGCCGGACTCTGAGGAAATCAGGACGTTCGGGCCGGGACTCCTGTGGATGACCTTCATTTTCGCGGGACTCCTGGGCATGAATCGGTCCTTCTCGGGAGAAAAGGAAAACGATGCCCTGGAAGGATTGATGTTGTCTCCGGTGAACTGGAGCAGCATCTACCTGGGAAAGATGCTGGCCAACCTGCTCTTCCTGCTGCTGGCGGAGGCTATTATCCTCTGCCTGTTTTCCCTTCTCTTCAACTACGGCATCTGGCCCAGGATCGGCTGGATGGCGGCCATCACCTTCCTGGGGACTCTCGGCTTTGCCTCGGTGGGCACGCTGCTGGCGGCCGTTTCCGCCAACACCCGCATGAGCGAGGTCATGCTCCCGGTGCTGCTGGTTCCCCTGGTCCTCCCGGTGATTCTCAGCGTAGTCCTGGCGACGGCCGCCAATTTCGCCCAACCCCCGGAAGAACCGGTGATGTTTTTCTGGATGCAGGTGCTGGCGGCCTACGACATCATCTTCGTGACCCTTCCCCTGATGACCTTCGACTACGTCCTTGAGAAATGAGGTTCCTGGTGCCGGGCTCCATATTTCGGTAATATGTCCCGATTGTTCGGCCGGCGCCGGCGCCGGCGAGGAAGGACCCCATGGCAGGCTTCCACAAAGGACTTGGACTGCTGGCCCTGTTGGCCATGATGGCGGCTCTCTACGCCATCTTCGTGCTGGCGCCGGTGGAACTCACCATGGGAATCGTGCAGAAGATTTTCTACTTCCACGTTGCTTCCGCCTGGGTGGGCTTCCTGGCCATCTACCTGGTGTGCTTCTGCAGCCTCCGCTTCTTGCGAAAACGCGACCAGCAGTGGGACATTCGAGCAGCCTCGGCGGCCGAGGTGGGCGCGGTCTTTCTGACGCTCAACCTCGTCAGCGGGCCCATCTGGGCCAAGCCCGTCTGGGGGATCTGGTGGACCTGGGACGCCCGGCTCACCACCACCTTCGTTCTCTGGCTGATCTACATGGGCTACCTGATGCTGCGCCGCCTGGTGGAATCACCCGAGCAACGGGCCAGGTTGAGCGCCGTCGTCAGCATTTTCGGCGCCGTGAACGCCCTGGTTGTCTACATGGCCAACCGCTGGTGGCGGACCCAGCACCCCCAGCCGGTGATCGCCGGCGGCGAGGATTCCGGCCTGCATCCGGACATGTGGTTGGCTCTGTCGGTGACCTTGCTGGCCTTTGCTCTGCTTTTCTTTTGCCTTTGGAAAATGGGGTGCGACCTGGAACGGAGCCGGGAATCGGTCGAGAGTCTCCGGCGGACCGCCCAGCGCCACCTGAGGGAGGTCCGATGAATCACTACCTGCTGGCGGCTTACGGGATCATGTGGCTCATCCTCTTCGGATATATCTTCAGTATCGGCCGGCGCCAGGTCCGATTGCAGCAGGAACTGGCCCGGCTGCGGGAAGCCCTGGAAAAGGCGGAAAACGAATAACGCCAATTGGTGCGATTGGAGCGAAGTCGGAAATGAACCATTCGGACGGCCCGAAGATCGATGTCCGGGAGCGGGGAGCCGGGGGGCAAATCCTGGACCGCCGCCTGTTCCTGCAACTGCAGGCCTTCGGCAACTGCACCGATTCCACACCGGTCATTCGAGTCCTGGAGCAAAGCGCCCACGACCTGGTCCTCTATCAGGACCTGAACGATCCCAAGGGCATTGCCGTGCTGGGCATGAGCGAGGATCCTGCCTATTTCGTAACGGGTTGGCGGGAACTGTTGAACTCTCCACCGTTGGCAGGGCTGGCGCCCAAACCCGAGCTGACCATGCTGGGGAGAACCTATGCTTCGGGATTCGAGCCCGACCTGGAGCACTGGTTGCTGCAAAAGGCTCGCAGAACCGTGCTCAATCCGGATTGGCCCTGGGCCGTCTGGTACCCTCTCAGGCGTTCCGGGGCCTTTGCCGGGCTGGAGCCGGCCCAACAGAGCGCCATCCTGCGCGAGCACGCCACCATCGGACGGGCCTATGGAGAGGCCGACCTGGCTCACGACGTGCGTCTGGCCTGCCACGGGCTCGACAGGAACGACAACGACTTCGTGATCGGGCTAATCGGCCGGGATCTCCATCCTCTCTCCCACATCGTGCAGACCATGCGGAAGACCCGACAGACCTCCCAGTATATTGAATCCCTGGGCCCCTTCTTCATCGGCAGGACCCTTTGGCAGAGCCCGCTGCCTTCTACGGAATGACCTTCCTCGCCCCGCTGGATATCTGACCGGGCTCCGGAACCACCAGGGACAGGGCATCGGTCTGAATCGTCACCGACTGCGGCAAGCAGCCAATCAGCTCACCGTCGACCTGGACTCCTGTTTGCGGGCTGCCCTTGACCAGGACGGAACGGGTGCGGAACTGAAGCACGTCCGGAAGACGATGGTGGCTCCGGCGAACCAGGTTCCAGAAATAGCGGGGAAAACGCCATCGGCTTGTGTTCTGAAAGAGACACACCTGGAAATCCTCCGAAAAAAGGTCCGCCTGGCCGGCAATCTGAAATCCTCCGCCATAGTTCCTCGCTCTGGCGATCACCGCAAAGGTGGCCTGCCTGGAATCTCCCTCCGCCTGCACCTCGAACGGGGTAAAGGGATAGCTCAGGAGTTGCCGCAAACCCGCAACCCAGAAGGCTCCCTGTCCCAGCAGTGCCTTCAATCCTCCGCGCACCGAACCCACAACGGCGGCGTCCACTCCGATCCCCGCCATCAGAACGAAGGGCCGTCTGCCGACCCGCCCCAGGGAGATGCGCCGGACCCGACCGGTCCGGAGCAGCCCGGCCGCTTCGACCCAGTCCAGGGGCAGGCCGATCTCATGCGCCAGGACATTGGCCGTGCCGGCTGGGATCACCATCAAGGGAACCCGCGACCCCGCCATGCCGCCGACGACCTCATTGACGGTGCCGTCTCCCCCGCATGCGACGATCAGGTCGCAACCCCTCTGCAAGGCCGATCGGGCCAGGCCGGTGGCATGGTTGGAACCGACGGTCGCATGCACCTCCAGCTTCAGCCCGAAAGAGCGAAGGCGCTCCAGGAGCGCCCCAAGCCTGCGGGTCCGCCGCCACCGCAGCCGCCGGGCCGCGGGGTTGTAGATCAGAGCCGCTTTCGAAAAAGGCACGGATTTGGGACAATCGCCTCCCGGCAAGGCAGAGGAACCACCCTCCGGCAGACTTCCCGAGCTGCCTGCATTCAATTCCAGGTTCTCCTGACGATCGGGAAGAGCCAAAACGGGCGACCCACACCCGGAACGAAGTCCACCGAGATTGCAGCCGCATTCTGTTGCTTGGAACATCCGAAGGACAGGCCGGCAGGGTCGACTGAGGGCGGCCGGAGAGGTCAGGGATCAAAGCCGCCGGCCTGCTCGAAAGCATGGGCCGCGTTCAGAACCACCGGCTCGTCGAAGTGTTTTCCCAGAAGCTGAATCCCGACGGGCATGCCGTCGGGCGTCCTGCCGCAGGGGAGCGAAATACCGGGAATGCCGACGAGGTTGGCGGTAATGGTGAATATATCCGAAAGGTACATGGACAGCGGATCGCTGGTCTTCTCGCCCAGGCGAAAAGGAGGGGTGGGAGAGGTGGGCGAAATCAGGAGGTCCACCCTTTGGAAGGCCGCTTCAAAGTCCCGCTTGATCAACGTTCTCACCTGCTGCGCCTTCAGATAATAGGCGTCGTAGTAGCCCGAGCTCAGGACGAAGGTCCCCAGCATGATCCGACGCTTGACCTCCGCTCCGAATCCGGCGTCTCGGGTCTCCCGGTACATGCTGGAAAGATCGCCCTGTCCCGGAATCCGCAGCCCGTATCGAACTCCGTCATATCGGGCCAGATTGGAGCTGGCTTCGGCCATGGCAATCACGTAGTAGGTGGCAATGGCGTAGTCGGTGTGGGGCAGATCGACCTCGATCAGGCGGCACCCCAGATCCTGAAACAGCTTCAAGCCGGCTTCGATCCTGGTCCGCACCGGCTCGGAGACTCCGCTCTGCCGATACTCACGGGTGATGCCGATTTTCAGGCCTTCAATCGGTTGACCCAGCCCGCCCGCGTAGTCGGGCACATCCACCGCCAGGGAGGTGGCGTCGAGCGGGTCCTTGCCGGAGATCACCTTGAGAATGCCGGCCACGTCTTCGACGTCGTGAGCCAGCGGACCGATCTGATCCAGAGAAGATCCGAATGCCACCAGCCCATAACGCGATACCCGACTGTAGGTGGGCTTCATCCCGACCACACCGCAAAACGACGCCGGCTGCCGAATGGAGCCTCCGGTGTCGGTTCCCAGCGCCGCTACCGCCATATGGGCGCCTACGGCCGCGGCCGACCCACCGCTGGAACCGCCGGGGACGTGGTTGCGAGAGTGAGGATTCCGGGTAGGTTGAAAGGCGGAATTCTCCGTGGACGAGCCCATGGCATACTCGTCCAGATTGGCTTTCCCCAGAAACACCGCCCCGGCGGATGCCAGCCGGTCGATGACGGTGGCGTTGTAGGGAGCGACAAAGTTCTCCAGGTTCCGGGATCCGCAGGTGCAGCGGAGACCCCGAATCAGGAGGTTGTCCTTGATGGCCATCGGTAGCCCGGCCAACTCGGGCAGCGGCTCTCCGGCTTGCTTCATGCGATCGATCCGCTCGGCCTGGCTGAGGGCGAAGTCGTTGTCGTGGTGAAGGAAGGCCTGAACCTCGGGATCCTGCTCCCGGATGCGATCCTGGAAGGCGCGGCATATCTCCACGGCAGACGCTTCGCCACGCTCGATCATCCCCCTGATCTTCCTGGCGGTCAGTTTGGTGAGATCCATGAATGCCTTCAGGCCGAAGGGTTGAGGTTGGGAAAGGGGGAGGGACTATTTCTCCGAGATTACTTTCGGTACCTTGAAGTGACCCGACCCGGTTGCCGGACCATTGCCCAACGACTGTTCCTGGGAAAATCCCGGCCGGGACCGGTCGGCCCGCCAGCTATAGTTCTGCTCCGAGGTATGGACTACCTGAGCGGTAGGCTCGATTCCCCTGGTGTCCAGTCGGTTGAGCTGCTCCACGTAGTCCAGTATGGAATTCATCTGGCCGATGAGTTCCTGCTTTTCCTCTTCGGTCACCGCCAGCTGGGCCAGATTGGCGATGTAGTCCACCCGGGCGCCATCGATCTTCATGGTGAAATCCTCACTTTGGCCGATCCAGGCAGGCCGAGGCAGCCGCCTGAATCCGGGTTCTGATCTCCTCGTCTGCAATCCCGTGAAGGGGAAGGGCGACGGGAGTCGACGTTTTCTCGGGAGGAGCCGAGGGCGGTGTCGGCGGCGCCTGCTCCACCGTGGAGTCGATCCGGAACGCCACCCGGGTAATCTCTGTGCCGAGCGCCTGGTTGAGGCGGCTCACGATCTCCCCCCGCAAGGCCCGCAATTGCCGCTTCCAACCGGACGACGGCACCAGGACCACCAGCCTGGATCGACTGATTTCAACAGGTCGGGTGCGACGGGCCAGGTGCTCGCCGACGATCTCTTTCCAAAGCGCCGCAGCCACCTGCTCCAGCCAGGGACCATCGGTCCCGTATTGACGAAAGAGATCGGGAAGCAGGCTTGCGAGTGGCTTCATCTTGTCCGAGATACTCCGGTTTCGCCCTGTTTCAGCCGCCCCGCCGTATGGGACGGCGGCGCGGCTAGGTGAAAAGTAAATAGTGAAGAGTGGAGAGTGGCCAGCGGAGTATTCCGGGAACGGGTAAGCACCTGATTCCCTGGTTGCACTCTTGAACGAGTTCGCCGAGATCAACAAGACGCTTCACGTGTCGATCTAGTAACTATCCACTCTTCACTCTTCACTCTCCACTCAATAGCGTGTCAATGCTTGATGGCTTCCCAGTAGGACACGAACTCGAACTCGGGGCTGTTGGACGGATTGTGGCAACTCACACAGGAATTCGGCCCCAGAGGCTCCATCTTGAACTCGGTCGGCTGCTGACTGTGCTCCCTCCCCTGACCGTGGCAGGCCTCACACTGCACGTTGGCCAGGTGGGCAGTGCGCAGGAGGTCTTGAAACCCTCCCGGCTGCCCCGAACCGGTCACGTGGCAGATGACACACTGGGTATCGAACTCCTTCCTTTCCCTGATGAGGATGTCGATGGCATGGGCGTGGGCCGATCCTTCCCAGATCCGGAAGGCTTCCGCATGACAGGTCCCGCAGGTTTGAGAGGTCACGAAATCGGAATCTGCGTCATGCTGATGGCTGCCGTGGCTGTGGCCATGGCCGTGATGGTGGTCATGGGCATGAGCGGTTTCTTGAGCCATCTCGGTCTGTCTGGCCGAGATGTCGGCTTTGGCTTTCACCATGAAGGCGGCCATTGCGGGGTCGTCGGGCACACGCCGGGTCAAGCGATGATTCAAGGGCTGCACTGTCGCCCGCCCCGACTTCAGGGAAAAGCGCAGCTCTCCCAGGCTCTTGGCCTCGTCTTCGGCGTAAACGATGGTGGACCGGCTTATCTTTATGGGCGACATGGCCGTTTGATGCTCGAATCCGTTGAGAATCATATCGATGCCCTTATGGTCGATCGCCAACTGGATGGCGTCGCCAAGGGGCATGCAGGCCAGTGCAATCACGTAGTCACACTTCTCTCTCAACTCGGGCAGCCACTTTCCGGCGCTCTCGGATGGATTCTCCCAGCGGTAGCTCGCACCGCTCTCGGAGGAATGCTTGCTGACCGCAAATCCGATGAAGCCGACCCGAATAGCGGGGGCGGAAGGCCCCGCCGACACTGACTTGATCACGTAGGGATCGAGCAGCGGATTGCCTGTGGGCTCGGAAAGCAGGTTGGCGGAAATAAACCGCCCGTTCTTCCTGAGCTCCAAACCCAAGGTCTGGAGTTCCTCAACGTCGTTGCCCCCGATGTTGAAGACCTCGATTTCAAGCAACTCCATCCCCTTCCACAGCCACTCGTTCTTGACCGCCCGATCGGGGCCCAGCCGCTGCATGAAGTTGCCGATCTCCACCTGGAGGGCGGGACGGTCGGGAAACTCCCGGATCCTCTCCCTGATGACGTGTGCTCGGCGAGCAAGACCGCCCGCGGGATTGCGCGGTCAGCCGCAGGGTTCGAGATTCCCCCGAACGTTTCCGGTAAAATAAATGCTGAAGTCGAAGTCGGAACTCTGGAGTTGCGGCGCCGATCGGACCTGGCCAATGACCGCCAGCACGGACAAAACCAGGCCGGCGCCATAGCGCAAACGCCTATCGATCAATGGAAACATCCTCCTCGCAGGCAGGCCCGTACCGGGTGGCTGGAACCACGGAATGGACCTTTTCTATCATACCGCCCGGAAATTTGTAAACCGGGCCGGCCGGCAGGCGGATTCGGCAGCCCGGACTCTCCGCGCCGGCTGCTGTCGGGAAGCTCTTCAAGGACGCCCACCCACATGCCCGCCGGACTCAACTCTCCCTCTCCACGCCTGATTCTAGCATCCGCCTCGCCCAGAAGACAGGAGCTGATGAAGCTGCTCCGGTTCGACTTCGAGGTCCGGGTGAGCGGCGTGCCGGAGGAACCGCGCAGCGGTGAATCTCCAGCCCGGCTGGTGATGCGTCTGGCCCGGGACAAGGTCGAAGCCATTCGCGATACCCGGCCCGAGGCCTGGGTTATAGGAGCCGATACGGTGGTGGTGTGCGGCTCCGAGGTGCTGGGAAAGCCGGAATCTCCGGAGGCGGCGGGGGCCATGCTGCGGAAGCTGAGCGGCCGCACCCATGAAGTGTTGACGGGCATCTCCATCCGGCACCGGCAACTCCGGCATGCCAGCTTCGTCGAGACCAGCGTCCGCTTCGCGGCGCTCAGCGAAAGAGACATCCAGGAATACGTGGCCACCGGGGAGCCCCTGGGGAAAGCCGGAGCCTATGCGATTCAAGGCTGCGGCTCCCGATTCGTACAGGGTATCCATGGCTGCTACTTCAACGTCGTCGGCCTCCCCCTGGCCCACCTCCACCGGACACTCATTCAAATGGGGTTCCCGGCAGATGGATAATTTCTGCCTCCAGGCGCTGGTGCAGGAACTCGGGGAGTTGCTGCCTCTAAAGAGAATTCGCAAGGTCAGGCAGCTCGATGACCGCCGATTCCTTTTCTCGCTGCATCGCCCCTGCCCTTTTGACCTGGTTGTGGTTCTGGAACAGCGATTCCCCTGTCTGTACTTGCGGCCCAGGGAATCGCCCGCAGGCTCCCCCGCCGCCTCGAGCGACTGGCTTCTTTCGATACGGAGCCACCTGGCGGGGGGCACCATCGTCGCCGTCGAAAAGGAGCTGGGAGATCGGGCAGTCACCCTCGCGGTCGAGCAGGCGCGATGGCCTGATCCGCCGAGAACCGTCCGACTGCGCCTGGAGCTGATTCCCCTTCGGGTCAACGCCTTCCTGCGGGACGACCAGGACCGGGTTCTGCGGGCCTTCAGACCCCGTCAGCCTGCCTCCGTCCCGGTGTCCGGCGCCGGATCCGGCCTGGAAAGCCTCGACAGGCAGGCGTTCCAAGACCTGGTCCTGGAGGCTTGGCGCGAGTCGGGAGAGAAGAGCGCAAGGACCGCCCGGGCGGTTCGCAGGAGGAAGGGGATCCGAGGCCTGAGTCCTCTCTTCCTTCGGGAGATCGCCCACCGATGCCTCCCGGCGGACCCGGAGGGGGCGTGGGAATGCTTCCAGGAGATAATTCGGCGGGTGCGGAGCGGGCCCGTCACGCCGCGGATCTACCCCCCCGCCAAGGACAGCCAACCCTGGATCTGCACTCCTTTCCCGCTGACCATTCTCGAGGGCTGCCCTCATCGGGAATTTCCCGACATGAACGCCGCCGTCGCCGAGACCTGCCGGCTTTTTCAGGATCGGCAGGGATGGCTCCAGGGACGTCAGGCCCGACTCTCGCGGTTGCGCCGGCGAAGCAGGAAGCAGGCGCGTCTGCTGAAAGACCTGGAAACCGACCTGGAAAAGAACCGCCGGGGCCAGTGTTTCAAGAAATACAGCGACCTGCTGCTGGCCCAGGCTTCGGGGTTGCCCGCGGGCCGGACGTCGCTTCGCCTTCCGGACCTGTTTCAGCCGGATCAGCCCGAGGTGGAGATTCCCCTGGAGCCCAGGCTCACGGCGCTCCAGAATGCCACCCGCTATGCCAGGCAATTCCGGAAGTCGAGCCGCGCCGTTCCCAGGATTCTGACTCGGCTGGAATCGGTTCGGGCAGAGCTTGCCGCCCTGGAAAAGCAACAGGAGCAGCTTGACCGGACAACCTCTCCGGACGACCTTGAGCCGGCACCCACACCCGCCCATCCAACCCCTTCACCGCCTCCGACCGGGGCCGGACCGCGCCACTCTGCCAGGGAAGAGGCAAGGGCGGAACTGTCGAAGCTGGCTCGCCGGTTTGTTTCATCGGAAGGGTCGACCATTCTGGTGGGCAGGGGGAACCGGCAAAACGATGCCCTGACGGGCAAAGTGGCTCACGGCCACGACTTCTGGCTGCATGTGGCGGGCTATTCGGGATCTCACGTGGTGCTGCGAAACCCCGACAGGCGCTCGGAGCCCTCGGAGCCCTCGCTGCTGGAAGCAGCCCAGTTGGCCGCCTATTTCAGCCAGGCCCGCAACGCACCCAGGGTCGAAGTGCACTATACGCAGAAGAAATTCGTCTCCAAGCCCAAGGGAGGGAAGCCCGGTCTCGTCCGGCTCCGGCGCTACCAGTCCATCGCCGTCCGCCCTTGCATCCCCGACCTGCCTGAGACAGCAAGAAAAGAGTGATCCACGAAGGGCCACGAAGGACAACCAAGGGCCACCAAGCGTGACGGTTCTGCCGAAACGGCACGGGATGTGACCCGGCAAGCCGGAGCGTGCTCCCCTTGAGGAGCAAGAGTGATGGGAGGATGCCCACCCGGGAGCGCGGGCGTCCCGCCCGCATGCACCCCCGTTGCGTACCGCTCAGTTTCCCTGCGATGCGGCACCCGGCCACCCTGCCGGTGGGAACGGCATGGGCCCGGTCGAAGCAGAGCCCTGGCGACGTTGCCGGTCGACCCGGGTCGAGGAGTTGGGTAAAGCCTTGCCGGTGTTGTGCGGGCGGGACGCCCGCGCTCCCGGGGCGCCTTCCGAGTGACGACTTCTCAATAATCTGACGGGCGACGACCGCTTCCTGCGCGGCAGCCAGCCGGGTTGCCACTGATAGTCCTTTGAATTATGCTCTCTCTATGAGAGCATAATGTAATGAACCCGGGCAGGAAATCTGAGACCGAAACCGTCACGCTAAGTCGGGCGGACTACGACGCCCTGATTGCTCGTCAGGAGGAGCTGGAAGATTTGTTGGCGGCCAGGGAAGCCGATGATGGGAGTCGCATCCCGCACGAAGTGTTCCTGAAAATCATGGATGGGGAGAACCCTGTGGCTGCGTGGCGGGCTTATCGCGGCATGACGTTGAGATCTCTCGCTGAAAAGACAGGGCTCGCCAACGGGTATCTCTCCGAAATCGAACGAGGTCTCAAGACCGGTTCGGTGAAGGCCCTGAGCCGCATTGCGCAAGCGCTGGACACCAGGATTGACACCCTTATGGATTGATGAGCCTGGGCCTCATTTTTTCTGGCCATCCAGCCAGGGAATCTTGAAATTCAGGGACTGAAGCTTTGCCTCCAGCTCCTTGCGCTCGCGGTTTGGCTTGAGGCGTGGGCCGTCATATTTGAGTAGCCCGAATCGGGTGGCCAGTTCCTCGGCCTCGTCGGGGCGGCCGGCGGCCAGCATGCGGATGATATGCTGCTCCCGGCGGGAGAGGGCGGTGGCATGAAAGCGGTAGTCCTGGAAGGCTTCCCAGGTGATGGGGCACCAGCGGCTGAGGATCTGCTCGCCGATGACGGTCGCGTAGCTGCGGATCTCCCACTGGGCGTGGGGATCCATTCTCAAGGCCAGGAAGTGCAACAGGTTGTGGAGGTCGATCTTCCAGTAGGCCTCGGTATAGGTTGAGAGCGGGAGGTCCTTGCGGGCCTGCTCTCTGGCGACGCCGGCCTCCAGTCGTTCGCGGTAGAGCCGGCGGCTGTCCTGAATCAGACTCGATTCTCCTTCGGAAAGCTCCGAGCCGACCTCCCGGGCAAGAAATCCGGTGCTGCCCTGCCGGTTGCCCCGGGATTGCTCCCGCCACTGGTCGTCGCCGGTCAGTTGAGCCGAGTCGATAGCCTCGGAATAACGGGTCGAGTACTCGTTGACGCTGGCCGTTCGGTGGCGGATCCACTGGCGCCAGCAGTCCATCGGCACCCGGACGTGCAGTTTGATCTCGCACATCTCGAAGGGAGTGGTGTGCCGGTGCCGCATCAGGTATCGAATGAGGCCGCGGTCCTGGTGGACCTTCTTGGTTCCCTTCCCGTAGGAGACCCGGGCCGCCTGCACGATGGACTCATCCGAACCCATGTAGTCGATCAATCGGATGAAACCGTCATTGAGGACCTTGAAGGGCTCCCCCAGGATTTCATCCAGCGCCGGAACGCTGAGGCGCTCGATCTTTCCACTACTGTCCATAAGGAGTCGTAGCCTCGAGGAAGGAATCTCCCGCGGAGGGCGGGAATGGCCTGGCGCCAGGGGAACGGGGTTGTCCGGAATCGGGGAGGACGGAGGGAGAATACCCGCAATCGGGCTGCGCCGTCGGGCCGGCTCGGGGGCCGATCAGGGAAGATCGGTCGATCCCATCAGAAACCGGTCCACGCCGCGAGCGGCCCGGCGGCCTTCGGCGATGGCCCAGACCACCAGCGACTGTCCTCGCCGCATGTCACCGGCCGCAAAGACTCCGGGCCGGCTGCTCATGTAGTCCTCATCCGCCTCCACGTTGCCGCGAGCGTCCAGCCTGACCCCCAGTTGTTTCAACATGCCGTCGGACTCCGGCCCGAGGAATCCCATCGCCAGCAACACCAGCTCGGTCTTTACCTCGAACTCGCTTCCCGGAACTTCCCGCATGGGACGGCGTCCGTTTTCGTTGGGCTCTCCGAATTCGACGCGAACCGCATGCAGCTTCTCCACTCGGCCGTTGGAGCCGCTAAAGCGCTTGGTGTTGATGCTCCAGTCTCGAAAGCCGCCTTCTTCGTGGGAAGAGGAGGTTCTCAGGATCATCGGCCAGTAGGGCCACGGCATGGAGGGAGTCCGTTCGGGCGGAGGTTTGGGCAGGAGTTCCCAGGAGCGCACCGAGCGGGCTCCCTGCCTGAGAGCCGTCCCGTGGCAGTCCGAGCCCGTATCCCCGCCGCCCAGGATGATCACTCGCTTGCCCTTGGCGGTGATGGCCCTGCCCGGAATCTTCCGGTCTCCAGCCACCCGCCGGTTCTGCTGCGGCAGGTAATCCATGGCCAGGTGGATGCCGTCCAGCTCCCGGCCCGGTACGGGAAGGTCTCGGGCCTTGGTGGCCCCGCCCGCCAGAACCAGAGCGTCGAAGTCGCGTCTCAGGTCGTCGACCGCCACGTTGAATCCGACGTTGGCCCCGGTCCTGAAGACGATACCCTCTTCCCGCAACAGATCGAGGCGGCGCCCCACCACCCACTTCTCCAGCTTGAAATCGGGAATCCCATAGGTCAGCAGTCCCCCGATGCGGTCGGCTCGCTCAAACACGGTGACCCTGTGGCCCACCTTGTTCAACTGGTCCGCGCAGGCCAGACCGGCCGGACCCGAACCCACCACGGCCACCTTTTTCCCGGTACGAGCGGCGGGAGGCGTCGGTTTGATCCAGCCTTCACGGAAGGCATGCTCGATGATGCTGATTTCGATCTGCTTGATGGTGACCGGTTTGTCGTTGATTCCCAGCACACAGGCCTCTTCGCACGGCGCCGGACATACCCAACCGGTAAACTCGGGGAAGTTGTTGGTCTTGTGCAGTACCTGGATCGCTTCCTGCCAGCGGTTTCGATAGACCAGGTCGTTCCAGTCCGGGATGATGTTGCCCAGAGGACAACCCGTGTGGCAGAAGGGAATGCCGCAATCCATGCATCGGGCCCCCTGGCTCTGCACCAGGGAGTCGGCGGGTTCCCGGTACACCTGGAACCAGTCCTTGAGGCGCTCGTCCACGGGTCGGCGGGGGGCCATCTTCCGGCCGATTTCCATGAAACCCGTCACTTTTCCCATGGCTTCTCCGCGTCGGAGCCACTGAAAGGAACCCTGCGGCCCTCCCGGAACCGGGCTGGAACCGCTGGATCTTGATTGGTCTTTCCGGTAACTGTGCTAACGCGACAGGGCCGGGGTCTGCTCGCGGTCGGCTTGGATATCCCGTGCCATCTCCAACTCCTGGAGAACTCTCCGGTAGTCCACGGGCATCACCTTCACGAACTTGGGCAGCAACGCTTCCCAATTCCGCAACACTCTCTCCGCAACCGCACTGCCCGTATAACTCCGGTGGCGGGAGACCATGCCCTTGAGGGTCTCCAGGTCAGCGGGCTCCACCACCGGCTCGAGATCCACCATGCTGAGGTTGCAGTTCCGGCTGAAGTGGCCCGACTCGTCCAGCACGAAGG
>VXMN01000180.1 GCA_009841055.1 Acidobacteriota bacterium
CTACGCCTGCCCCGGCCCCCCGATGCCGCAGCGCGGGCTGCGGCTGTACTCGAGGTAGGTTGTTCCCACGCGGGGGACCCGCGGAGCCGCGGGGGTGGAAGGGGAGCCCGAGTCAAGCTGGCTGATCAAGGCGATTCGCCACCAGGAGCTGGAGATGCCGCCGGCCGGCCGGCTGTCGCCCCAGCAGATCGGCGCCCTGGAACGCTGGGTCGCCCTGGGCGCTCCCTGGCCCGAGCCTGCCGCCGCCCCTGGCGGGTCCGAGGGAGTCGACGAATTCTACGCCGCAATGCTGCGGGAGCACTGGTCCTATCAACCCTTGACCGAACCCCGGG
The DNA here is from genome assembly GCA_009841055.1 of Acidobacteriota bacterium. Taxonomy (GTDB): domain Bacteria; phylum Acidobacteriota; class Terriglobia; order Versatilivoradales; family Versatilivoraceae; genus Versatilivorator. The sequence goes on from VXMN01000180.1 coordinate 333, forward strand.
CGCCGGGGAATGGAGCGCTTGCATCGGGTCATCCGGTGGACCGGTTCATTCTGGCGGAGTTGGAACGCCGGGGGTTGCAGCCAGCCCCGACCGGCGACCGGCAGACCCTGGTCCGGAGGCTCAGCCTGGTATTGACCGGGCTGCCTCCCGAGCCCGGGGAAGTCGATCGATTCGTTCAGGATTCCTCTCCCAACGCCTACGAGCGGCTGGTGGACCGTCTTTTCGCCTCTCCTCACCTGGGGGAACGGTGGGCGCGTCACTGGATGGACGTGATGCGCTTCGGGGAAACCTACGGCTACGAGTGGAACTACGAGCTGCTGGCTGCCTGGCGCTACCGGGACTACCTAATCCGGGCCTTCAATCAGGACCTGCCCTTCGACCAACTGGTCCGGGAACACGTGGCCGGCGACATGCTGGAACGACCCCGCATCGACCACTGGATGGGACTGAACGAGTCCCTGGCCGGGGCGGCTTTCTTCCGCCTGGGAGAGATGGGTCACGACAACTGCGTTACCTTCCGGGAAATCCGCACTGACGTGGTCGACAACCAGATCGACACCCTCACCAAGGCGTTTCAGGGTCTGACGGTGGCCTGTGCCCGCTGCCACGATCACAAGCTGGACCCTGTTCCCACCCAGGACTATTACGCGCTCTACGGGATCCTGAACAGCTCGCGCCAGCTTTCCCGGACGCTGGATGTCGGGGACTCCGACCAATGGATCAAGGAACGCCTCAAGAAGCTGAAATCCTCTATCCGCAAGGAGCTGGCCCGGATTTGGATTCGGCAGTCCGAACAGATACCCGACACCCTGCTGGCGCTCCAGGCGGCCCAGGCCGTCGGCGTCCCTGACGCGGCCCGGGCAGCCGGTCTCGATCCGGAAAGGCTGGAGCGATGGCACCAGGTCCTGCTCAGGAAGAGCATGGACCCCGAGGACATTCTTTACCCCTGGGCAGCCATCGCCTGTGAGGCCGGGTTGTCTCCCGCACGGTTCGGCCATGCCTGGTCGAAGATGGCGACTCACTACAAGCGGGAGATGGCGGAGCGAAAGGACTTCAACCGGAGCCACTTCCTGGATTTCGGCGACTTTCGTTCCGGGAGTCCGGGCGACTGGCGCCCCGATGGTCTCGGACTCATGGAGGGGGCGGTATCCGATGGAGCAATAACCCTCGGCATCGATGGCTCCCGAGTGGTTTCGGGAATTCTGTCAGCCGGCCTCTACAGCCACGTCCTCTCGGAACGGCTCAACGGCGCCCTGCGCTCTCCCTATCTGCCCAAGGACAAGAAGTTCGTGAGTCTGCGGCTCATGGGAGGCAAGCTGGCTTCCCGCCGGACCATTGTGGATCACTGCATCCTCGGCGACGACTACAAGCCCCTGGAGAGCGATCGCCTGTCCTGGTACCGGATACCCATCAAGCACCGCGACACGACCTATCCGCTCTACATCGAACTGGTCACCAAGGACGGGAATCCCCGCATACCCGAGCGCCCCCGGCATCTGAAGGACTACACGGAGGAAGACTTTGTCAGACCCGGGTCCTATTTCGGCATTTCTCGGGCCGTGCTGCACGACACCGAGGAACTGCCGCGAGAGGAACTGGACCAACTGGCCCCGCTGTTGCAGGGGGCTCCGCCGCGAAGCGCCGAGCAGTTGGCGCGGCGCTACGGAGCCGCCAGCCGGCGGGCCCTGACCGCCTGGGCCAAGGGGAAGGCGGGGTTGCCGGAGGTGAGCTGGATCGACTGGCTGATCGGGAATGAGCTGCTGGAGAACCGCAAGGATCTGAGTCCCCGGCTCAACCGACTGGTTTCCGCCTACCGCAGCCTGGAGTCCCGGCTCTCGAATCCGCGGATCATCAGCTCAATGGGCGACATCGACCCTGGATTCAACGCCCCCTTGCTGGAGAAGGGAGATGCCAAGCGGCCCGGCGATCCGGTGCCACGCGGCTACCTGACCATGCTGAAGGCCTCCGGTTCGGCCTTCCAAACCCCGGGGAGCGGACGCAGGGAACTGGCCGAGGTCATCGCCTCGGCCGACAATCCGCTGACGGCCCGGGTAATGGTGAACCGTCTCTGGCACCACGTGTTCGGCCGCGGCATCGTGGGCACCGTGGATGACTTCGGCCGATTCGGAGACAAGCCCACCCATCCCGAACTGCTCGACTACCTGGCCGGCCGATTCGTCGAGGACGGATGGTCGGTCAAGCGGTTGCTGCGCCTGCTGGTTCTCTCGAAAACCTTTCGCCAGTCCAGCCGGCCGTCGTCCCCGGCCACCAGGGTCGACCCCGACAACCGGAGCCTCCACCACTATCCGCTGCGGCGGTTGGAAGCCGAGGTCGTCCGGGACACGATCCTGGCAGCCTCCGGGAGGTTGGAACCCCGCCTCTTCGGTCCCAGCATCCAGCCCTTTCGGGACGACCCCAAGGACTATCGCAAGCTGCTCTCCGGGCCGCTGGACGGAAACGGGCGGCGCAGCCTCTATCTGAGAGTGACCCGCATGGAGAGTCCGCCCTTTCTGGAACTCTTCGACTTTCCGGCGCCCTCGGCCACGCGCGGCCGTCGAGACCGCACCAACGTGCCTTCCCAGGCCCTGGCCCTGCTCAATGACCCCTTTGTGGTCGAGCAAGCCGGCTTTTGGGCGGAGCGACTGCTGGCTGAAGGGGATGAATCCGTGGAAGCCCGCCTGGAACGAATGTTCCGCCGGGCGCTGGGCCGTTCGCCGGACGCGGCCGAGTTGGGGCGATTCAGAGGCGCGGTCTCTCGGCTATCGGCCTTGCACGGTATTCCCGAAGAGAATATACTGGGCGAAAAAAAAGTGTGGAAAGACGTGGCTCACGCCATGTTCAATCTGAAAGAGCTTATCTACCTGTTCTGAGGCCCCACCATGTCGATGCGAAAAGGGAACGGAGAGGGTTGTCCAGGGTATGCCGGCGCTCCGCTGACGCGGCGCGAGGTGCTCAAGCAGGCAGCCAATGGTTTCGGAATGCTGGCGCTGTCTTCGCTCATGGCCGACAAGGCCTACGCCGGGCTTGTTCCCACTCCCACGGCCATGCCTCATTTCCCCTCCAAGGTGAAAAACGTCATCCTCTGCTTCATGCCGGGCGGGGTCTCGCACATGGATACTTTCGACCCCAAGCCCAAGCTGAACGAGCTGCACGGCCAGCTTTCGGGAGACGGGCAGAGAACCTGGCAGGGGTGCCCCTGGAGCTTCAAACGCTACGGACAGTCCGGGATGGCCGTCAGCGAGCTGCTCCCCCATATCGCCACCTGCGTCGACGACCTGGTCGTCGTCCGCTCCATGGTCTCCGGATTCCCGCTCCATCCCCGGGGCAACATCCTGTTCCACACCGGCAGGAACGTGGGGGGCCATCCCAGCCTGGGATCCTGGATCACCTACGCTTTGGGCAGCGAGAACAAGAACCTGCCCGGATATGTGCTGCTGCACACCGGCGATATTCCCCCCGGCGGCCTGGAGAATTTCTCCAACGGCTTCCTGCCGGCCACCCACCAGGCCCTGCCCGTCAAGGCAGAGGGCAATGCCATCGACAACCTGGTGACCTCCGATGACCCGCGGCTGCAGCAGGCCAAGCTGGACCTGCTCCTGGACCAGGACCGGGCCTTCGGCGCCTCGGCCGGCAGCGACGACGCCGTGGAGGCTGCCATCCGCAACTACGAGATGGCCTACCGCATGCAGTCCCTGGTGCCGGACGTTCTGGATCTGGACAAGGAGACCGAAGCCACCAAGCGTCTCTACGGCCTGGACACCACCAACAAGGACAAGCGGAACTACAGCCTGCAGTGTCTGCGGGCCCGCCGCCTGGTGGAGGAAGGGGTGCGCTTCGTGGAGGTCACCTGCCCGGTTCTGTTCGGGCAGAACAACGGGACCTGGGATCAGCACTCCTACCTGAAGCGGGGCCACGAAGCCAATGCCCTGGTGACCGACCAGGCGGTGGCCGCTCTGATCAAGGACCTCAAGTCCCGCGGCATGCTGGAGGAGACGCTGCTCATCTGGGGCACCGAGTTCGGACGGACCCCCGACAGCTCCAACGGCGACGGCCGCGACCACCTGGAAACCGCCTTCACCATCTTCATGGCGGGCGGGGGCGTCAAGGGTGGAACGCTCTACGGCGAGACCGACGAGATCGGCAAGAAAGCGGTGGAGAACATCACCACCGTGCACGACCTCCATGCCACCATCCTTCACCTGGTGGGCCTCGACCACGAGAAGTTGACCTACCGCTTCGGCGGGCGGGACCTCAGCCTGACCGACGTCCACGGCAACGTGATCCGTCCCATCCTGGCCTGACCCGCATCCAACCGGAATCGGCCTTCCTTCCAATCCCGGCGAGAGTGCTTCGTCAGCGGCGCTTCCTGGTCGCCGCTTATGCGGCTGGGGGTGGTGCGGGGTTTGGAGGTGTTTCTTACTGAGGCATTGCTTCCCGAGACGGGTGCTTTCTATGCGCCGCATTCGCGGCTGGGTTGACGCGAACCCAGACGACCCCGGGTTGCCACCCGGGGCTACCCTGAGCCGCAGCTACGCAGCTCTATAAGGATGGCCCGTAGGGGGCGTCTTGCCGGGTAACCCACGTCAACCGCAGCTTCGCAGCTCTCACCAAACCCACAACACTGCCAGGGGAAACGTGCTTTTCTATTTGGAATAATGCCCCGGGCCAGAGCCCGGGGGAGCTATAGGGAAACGTCGCGTAGGGGAGCTGAGCCGCGAACGCGGCGGCAGCAAATGCCGGCATACCAAACTCAAGCGCAAGCCCGTTACTCATCTGCAGACACGTTTCATGAGCCGGCTTCCCTGACAGCCGCGAATGCGGCGACAACAGGTAGCCGTGGGCGTCAGCCCATGGGACGGAGCCCCATCAGGAAAAGAACGCCAGCAGAACCCAAAGCACCAGGCCCGAGGAGATGATCAGCAGGATGCAGACGGTCGTGATGACCAGCGAGAGGATGCGGAAGAAGGATTCCAGGAACCGAAAGGCCGGGAAATCCAGCAGATCGGCTTCCAATTCGGGAGGTTGCGGCGGTTCCTCCGGATCTGACTGTTCCACCAGGTGAAGACGTGCTGCGGATTGACTCATAGGTTGGTTCCTGGCGGCTTGCTCAATGCAATGACCGGCACCTATGAACTAGTACCACTCAATCTCCCAAGGATCATCACCCCAAGAAAATAAATCTCGACGGACCGGATGACGCCGGCCCGCCCACCTCGGGATTCCGGTGGAATCGTCAGGAGGTCTTCGTGGCAAGGGGCGTGCCGGCTTGCGTCCGAACCCACGGCCGTATACAGTGTTTCCCGGTAATGGTCTTCCTGCCGGCCGCGGAAATCCCGGCCGGCTCGGTAAAACCCAAGCCAGGTGGAGGAACCGAGTGACTTCAGGCCCCAAGAGGCCGGTTGGATGGGTGGCTGCGGCGGCGTTGGCGGCACTGTCCCTGAACACCGCATGCATTCCGGTGGGAGAGGACACGATAGAAGTCACGGCCTCGGCCTACAACTCCCATCCCAACCAGACCGATGACACTCCCTACGTAGCCGCCTGGGGAGACAGGCTGAAACCGGGCATGAGGGCGATCGCCGTCTCCCGGGACCTGATTCCGATGGGCTTCGTTCGCGGGGCCCGGGTGAGGATTGAGGGGTTCCCCGGCCGGCGTTTTGTCGTCCTGGACAAGATGCACCACCGCTGGCGCCGGCGCATCGACATCTACATGGGTGACGACCTCGAAGCGGCGCGGGAGTGGGGAAAGCGCAGGCTCCGAGTTCACTATTTCTCCAGTTGGATCCGGAAGAGCGCCAGGCCCGACAATCGCTGAACAGGAGTGCGAGAGCGTGAACTCGCCAATCTACCGGGCGGGAATCATCGGACTGGGGTTTATCGGCGCCGCCGACCAGATCTCAGGCGATGCCTTGGGCCAACAGGTGGAGAACCTGGACGGCACCCACCTTGGGGCATTGGCGGGAAACCCGCGGATCCGTCTGGTGGCGGGAAGCAGCCGCGATTCGGGACGCCGGGCCCGTTTCGAAGAGCGCGCCGGGGTCGGCAGCTACGCCGACTGGCGGGAGATGATTGCCGCCGAGGCCCTCGACCTGGTGAGCGTGGCCACCTACACTCCGGTGCACGAGGAGATCACCGTGGCCTGTGCCCGCGCCGGAATCCGGGCCATCTACTGCGAAAAGCCCATGGCCTCCCGCGTTTCCGAGGGAGATCGGATGCTGCGGGCCTGCCGGGAGTCGGGATCTCTCCTGGCCATCAACCACAACCGGCGCTTTCATCCCAACTATCGCCTCCTGCGCGATCTGATCGGCGACGGGAAACTGGGTGAGCTGACCTCGGTCAACGTGCAGTGGAGCAGCGGGCGCCTGGGCAACGTCGGCACCCACCTGTTCGACGCCATCCGCATGGTGACCGGGCGGCGGGTGGAAGCCGTCTCGGGCACCCTGGATCTGGCGGGGAAGCCCGATTGCCGCGGTCCGGCCTTTCAGGACCCCGGCGGGTGGGGCCTGATGCGCCTGGAGGGCGGGGTGATGGTCACCGTGGATGCGTCCGACTACGCCAGGGTCCCCATGAGCCTGAGCATCAACGGAAGCAAGGGACGGGCCCTGACCGGAGGGGACGAAGTGAGCCTGGAATACTGGGACGGCCGGCAGGAACAGTGGCCCAGCCTGCGCAGTCAGGCCACCGGGATGGACCGGGCAGTGCAGGAGATCGTGGCCTGGCTGGACGGCCGCGGGCCCTTTGCCTACGACGCCGCGGAAGCCTTGCAGGTCCTGGAAAGCATCGTGGCTTTCCACGTCTCCCACGCCCGCTCGGGCGCCTGGACGGAACTGCCGCTGCAGGGAGAGGACCGCAACCGCCTCTTGAACACCGGCTGATCCTTCACGGCCTCTCAGCCGTCCTGCACCCGGTCCAGCGCCTTGTCCATGGCTGCGATCAACCCGGTGATGTGCCGCTCTTCCATGGGCAGCGACAGGGCGCACATGCTGAGGGTGTGGCTCAGGAAATACCCTCCCTCCAGCAAGGCCAGAAAGACCCGGTGGCTCAAGGCCCGGTCGGCGCGGGCCAGGTCGCGGTAGGTCTCCAGCTTGCCCTCGACGAAGTAGATGCTGAAGACCGAGCCCGTATTGATGGCCCGGGCGTGGACGCTCCGGCGGGCGAAGAGGTCGTTCAACCCGGCGGTCAACCGGTCCGCCAAGCCGTTGAGGTGGTCGAAGGCCGCGGGCGTCAGCTCCCGCAGGGTGGCCAGGCCCGCAGCCATGGTCATGGGGTTGGCGCTGAAGCTTCCGCTCTGGGAAAAGCCGGTCGGCCCCCGGCTGGGATCCAACAGGTCCATGAGGTCGGCCCGGCCGCCGAAAGCTCCCACCGGAAACCCTCCCCCCACGATCTTCCCGAAGCAGGTCAGATCCGGATCGATACCGAATTGTTCCTGCAGGCCGCCTCTGCCGGCGCGAAAGCCGACAATTTCGTCGAAAATCAGCAGCAGTCCGTGCCTGCGGGTGATCTCTCTCACGGCGCGGGCGAACTCCGGTCGAACCGGGAGCATCCCCGCCTTGGGGTCGAACATGACACAGGCCAGCTCCCCGGCGTGTTCTTCGATCAGCCTGGCGACAGCATCCTCGTTGTTGTAGGGAAGCACCAGCACCTCGCCGGCCGCGTGGGGCGACATCCCTCCGGCGCCGGGCACGGAATGGGGAGCCTCGACCGGTCCGGCCCGGTCCACGGGCGGGAACACGCTGACCTCCACCGCGTCGTGGCTGCCGTGGTAGCCGCCTTCGAACTTGGCGATCCTGGACTTTCGGCTGAAACCCCGGGCCAGCCGAACCGCGTGCAGGGTGGCCTCGGTGCCGGAGTTCACGAAGCGGACCCGGTCCAGGGTGGCGACCCGTTCGCACATTTCCGCGGCCATGTCGGTCTCGATGCCTGTCGGGGCGCCCAGGGCGGTTCCCTGATCCAGTTGGGCCCGAATGGCCTCCATGACCTTGGGATGGTTGTGGCCCAGGATCTGGGTGGAGTGGTGGTTGGCGAAGTCCACGTAGCGGTGCCCGTCAATGTCTTCCAGGATGCACCCCCGGGCTCTGGACATGACCAGGGGATAGGGCTGAAAGAAGTAGGCCCCCTTGGCCGGTCCGGCTGTCACCGGCCGGCCCCGTCGAAAGGCTTCGGCTGAATTGGGCGTTCGCCTCCTGTACTCCTCTTCCACCGAGATCACTTGCTCCGTCATGATGGTGCCCTTTCCCGATTTAGACAGCGGTGAGATTCCAAACCTGCTCCAGGCCAGGCTGTGCCATGCCGTTTGTACCAGTTTCCCGCCTCCGGGCGCCAGAGAAACCTCCGTGATCGAGGCGCCGGCTGTCTTTTGACTTCCCGGGAGCCTTGCCATAAAATCGGCCGCAATCGGGCCATTCTCCAGTTGGGTGAGGTGAGCATGCGAACTCTGGCGAGACGGATGCCGTTTCCGGTTTTTGCCATCCTGGCTGTCGTCCTGGGATCGACCGCTGCCATCCCGGCCACGGCGCCGGCGGAGGAAGAGGAGAGGAAGCAGAACCCCTACAAGGGGAACCCGGACGACATTCTGGTCGGAAAAGGCCTCTTCCGCTATTACTGCGCCGGCTGCCACGGTATGGAGGGCGGCGGGGGATTCCGCGGGCCGGACCTGGTTAGAGGGCAGCTCACCCATGTTGTGGACGATCACGACATGCTCGAGGTGGTGAGGAATGGAATTCAGGGAACCCAGATGCCCGGCCAAACGCTACCCGATAGCAACCTGTGGCGCATGATCGCCTTTATCACCGATCTCCGGTCCAAGGCCCGGCCTCAGGCATTGCGCGGAGACTGGGAATCGGGGCGTGAGATCTTCAGCGGCAAGGGGTTCTGCTCCGGCTGCCACATGGTTCGGGGAGAAGGAGGACGCTTGGGTCCCGACCTGACGGGCATCGGAAATTCTCGCCCCTGGGAGTCGTTCCTGGAAGCCATGCGGGATCCCAGTGCTCAGTTCAAGAATGTCCTTCAGGCGGACGGGCGGATGGCGGGCGGTTACGAGTCGGTGCGGCTGGTGACCCCCTCGGGAAAGAAGATTACCGGTGTCGTGCGCAACGAGGACACCTACACCATCCAGGTGCTGGACCAGGAAGAGATCTACCACAGCTATCGCAAGAGCGAGCTGCGGGAACTCACCCACCTGGACCATTCGCTGATGCCGGCCTATTCGGAAAGCGCGCTTTCCGACCAGGAGTTGATGGACCTACTGATCTTCCTCACTCGTCCGGTCGCGCAATGAAGGGGTCGAGGAGGATGGGTTCGAGTTATCCGGACAAGGCCGCCGCGGGCGGTCTCCTTCCGGACCACCCGGCTGGCGTAGTAGTCGTATCCGAAGAGGAGAACCAATGAAGCCAACATGGTTTGTGCCGGCGGTGTGCCTGTTGCTGATATTTTCCGGTTTGACCGGCTTGTCCCGGGCCGGCGAGGTGACCAGCGAACGATTGGTGCGGGCTATGGAGGAGCCGCAGAACTGGCTCACCTACCGCGGGGACTACAGCGGCCGGAACTACCGTCCGCTCAAGCAGATCCACAAGGGCAACGTGGCCGACCTGCGGGTCGACTGGGTGTTTCAGACCGGCGTGGGGGCTGCCGCCAAGTTTCAGACCGTACCCCTGGTGGTGGACGGGATGATGTACATCACAGCTCCCTACAACAACGGCTATGCCCTGGACGCTCGAACCGGCCGGCGACTCTGGAGATACCAGCGCAGCCTGCCCGACCAGAGCCTCTGCTGCGGGCCCATCAATCGAGGGTTCGCCCTGCTGCGGGACAAGTTGTTCATGGCCACCCTCGACTCCCACCTGGTGGCCCTGGACACCAAGACCGGAAATGTCCTCTGGGACATCGAGCGGGCCGACTACCGAATCGGGTACAGCTCCACCGGGGCTCCCCTCATCGTCAAGGACAAGGTCATCATCGGAACCGGAGGCGGCGAATATGGCGTCCGCTGCTTCCTGGACGCCTACGACCCCGACACTGGAAAGCGGCTGTGGCGGTTCTGGACCATTCCTGCGGCCGGAGAGCCCGGCTCGGAAACCTGGTTGGGAGATTCCTGGAAGACGGGTGGGGCGCCCACCTGGATGACGGGAACCTACGACCCTGAGCTGGACCTGCTCTACTGGTGTACCGGCAACCCGGCCCCGGATCTCAACGGGGAGACCCGCCTGGGCGACAACCTCTACTCTGCATCAGTGGTGGCGCTGGACCCCGACACCGGCAAGATGCAGTGGTACTTCCAGTTCACTCCTCACGACGTCCACGACTGGGACGCCAACGAGGTCCCGGTGCTGCTGGATCTCGAAATGGACGGCAAGCCCAGAAAACTGCTGGTCCAATCGAATCGCAACGGTTTCTACTACGTTCTGGACAGGGAAACCGGAGAGTTCCTCCACGCCAACGCGGTGGCGAGGGTCACCTGGGCCTCGGGAATCGACGCCAAAGGGCGGCCCATGGTGCTCCCCAACACCGCCCCCACTCCGGAGGGAAACCGGCAGTGCCCGGGAATGGGAGGAGGGTCCAACTGGATGGCGCCTTCCTACAATCCCGACGCCGGTCTGCTCTACGTGGTGGTCCGCGAGGAGTGCACCGACTACTTCAGCAGTGAGCAGGAACTGGAGCCGGGTCACTTCTGGCTGGGGAGTTTCCCTCAGGTCAAGCCGGACGAAGATACCTGGGGGGTGGTCAAGGCGCTGGTGCCCACCACCGGGGAAGTCAAGTGGGAGTTCAAGTTCCACACCCCGACCTGGGCCGGAACGCTCTCCACCGCGGGAGGGCTGGTGTTCGTGGGCGACATGGACGGCTATCTCACCGCGCTGGATGCCCATTCCGGCAAGAGCCTGTGGCAGTTCCAGACCGGGTCGCCCATTACCACCCACCCCATCACCTACATGCTGGACGGCAAGCAGATCGTGGCCGTGGCCGCCGGCAGCAACCTCTTTACCTTCAGCCTGTCGCCTTGAGATTGGGTTGAGGCTTCCCGCCCGATTGGGTTCAGCAGCCCTTGGGGGAGCGCCTGAACCCCGGTCGAGGCCAGAGCCGGCCCGCAACTATCGGCAGCCTGCCGTTCACTGTGGCGAGGAAACTCTTTTTGTTTGGGTTTTTCTTCGTGTCCCTTCGTCGTCCTTCGTGTGCCTTCGTGGATATCTTTTTTCTTTTCCGCCCCCTCGCGCAATCCGGCCTACTCCCGTCGCTTCCAGGTTTCGATATTCCACAGCTCCGAATCCCAGGCGTTCATCCAGACACCCTCGATCTCATTGGAGTGAGCCGATACGGAACCCCGGTGAACCAGGGGGACGATTGCGTAGCTGCCGACCAGCAGGTCGTTGAGAGCAATCGTGATCCGGTTGCGCCGCTCCGTGTCAACCGTGTTCTGGAGCTCGGCGAAGAGCCGATCGTATTCGTCGGATTGGAAGCGCGGGACGTTTGAACCGCGATAGGAGTTGGCCGCCCGGGCGATCTCGGTGGCGACCCAGGAGCCCAGGTAGCTCTCCGGGTCCGGGCTGATTCCGCTGTTGGCGTACATCTGAATGTCGGCGTAGAACTTGCCCACGGTGTCCGGGCTGGTGATGTCACCACCGAAGAACACACCGGAATTGACATGCTTCAGCCGGGTCTCGACGCCGAGTTCCGTCCACCAGCCCTTGATCAGTTCCTGGGTGGTCTGGCGCACCGAATTGGTCGAAGTCTGGAAGAGGATCCTGAGGGGAACGCCTTCCCGCTCCCGCACGCCGTCGCCATCGGAATCCACGATCCCGGCATCGTCCAGAATCTTCTTGGCCAGATCCATGTTCTGAACCAGGCATTCGTCGTTGTTGGTCGATGCCTGGGAGGGCGGAGCAGGCCAGACATTGCAGGTCGGACGCCCGGCCTGCTCGCCGTAACCGGTTCTGGCCACGGTGTCGCGGTCGATTGCCAGTGAGAGGGCCCGCCCCACCGCCGGATCGGTCAGGAACGGGTGCGGGTTGGCGCCGTCGGCGTATTCCGAACGAAGATCGCCCAGGCTGGGGTCCGGGTTGGTCTGGTTCATCAGCAGGCGTTCGACTGTCGTGCTGAAAGCAGAGACGATGGTTCCACCGTCCCCCTCGGAGATCGAAGCCAGGACTTCGGGTTCAACCTGGAGGTTCCAGGCATAGTCGGCCTGGTTGAGCTCCAGAACGGATCGTGCCGCGGCCTCGGCCGTCCCGCCGCCTTTCAGGATCACTTCACCGAAATAGGGAAGGCCCGACTCGACGCCCCGGTAGCGGGGATTGAACCGGTAGAGGATGGTGCCGTCCGCGCCGAAGTCGGACACGAGATAGGGACCCGTGCCGATAGGTCCCAGGTTCTCGCCGGTGCAGCCTGCCGCCGCCTCGCCCAGGCAGTCGGCGAATTGGGCGGCTTGCAGGATCGGGCTCACGCTGGACACGAACGGGTCGTAGGGAAACGAGGTCGGTTCAACGAACCTGATGGTGACGGTTCGCTCGTCGACGGCATCCACGGAGGCCACGTTCTCGAAGCTCCGCGACCGGGCGCAGCCACCACCCGGAGCGGTGCAGTAACGCCAGGTGAAGACGACGTCGTCGGCGGTCACAGGGGTGCCGTCGGACCAGAGCGCATCCTCCCGGAGTGTCCAGGTGATGCTGGTCCGGTCGGCGGAGAAACCGCCGTTCCCGGTGGTCGGAACCCGCGTGGCCAGAACGGGCACGATCTCCCCGTCCGGGGTGTACTCGGCCAGGGGCTCGATGACCAGCGATGCCGCTTCGGCATCCTTGGTGCCCCGGGACAGGTACGGGTTGAGAATGGTCGGCGCCTGCCAGTAGAGGATTGTGGCGCTGCCCCCCTGGCCGGCACCCTGGCCGTCACCGGGTGGAGTATCGGAACCGCCGTCATCTTCGTGGTCCAGGTCTTCCGGATAGTAGCCGGCGGCGAGCAGAACAGGCACCCCGAAGACCATGACCCTCTTGACGAACGTCACCTTGCGCGCCTGCAGCCCGGTCAGGGGATTGCGCGTCGAGTAGTAGAGGAACGTTTCACCGAAGGCATTGCTGACGCTCAGGACGTCCCGGCCGCCGAAGGTTCCGACAAAGCTCGGGTCCAGTTCGGATACGCCGGGGCCGAAAGGTTGGCTATAGGGATCTCCGGTGAAGAGCGCGTTGCCGTAGGTATCCAGTCCGAACAGGTAGACCGAGCCGCTTCTCCAACGGGGATCGAACGACAGGCCGAAGGTGGCGAAGTACCCCCTCGATTCCAGGTCCATGGCTGCGCAACGGACAAACTCCTGCAACCTTTCCCGGGAAGGATCGGCGTCCAGCATGGCGGCGTTGATCTCCTCCCTTTCGCACGTTCCCGGGAGGTCGCGGCGATAGATCCCCGCGCCGATTGCGGCCGGAGTCCCGTGCCAGTCGATGCCCTTGATGTATGCGGCCTTCGGCTCGTCCCTGCCCGTGGCCGGGTTGAGGAACGAATAGTAGAGCCAGCCCTCCCCGAATTGGCTCACGATCCGGTGCTGCTCCTTGTAGTAGTCGTTACCGAAGACGTCGAGCAGCAGCCCAAGCGAAGATCCCTCCCTCTCCGGAGCCGGGGGAAAGATGAAAAGACGGGCCTGATCGCTCGATGGCGTCACTTCGGAGATGAAGACATAGATGGAGCCGCTATTCCAACGCGCGTCCTGGTTGAAAGCCCTGCGTGCCTCCTCCAGACCTTCCTGTCGGGCGTACTCGTAGGCGCATTGAACGAACACTCGAACGTCTTCCTCTGTGCGCACGGAGCCGGCGACGATGGCGCTTTCCGCACAAGTCGGCGCTTCACTGCCGGCCGATGCGCCAACCGCCGGCGCGGTAATCACAAGAATCAGAAACAATGGCAAATAATGGAATCGCTGTCGCATGCCTATATATTTCGGAAAACCGGCCAAAAGGTCAAGGCCCGGCACGGCCCTAACTGCCTCACTGCTGTCGTGAGATGATGCCCCCCCCGGGAGCGCGGGCGTCCCGCCCGCGAGCGCCAGGCTAACTGGTGAAGCGT
>VXMN01000183.1 GCA_009841055.1 Acidobacteriota bacterium
CGGCACGGACCTGCCCGCCGCCGACTTCAAGCTCTTTGAAGACGGCCAGCGCCAGCGGATTCAGAGCTTCGAGATCGAGTCCAGTCAGTCCCTCGCCGGTCCTGAGCCGGTGGACCCTGCCGGGGCGGCCGCGGCCGAGACGGGCGCGCTGCGGCCCTTGCAGAGCTCCGAGGGAGAACCCGGCAAGCTCATCAGTTTTTTTATCGACGACCTGACCGAGCGATCACCGGAGTTCTTCGGTTGGACCATATCCGCCTTGGAGACTTTTGTGGCGGAAGAAATGGGACCGAAGGATCGGGTGGGTGTCTTCTCTGCCTCCGGTAGGGTCGCCATTCCTTTTAGCGGCAACCGGGAGTTCTTGCGCGGTGAAATTCAGGAATTGAATGTCGGGAAGTTGGACCTGGCCCGTCCCTATCGAGGTAGGCAGGTAATTGGGCCAGATCATGTGAGCCTGACAGACTTACAAGCAATCAGAATTGTCGAGGGAGGGCACGTCGGTGGGGTTGATTTGAGAATCCGCGCCAGAGCGTACCGTCAATACGAGGAAACCCAGGCTGCGGTTCACCGGCTGTTGGCCGGTCTCGCCATACATCTTCGACAGCTACAGTATTTCACGGCTGGCAAGGCGTTGGTGCTGTTGTCCGAAGGGTTTGTTCTGGGACGCAGAATGCGTTGGAGACTGGATCAAGTGATTAACCAAGCCCTGAAATCCGGAGTATCCTTCAATGCCGTCGACATTCGTGGTCTGTATACCTTCGGGTTTGAAGCGAGCAGTTATGAACCTCCTGTGGTTCCGAGATTTGTCGCTGGTCGGAACATCGGTCGGACTCTCTCGGCCCGGCATCTGGATCAGGTCTATCAGAGTCGCCCGCTGGAGAAACTGACCGAGGAGACCGGGGGGACCTATTTTCGTGACAGCAATGATCTTGTGGCTGGTTTTCGACAGATCAGAGATGCCCGGTCCTTTTACTATGTCCTCTCCTACGCCTCCCCCGATCAGACGGCCGGCGGCAAATACCATAAGATCCGGGTGGAAGTAGACCGGCCTGGTGTGGAGCTGAACTACCGCCGAGGTTACTATGGGCCCCAAGAGATACTCTCCCTGGAGGACGGTAAGAACGAAGACATTCAACTGGCCCTGGCCGCCCCGGGTAACTTCGACCAAATTCCGCTGCGACTGGCCTACCGTTCGTCCCCGACCCGGGATGATCGCCACCGCCTGAGTGTTTTCACCAACGTCAGGATCGAGGGGATACCCTTTCGGCTGGAGGGAGAACGGCGGCGCAATCTCCTCTACCTGGTGCTGATGGTCTACGACCAGGACGGCGAGCGGGTGGACGGGTCCCAAAAGACCATTGAGTTGAACCTGAGCGAGTCCGGCTACCACACCATGCTCCAACGCGGGTTTACCACCAGTACGGAGTGGGAGGTCGCCGCGGGCGTATACGACGTCAAGGCGGTGGTCCGAGAAAACCACAGGAACCGGATGGGCTCCCTCCACGAAACCGTCACCCTGCCCAATCCCGAGAGCAGCCCGGGGACGCCGGAGTTCCCAATCGACCACGGAGTTGCGGAGACGGTTCTGTCCTCCCTTCCCGTTGACCCCGCACCCTCGGAAACCATGGAACCGATGCCTTCGGACGAAGACCCGGGCACCTTCGTTCCCGCTGGCGGCCTGGAGAGCAGTCCGTTGGTGCTGAGCCAGCGGCTCATTCCCCTCGCCGATTTGAGCGTCCTCCAGCAGGAGAACCTGCTGGCGAGCGACGCCCCGCTCGTCTTCGGGGACGTACAAGTCCAGCCCTTGGCGGCCGATCCGATCGACCGCCGGCAGCCGGTCACCTTTTATTACCGGCTCCACAACCTGCAGCATCCCCGGGAGAGCCGGGAAATGACGGCCAGGGTCCAGCTCACCGATGAGAGCGGGCGGGTGAGCCGGTTTCCCTTGATCGCACTGGGGGAGGGCATGACCCAGTCCTGGGGGCAGGGAAGAGTCACGGTGGTTTTCAACCTGTCTTTCAGGAGTGTGCAGCCTGGAAAATACCGGCTGACGGTGATGACCCGGGCGCCGGCTGCCGGCGGCCAATCGGTGATCGCCCGAAGCGCTTTGACGGTAGGCGAGTAGGTGGTCCCGCTCGACGATCCAATATTCCCTAAACCCGCGCATGGTGCTATGATTGCAGAAGGAAAATTACAGCGGAAATGGCAGCGGTCGGAGGGGCCTACCTTTGATCCCGTTGCGCCATCAGGATCCCCGGGTGCCGCGGGCATGCGGGGAACAGGAGGTCACATGTCACGACTGGTCAAGTCTTCGGGGTTGCCGCTACTGGCGGTGGCGCTCTTCGGCCTTTTCGTCCCAGAGGTTTGCGAGGCTCAGAGGGCGCAGGTGATGGGGCAGGTCAAGGGTGTGGACGGCAAGCCCGTGAAGGGCGCCGTGATTCACATCGATGACACCCAGGTGGTGCGCAAGTTTACGGTCAAGACCAACAAGAAGGGGCGCTACTTTCACGGAGCCATCCCCCTGGGTTACTACCGGGTCAGTGTGCAAGTGAACGGCACGGAAATGCACGCCGTGCCCAACGTGAGAATCTACCGAACCAAGCGGCCGGGAGACACCACTTCCTATGACGCCGAACCCGTCAAGGTGGACTTCGATCTTCAGGCGATTGCCAAGTTGAAACAGCAACGTCAGCAGGCCCTGGCCAAACGCTCGGCCGCCGAAGTCGCCGCCGATCGCGCCAAGGCGGAAGAGCGTAAGTTCGGCCACATGAACGACGAGTTCAAGAAGGGCCGGGAACATTTCCATGCCAGGCGCTACCGACAGGCCCTGCAGGCCTATGTCCGTGCAGCCGAGATGGACCCCCGGCAGCACATCATTTTTGCCGAGATGGGGGAGGCGAACCGGGCATTGCGGAAATACGACGATGCCATCAACAGCTACCGGAAGGCTCTGACGGTTCTGGCTCAGAACCCCGACTCCAAGGTGGGAGCCAAGTATCAGATGAATCTGGGCCTGTTGTACGGCCTGATGGATCAGACCGACCAAGCCCTGTCGGCGATCAACAAAGCCCTGGAATTGAACCCCGGAAACGCGGACCTGGCTTATTTCAACCTGGGAGCCACCCTGGTGAACAGCGGGCGAAACGAGGGGGCCATCGCCGCCTTCAAAAAGGCCATCCAGGCCAATCCCGACCACGCCAATTCCCAGTACCAACTCGGTGTTTGCCTGCTGGGAATGGCCACGGTGGACGAGCAGGGAAGGTCCATTCCGCCTCCGGGAACCCTGGAGGCCTTCAAGAAATACGTGGAGTTGGAACCTTCGGGTCCCTATGCCAACGAAGCCAACAGCATGATCCAGGCGCTGGCGGCTCAGGTGAAGACCACCTTCGACGCCAAGAAGGACAAGTAGATTCGCCGGGCAGCCGTTCCTTCCCGCCTCTGCCGAGGCTGACCGCGTCCGCACGGGGTGGTTCCTAGTGTCCAGTCTCAGATCCTGGAAATGACGGTTGTGGAACTCTCCCGTCGAATAGGCCGGTCGGGTCTGGGCCTGGTTTGCCTGGCCTGGCTCTGGACCTCGGCCGGCCACACCCTATCCGGCCAAAACTCCACCAACTCCCCACTCTCCTCCCAGGTCTGCCAGTCCTGCCATCCCGAGATCTACCGGAGCTACGGGGAAGTGGCCATGGCCCGGTCATTCTACCGTCCCTCTCCGGACAACGTGATCGAGGACTACACCCGGGAGAACCACTTCCACCACACCCCCTCCAATCGGCATTACCGGATGATTCAAAGGGAGGGGCGCTTCTACCAGAGGCGCTACCAACTGGACGCCGGGGGAAGCGAGAAGAACATCCTGGAGCGGGAGGTGGACTGGATCATCGGTTCGGGCGAGCATGCCCGCAGCTATCTGAGCCTGGATGAAGGAGGGGTGCTGCGGCAGTTGCCGGTGACCTGGTATCCGCAGATACAACGCTGGGGGATGAGCCCCGGCTACGACCACGCAGATCACGAAGACTTTGGCCGCCAGGTCACTCACTCCTGCCTGTTCTGTCACAACGGCTATCCGCTGTTCCCGGAGCCCTCGGATCGCTACGGTCAAAGAAACGTTTTCAGGACGGAACTGCCCTCCGGCATCGGTTGCCACCGTTGCCACGGCCCGGGAGCCGATCACGCAAAGCTGGCATCGACGGGAGAGGCCGCGGTCGACCAGGTCCGTCAATCCATTGTCAATCCGGCCAGGCTTAGCCCCGAACGGCAGCTGGATGTCTGTCTTCAGTGTCATCTGGAAGCAGCGGCGGCAGCGCCGAGGTTCAGGCGGTCGGGCCGGCAGGTTTATTCATTCAAGCCGGGGGAACTTCTGGCGGATTACATCGTCCACTTCGATCTCGGAGATCCCGACTCGGAGCACCCGCCCGATCGTTTCGAGATCGACAGCGCCGGCTACCGGATGCGGCAGTCGCTCTGCTTTAGCCGGAGCGGGGGCGCCATGACCTGCACCACCTGCCATGACCCCCACCGCAAGCTGCGGGGGAAAGAGGCCTTGAGTCATTACCGGGAGCGCTGCCTCAGTTGCCACAATCAACCCTCGACCGCCGTCCACGGAGAGACGCCTCCCGGCGATTGCACCGCTTGTCACATGCCCAAGCGTCGGGCTCAGGACGTGGTGCACGCGGTCATGACCGATCACCTGATTCAGAGGGGACCTCCGAACCGGAATTTGCTGGCGCCACTCAAGGAGGACCATTCCCCCAAAAAGGAGCAGCCGCTCCTGTACTTTCCCCGGTCACTGTCCGCCTGGGAACGAAGTCTCTATCTGGGGATGGCCGAGGTGCAGACTCCAGGAAACCTGAGGCAAGGCCTGGAACGGCTAACGACAACCCTGGAGCGGAAGAGCGCTCCCTTTGCCGAGCCCTACGTGAAGTTGGCCATGGCTCAGGCCGAGACCGGGGCCTACGATGTGGCTCGGGCCAGCCTGGAACGAGCGCTGGACATCGATCCCGACAGCCCGATCGCCCGTTTCAACCTGGGCGAGGTGATGCGGCGACAGGGGCAATACGCGGCCGCATTCGAGCAATATCGGAGAACTCTGGCGACGGACCCAAGCTATGCCAAGGCCCATCTGGGGCTGGGGCTGGTCAACAGGCAGCAGGGTCGCCCGGCCCTGGAATCGTTCCGGCGTGCCTTGCAGTCGGATCCGCTGCTGGCAGAGGCCCATCTCGGTCTGGGGCGGGAAACCCTGGAACGGCAACGGCCAGCCGAGGCGGCCGGACATTTTCTCCAGGCACTTCGGGTGGATCCCGACAGTGCCGAAGCCCACTTGGATCTGGGTTTGGCCCAGGCGCGACAGGGCCTTCAGGAGGAAGCCCTGGAGGCCTTTCGCCAGGCTGCCGCCCTGGACCCCGCTTCCCCGGAAGCCCACTACAACCTGGGGGTGGCTCTGGCCCGGAAGGGCCGCACCCGGGAGGCCTTGCAGGCCTTCCGGCAAGCAGTCCGCCTGAAGCCGGAAGATGCCGAAGCCCACGCCAACCTGGGGATGGCCTACAGCCAACTGGGTCGGTTGGAGGACGCCGTAGCGGCCTTCCGCCAGGCCGTGCGTCTCCGGCCCGATTCAGCCAGGGCTTACTTCACCCTGGGCCTGACCCAGGCCCGCCTGGGCCAAACCGGAGAGGCCATCGAGTCCCTGTCCCGAAGCGCGAGCCTCTCCCCCCGCAATGCCGAGATCCGGCTCAACCTGGGCCTGCTCTACCTGAGTGCGGGGGACAGGGCCTCGGCGGAGGCGCAGGCTGAAATCCTCAAGGAATTGGACCCGGAACGGGCCAGGGCGCTCGCTGGGCGCATCCGGGGAAGAGAACAGTGAGCTACCCCCGATAGTTCAAGTGCATCTCCACGCTCTGCACCACCAGCGGCGGCCTTATCCGTGCATCCCGCTTCAGCAGGCGCACCTGGACCACGTGGGTGCCCCGGGCTGCCTGTTCCGGCCGCAGCTTCCACACCAACCAACTGTCTTCAGCTACGTCGGAGGGGTTGTCCGGATCCTCCGCGGCCACGTTGCGTACTTGGGGCTGGGGCAGTTGGGCGCCGTCCAGGCTGACTTCGACCTTGTCCTTGACCGAGTGGTGTTTCAGTTCCACCTGCAGCTCGGCGGTCTCGAGGTTTCCTTCGCGGGCTTCCTGGACCGTGTCGTCGTAGACCTTGACGTGGAAGCGGGGGCCTTCCTCCGTCAGTGTCCGGTAAAGCGCCACCGGCGTCTCTCCATAGAGGCGGTCGTGAAGGTCTGCGCCGGCCCAGTTTCCTTCCTTGGGTTCGCTGAAGGGCCAGCCGCCGATGTAGCGGTGCAGGGCTCCGTAGACCTTGTCGGTTCCCTTGAGGGTCCCGAGCGATCCCACGGTCGTCAGCAGAGGACGACGGGTTCTCTCGTTGGCGTGCCAGTTGAAGCAGTAGATGCCGTCGGCCCCCCGTTTCCAGTAGCCGGTGGCGGCGGCCCGCACCATGGCCTCATGCCATTCCTGTTGGGGCTTCAGTCCCTGGTGAGGGCCCCAGAAGCCGCTGTCGAAGCCGGGATAAAAGCGGATACCGGTGCCCTTCAGCAGGTCGAGGAAAGCTTCGACCTCCACGCCGTAGTCGGTCAGGGCTCCACCCCCGGCAGTCATCATGTCGCAGAGATCTTCCCGGACCCAGGTCTTCAGGTCGTAGCCGATGCGCCGGCAGGCCTCCATGGTGGTGGCCACCCGGACTGCAACGTAGAACGGCCTGCCCCTCTCCCGGGCCAGGCGGCGGGTCATGGAGCGCAAGGCCCGCTGCAGGTCGGTCAGGGTATAGCCGAGGCGCTGGGCGTCATCCAGCGGCAGGTGGAAGGCGTGGCGCTGCCAGTCCAGCTCGACACCGTCCCAGTCCGCCAGCTTGCAGACCTCGGTGACGCTCTGCAGGCGGAGTTCCCGGATCTCGGGGATGGCGAAGTTCCAGGAGGCCGCGAACCACCTGGGAGCCTGGCGGGGTCCCAGGCACCACTCGGGGTGCTGCTTGCGCAGGGGAGTCAGGCCTTCGATGCTGGCCTCGGCCATGTCCTCGAGCTGCAGGCCGTTGAAGTGGTTGTCGTTCATGCGGATGGAAGCGTAGACATGCATTCCCAGCTCGTGACCCCGCTTCACCAGGGCGGCGTAGGGATTCTCGCCCTTGCTCAGCAGTTCCCGGATGCCTTCGTTGTGCCGCATGGACCGCACCGTGTCGTAAACTCGGCCTTGCGAATCGCCCGCCATTTCCATGGTCTCGGAGGGCCACTTGGCCTCGTGCTCCCCGGTGCACCAGAAGTGAGCCCCCACCTGGGTGTCTTTCATGGGGGCGTAGGCCTTTTCCACGAACTGCTCCACCGATTGGGGGTACTCGGAGTAGTCGTGAGGGGCTCCGTCCCAGTTGTAGATGACGGGATAGGCCGGCGGTCTGTCTTTGACCGACCCTTGGGAAGAACTGCCGGCAGCCTTCCCCTGCAGGGGAAAATCGGCCATGGATCCTCCCAGGGCCGCCATGCCCAGGGCTCCCGTTTCCAGGAAGGTTCGTCGGTTGAATTCCATGTTGAGGACTCCTTCTCTTCAGTAGTGACTACTCACCGGAAAGGCGAGGTTAGCCACGGTAGTTTCGTAACCGAAAACTCTGGGGTGCAAGCGCCCGCACACTGTAACACCAAAAGCCGGGAGTTTGAAGGGATCCCAAGCGGCTTGGGTTACTCCCTGTTGCCGCCTTTGGGGATACGGGGTTGGGCTACCCGAAGAACTCTTCGGGATCTCTAGGGTGTGTGGTTGCGCAAATCCCATTGCGATCTTGAAATTGCGGTGCTTTCCGCTAACGGAACCAACAGTCGAGGTACTCCATCTCTCTCTCACAACCATGTTTCCAAAGCAGGGGCTGCGATCCGGAGGTGCACTAGAGGATTGGTACGAGGGTTGGGAGTGATCAGGTATACTTTCGCCTGCTCCTGCAGGCCATGCCCTGGAAACACCCGCGGGAAACTCGACCGATTTCCCGGTAACGCTGACAATGGGTGCCACGAAACCCATGAAGATACTCGCTGCGCTCCTGTTGTCCATCGCGTGCGCAACGCCCGTCGTAGCTCAGCATGACGAAACGGCGAAGCGCTTTCACATGGTGCCGCACCTGGCCGACGGGGGAGGGTGGAAGTCGTTGCTGATGGTCACAAACGTTTCCAGGACAGCGAGTTCCTGCACGCTTCAACTGTTCGGCCTCGACATGAGCCGGTTTGAGGATGCCGAAGGGGTTACGGTGGCGGACTCAGCGGCATCATTCGAGCTGGAGGGAGCAGGGGGTTACCTGGTATGGAGCACCCGGGGCGAAGGGCCGGAAGTGTCCGGGTACGCGACTCTCGATTGCGCCAATTCTGTGGTGGCGCAAGTCGTATTCGCCTCGATCGGCAGTTCGGGGGCGCCGACGGGGATGGCTACGGTCTTCAGCTCGCAGGCCGCGACGGTCTTCCAGTTTCCGGTGCTGATGCCCGAAGCCACACTCGGATTCGCAATTGCGAACAACGGCAATGCCGAGACTTCCTGCCGGATTGTTCTGGAAGACCGACAGCGGACGAATCTGGGGGAAGCGACGGTTTCCGTGCCTGCGAAGTCCAATCGGTCGCAACTGCTCAACGCCGCCATTCCCATTCCCGAAGCGTTCCTGGAAGGCTCGGCGACCGTTGCCTGCGATCAGCCGGTGGGGATGATCGGACTGCATTTCGAGCTGCGACCGGACGGAAGCATCATCACCTTCAACACGTTGCCGCCTGGGATTATCGAAACAGCCTCACGGTCGTCCGACGAAACGGCCAAGAGCCTTCATGTGGTGCCGCATCTGGCCGACGGGGGCGGGTGGAAGTCGTTCCTGATGGTCACAAACGTTTCCAAGGCATCGAGCCCCTGCACACTTCAACTATACGGTCTGGACATGAGTCGGCTTGAGGATTCCGAAGGGGTTACGGTAACGGACTCAACGGCATCCTTCGAGTTGGGGGGAGCCGGGGGGTACCTGGTATGGAGCACCCGGGGCGAAGGGCCGGAAGCGTCCGGCTACGCGACTCTCGATTGCGCCAACCCTGTGGTGGCGCAAGTCGTATTCGCCTCGATCGGCAGTTCGGGGGCGCCGACGGGGATGGCTACGGTCTTCAGCTCGCAGGCCGCGACGGTCTTCCAGTTTCCGGTGCTGATGCCCGAAGCCACACTCGGATTCGCAATTGCGAACAACGGCAATGCCGAGACTTCCTGCCGGATTGTTCTGGAAGACCGACAGCGGACGAATCTGGGGGAAGCGACGGTTTCCGTGCCTGCGAAGTCCAATCGGTCGCAACTGCTCAACGCCGCCATTCCTATTCCCGAAGCGTTCCTGGAAGGCTCGGCGACCGTTGCCTGCGATCAGTCGGTGGGGATGATCGGACTGCATTTCGAGCTGCGAACGGACGGAAGCATCATCACCTTCAACACGCTGCCGAACACGGTTCTCGACACAAACCCGCAGACAGAGTTCACCCCGGCGGAAGATCCGTTCGCCCGCTGGAACGACCTGGAGCCCCAGCCGTGGTGGAGAGAGTCGGAGCCCTATTCCTGCCTTCAGGAGGAGAAACTGACGTCTCCATGGATGAATGCCGGACTTGTGGATCTCGGTGGGTCCGATCCCCTTTCGTTGATCCGCTACTTCGGAAACGGCAGCTATCTGCGTTATGGGAATATGGGCTTTTTTGGGTGCACTCCGCTGGACAAGTACCCGACGGCTTTCCATCAGGACGCGCCTGCCGATCCGGCCTACTACTCACTGGGTGATCTGCACATATGGGTAGACATCGCTCGGGTACCGGAGAACGCTTCGGGCTGGTCCCAGGACGACGGGCAGCGCGTCGAATTCAGCATGGAAAGCGCTGTCGGCCTATTGAATCAGTATGTCGCTCCCTATTTCAGCAGGATCTCTCAGGATAATCTCCGCATGGTCTTCCATCAAGGCAACGAGTTCACGGTAGAGGGTGAGGGTCGGCCGGAGGATGCGGAGCTGCAACAGTTCAGGCTTGTCGGAGCCTGCCTGGATGAATGCAGTAACGGGGCCCCGGGCGGGCTCAACCGCATTCTGCTCGACGACGTCGCCTCTCATACAGCGGGCCGTGCATACAATGGATGGGCTGCCTTTGGACTTGCCAGTTTCCGTGCCGGGTACATGGAAACCATCGTTCACGAGATGGGCCACGGTTGGATGGCGTGGCCGCATTCCTTTTCAGAGGTGCCATGGCGACCTCTTCCCAACTCCGCAATCCAGGCTCCCCAGCCCTATTCCAACTTTTTCGACATCATGTCTCAATTGGGTCCTGTCCCCACTCGCGGTTGGGACCACAACATGCCATCGACCCTGGCAATCAACCGCTATGCCGCCGGCTGGATCAATCCCGAACAGGTAGCCCTGCACCTGGTCGATACCGCCACATATACATTGAGCAAACCCCGGGGAAGCGGGAATCAGTTTCTGGTCGTGCACTCCGGTCGTCCTTACGCTTTCACGACTCTGGAAGTTCTTGAGGAACGATCCGACAAATACAGGGCGGACACCCAGGTTTATGATCCCGCGGTCCCTGGAAAATATCGGCCCCGACGATATGAGGGCGTATTGGTCAGCCGGTACGATCACTCCGCCGGCACGGGTGCGTCGTCTCGGGTCGGCCCGGCCCTCTATCACAAGGAGAATCCGAAGTTCCTCGAAGATGTGGGCTGGGGCCGGGACGACTACTCACTGATCGGTGATGGGGAGACGCGGGACATTGGCAGCGGTGTCAAGGTCGAGGTGACAAGGAACAGGGACGGAAGCTACGCTGTCACCGTCAGTGGCGGTCGGGTGGCGGAGTTCGAGCGATGGTGTTCGGGAATCTGGTTTGCCGGTAACGAATACGACACCGGGTGCTACCTGGACTATAGTCGTTGGGAGTGATTGACGTGATCTGATTGAACTATTTGAGGAGCCGCCATGAGGAAACCATCGGGGATTTGCCTGCTGTGTCTTGTAGTGATGCTGGTGGCGGCGCCGGCTTGCCTGCTCGAGGAGGAACGGCAGCGGGTGGACGTTGTAGTGGGCAGTGAGGCAACCGAACTGGAACGACTGGCCGGTTCGGAGCTGGCCTCCATGCTGGAGAAGCTGTTCGAGGTGTCCGCCGCTGTCGGCCCGGCTGCCGGGGAAGAGGCTCGGGCGGTGATCCTGGTCGGCCGTCCCCAAAGCAATCCGCTGCTGGCCGAGGCTGCTGGAGAGAGCTGGCCCGATCTGAGCGACCAGGGGCTGCTTCTCAGGAGTGTGAGCGGTCCGGTGCCGACGCTCTTGGTGGGCGGGGGCAGCCCGGTAGCGGTGCTGTGGGCCGCCTACGACCTGGGCGAACGCCTGGGGGTGAGATATCTTGTGAACCGGGATGTCTTTCCCGACCGCCGCCCATGGTCAGGCTTGCCCGATCTGGACCTGGTCCTGGAGCCCAACCTGCGCATCCGCTGCTGGCGCCTGGTGAACGATTTGCCCCACGGGCCGGTTTCCTGGAGCCTGGAGGAGTACCGCCGCTTTCTGCGCCAGATCGCCAAGATGAAGTACAACCGCATCCACTGCGCCCTCTGGCCGGCCCAGCCCTTTGTGCACTACAGCTTCCGGGGGATGGAAAAGCCTCCCGGCGTCCTCTATTTCGGCCACCGCCATCCCATCGGCCCGGAGACCATCGGCCGGGAGCGTTTCGGCTCCATGGAGGTCTTCACCAATCCCGAATTCGTGGGCGCGCAATCCGGAGAAGAAATGCGCCGGCGAGCCATCGGACTGGTTCGCGGCATCCTGAAGGAGGCCAAGCGCCTGGGGATGGAGACCGGACTGTCCATTCAGCCCTTCCAGTGGCCCAAGGAGTTCATGAAGGTTCTGCCGGGATCCGAAATGGAACGGCAGTTGGGGGACCTCACGGCGGGTCCCGGACGCGGCCAGTCCATGCAGGACCGGGGGCTGCGCGACATGGTCACCACCATCTTTCGCGCATTCGTCGAGACCTATCCCGACATCGACCACGTCCACGTGGGCATGCCGGAGCACCGGAGCTGGGTCGGGCAGGCGGCCAGGGCCTACCGGCGCTTGACGGCCCGTTATCCGTCGGCGGACCTGGATTCCTACGAGCAGCTCCGGAAGCAGGCCCGTAGCCGGACCTCGTTTCCCGGAGGCGGCGAACGGGTGGAGACCATGTTGCGAGGCGACCTGTCGAGTCTCTGGTTCTTCGATTCGCTGCTTCGGGAGAAGCAACTGCTGGAACGGCCCGGAGGGGGGGAGGACATCAGGGTCGTCTACAACGGCGTGGTGGCGGAACTGTTCCCGCTGGTGGCCCGCATGCTGCCGCCCGGCGGAGAGATGCTGAACTTCATCGACTACACGGCCAGCCGGCAGCTTCGCCAGCCGGAGTTGCTGAAGAAGGTCCCGCCCGGCGGGGTGCCTTCCAGCCTGATCTTCACCCTGGCCGACGACAACGTGGGGGTGCTGCCTCAACTGGCGACCGGCTCCCTCCACCGGTTGACTCAACTGCTCCGCCAAAACGGCTGGGCGGGCTTCTACACCCGCTATTGGACCATCGGAGACCTCGACCCGACCGTGCACTACTTGAGCCGGGCCAGTTGGGATGCCGGCATGACGCCGGAGAGGGCCTATGCCGACCAGGTCCGGCAGGTGTGCGGGCCGGAGGCGGTGGAGCCGGCCCTCAAGGCCTTCGCCCTCATCGAGAAGATCACCCTGGGTCTGGATCAGCATGGCCTGGGGTTCGGGTTTCCCGTGCCCGGGATGATGACCAAGCACTATGAGAGTGGTGGGTTGTCGGAATCCCTCAGGCAGGATCGGCAGCTCTACGCCGAGGCCCTCCGGCAGATGGAAGAGGCCCACAGGCGCAGCCGGCTGCAGGGGAAGGACTACACGCGATATTTTGTGGAGCGGCTCCGTTTTGCCGTGCGCTACCTGGAGGCCGCCGATGCCTTCGGGGCTACCGGCCGGGCGCTGCGGGAGGGGCAAAAAAAGGAGGCCGGACGCCAGATTGAACTGGCTCACCGAGCCATTCGCGAAGCGCTCGAGTCCTACGCCGGCGTGGCCAAGGATCACGGGGATCTGGGTGCGGTGGCGCTGATGAACGAATACTGTTACCGGCCCATTCGGGAGAAACGTCGGGAGCTTCAGTTCTGAGAGAGGAGGGGGACAATGGACTATGGATTGAAAGGCAAGGTCGCCCTGGTCTGCGGCGCCAGCCAGGGGTTGGGAGAAGCCAGTGCGCTGGCGTTGGCCAGGGAGCAGGCCAGCCTGGTCATCTGCGCCCGCAACAGGGAACGGCTGCTGGAGACGGCTCGAACGATTGGCGACGAGACCGGAGCCCGGGTGCTGCCTGCGGTATGCGATCTGGCCAGCGGGGACGGCGTGGAACGCCTGGTGGACCAGGCCCTGGAACGGTTCGGGACCATCGACATCCTGGTCACCAACGTGGGCCATCCCCAAATGGGCGACTTCTTCTCGCACGATGAGGCTTCCTGGCGGGCCGGGTTCGAAGGCGTGCTGCTACCGGTGGTTCGGCTGTGCCGGCGGGTGATCCCTCACATGGTCCAGGGCAAGTGGGGCCGGATTGTCCATATCACCAGCGTGGCCGTCAAGGATCCCCATCCTCCCTATTACCTCTCCTCGGTCTACCGGGCGGGGGTGGCGGCGTTGAGCAAGCTGTTGGCCCGGGAATTCGGCCGGGAGGGCGTCAGGGTCAATACCGTGTGCCCGGGAGTCTTCAAGACCCCCCTGGTGGGCGACCTGTTGGCCCGGGAGGCTGAAAAGCAGGGAGAATCCGTCGAGACGATCGAATCCCAGTGGGCGGGACAGACGGCTGTGGGGCGGTTGGGCGACGCCTCCGAGCTGGCCTCGCTGGTCGTGTTCCTGTGCAGCCAGGCCGCCGACGACATCACCGGCCAGGTGCTGGTGGCCGACGGCGGGGCCACGGGAGGATTGTATTAGGCAGTGGATAGTGATTAGTGGTTAGTCATTGAATTGACACGTAAAGCATCGTTTTGGTCTCGGCGCCGTTATTCAGACTGTGGAGCCAGTGAACAAGGTGCAGGACCACTCCCAAAACGCTCCGCTAACCACTGATCACTTACCTGAAACAAACGCCAGCGCCTGGTGGCTGGAAGCCGGTTCAAAGTCACGCTGGGGTCAATGGTTTATTAACATCGATGCACAGGATGCACAGGATTTTTTTCAGGAAACGGCCAGCTTCCAATGCCGCGAATCCGCAAATCCGCATCGGAGGAGGCCCACCCGGGAGCGCGGGCGTCCCGCCCGCATTCGTCTCCGCACAGCCTCCC
>VXMN01000335.1 GCA_009841055.1 Acidobacteriota bacterium
CGATTGGACCGGCCGGACGGAGTCGGGGTCGACAATCACGGAAACAAGCCCACATGCTGCCTGTTCGAAGGCTTCTGCCGGCGTATTCCCGCGGGCTTCAATCCCCAGGTCTGCGGGATGGTCCAGGATCAGGTAGCCGGCTTCCATTGAAAATCCGGTTTCCGTCGAACGCCTGCGTTGGATGGCCCGGTCGAGGGCGCTCAGCGTGGGAGCTCCACCCACAGGGAATTGTTCCGGGTAGTGATCTCTTCCACTTCGGCCTCTGCCAGAATCCTGAGGTGCAGCCTTGCACCGTCGCCGGCAGCCCGCAATCCGCTGACGGTGACCACCACGATCTTGGGGCGCAGGTCGAGGGGAGCCGGCAGCGAGGAGAGCCGGCGTTCGAAAATCACGCTTCCCCTGTCATTGCGGATCTGTAGCCTGAATGGCTGCGAAGGGGCCGAACCCAGATTGTGAAGCGTCACTTCCCCCCGGTCTCCGTCAGCCTCGTATTGAAAATCTTGCGGGCCCAGGGCCAGGTCGGGAAGCTGCCAGACCGGAGTTCCCTTCTCTTTCTGCTCGGCCTTGATGATGGTCGACTTTTCCCCACGGAGTGTCAAGGGAATGGAACTGTGGCGTTTCAATCTCAGAGTCCTGCGGGTCAGGCCGAGGTCGACCTGACCGTCGTCATTGAGATCCAGGCCTTCGGTGACTTCGTATGTGCCGTTTTCCAACTGCCAGACCCGCATACGGACGTCCTGCAAGGTCTCTCCCAGGTTGAAGACGGTGACTTCCAGAGCATCGGGCTCGGCCTGAGAGACCAGGGCGGCCACCTGCCCGCGGGTGTTTTCCCAGCTCACCGAGTGTCCCGCGTAAATCTGTTGGTCCGCGTGGGCGATTCCACCCAGGCGGGCCCGCTGGGTGGCCCGGTGAGGAATAAAGACGCCGGCCGGGCTTGGCTCCGCCTCGGTATAAAGAGTCCGGTTCTGTTCCAGGTGCTTGAGCAGCGCCGCCTGGTAGTCGACCAGGTAGTCCTTCCTGCCGGTCGCCTCATAGGCATATTGGCGGGCCAGCAGCCCTGCCTCTGTGTAGTGCAGGTGACGGTTCCAGAGGTTCAGCGTGGGGAGCAGCCTCAAAAAGGGGCCCGCCTCGGCAGCCTCCGGCAAGAGCGGTTGCCAGCGCGCCGAGGCTGTCTGGGCGGTGTCCGCATGGCCGGCCTTCACCAGCCTGCTCAAGGTCCACAGGTATGCCGGGTCGCCGGTCACCCGGAAGACCCCCCACATCAGGTCCAGCAGGGCCGGGCCGGGCAATCCCCGGCTCACGGTCTCGTCGGTAGGAAAATGGATGGCCAGGGTCAATCGCGGATAGCGGTCTTTCTTCCAGTGCTCCAGCCGCGCCGCGGCGTATTCCTTCAACTGATCGACCAGGATCGGGTTGCGATTGTAGTCGGCCAGCGTCAGGGCCGAGTGCCAAAGGAGAGGGCTCCCAGCCTCTTCCCGGGCGTAGATTCCCTGCCGGACCGATTTCTCAGCGCTTACCCGCGAAGATCGGAAGTGGCGGTGACCCGCGGGGTTGGCGGCGGTGAGGCGATCCAGGTGGCGGGACGTCTCCATCAGCATTTCGATCCAGCGGGGGTTGCCGTAGTCCAGCAGGGCCAGCATGGGAGCCAGGTTCAATCCCGCCCGGTAAGCCTGGCGGACGGGCTGAAGCTGACGGTTGAGTCCTTTTTCCAGAGTCCCGTCGCGCAAGCGGGCTTCGATCAGGGAGGCCAGGGACTGCCTGAGTCGGGGCGCCGGGCCCTCCATCAGCGCGATCCCCGGCCAATGGGACGCCAGCCGGGTGTCGCCGTCAAGTCCCCCTCCGAGTGCTCCGTCCTGGAGTTGCCGATTGTCGATCCACCAGTGAGCGATGCGCCGGAAGTGGTCCACCAGCCGCTTCTGTTGAACGGCCCACTGGGGGAATGCTCGAGGCACGGCGGGTTGGTCTCGATATTCGGGCGGGATGGAATCGGGTTGAAGCAGGCCCCTGAAGGCCAGCCCCTGCGGATCCTCGGAGCTGGATTGCAGCACTCCTTCCACCAGGCGAAAGGTCTCGTCAACGCTGCTGAATTGCCGGCGAGCCGAGGCGAAGTCCATGGACATCCAGTCCAACCGCCGGGTCAGCTTGCGCAGGCCCTGGCGGATCAACAGAAAGCGGTCGGAAAGCAGATCGCTCGGCTGGGGCTGCTCCCCGGTCAATTGCCACTCCGCCGAGGCGCGCACCTCGATCTCTGCGTTTTCGAAATGCTTCCGGGCAAAATCGATCCGGTCACTGGCCACGGTCATCCAAAGGGGCTGCCCCGCGGGGACAAAGCAGTTGCCGAGATTGAGCTCGATGTCAGCCGGATTCTCCGCCGGCCAAAGAAAATCCAGGGTAAACAGATTCCTCTGGGGAAGAATGGGGTCCTTCAACGTCCATCGCACTCTCGATTCCAGCGGGGCGCCCTCCCCGGAGCCGGCAAGCCGGAGCCGGATGGTCTTCACCGCGGTGTGGCTCAGGAAGGGGGGCAGAAAAATGTGTCGAAAGCCCTGGGTGGGAGACGCTTCCAGCGAGGCGGTGGGCGCCTCGTAGCTTTCTTCGGGGACAGCCACCCAGGCTTCCCGGTCCCGGGAGAGATAGGCCGTGCGCAGATGCGTACGACGCCCGAAGAATGACCTGACCTGGCGGGCAGACTGTCCCGGCAGGTCGGCCGCCAGTTCCACGGGTAGCAGGCGAAAAGTCAGTGTTCCGCTATTGGTGCCTTCGTTGCCGTTCACAGGGGCGTCCCGGATCGACAGCAGGGAGAATTCTCGAACCTGACCGGAGGCTCTCTCCACTTCAATCCGCGACACGGACAATGGCTCATCCAGAGGTTTGGCGGTTTCACTCGCCCTTTCCGAAGAAAGATCCCAGAGTAGCCGGTGCCGACTCCTCTCCCCTGCATAGATCTTTCCCTTCAGATTGCCTCGCAAGCTGAGGTGGCTGAATGCCTCCCGGGGGACCTCCAACTGCAGGGTCTTTCCCTCTTGCGGGTATCCCTGCGTCGCCGGCGGCCACGAGCTATCAGAGAAACCGTCCACGGCTGCCGGCGAGGCCCGTTTGACGTCCCGGGCGGACACGATTCTTAACGGGCGAATCGAGACCGGGGCGGTCAGCGGCAGGAAGGCTTCCGGATTGTTCCAGCCGAAGCGGTCGGCCCAGTGGCCGGAACGCGATCCGGCGTCGGCCTGTTTCGCCGAGGGATGACGGCCCCCGCGACCGGCGCCGAGCTGAGACAAATTTGCAATGGCTCCGGGACTCAAGGCCTCGGCAAAAATGCGGAATTCGTCCACATAGGCCCGTCTCTCGTTGCTCTTCCGGTAATAGGGGGTCAGAGCCTGGGTGTGAATGCCGACCTGGTCCAGCCACCTGCCGAAATGAAATTGCCCGAGGCGGTTGCCGACTTCCCGGCCGTCCACGTAAAAGCGGAGTCCTTCCAGCTCATGCCAGGCAAAGGCCAAATGGAACCAGCGACCGGCAACGACTCCGGAATCGATTCCGGCGTCCGTTTCCAGGATTTGGGAGTCCCGGTCATAGAGCCGTAGTTTCAGCGTCTGACCTGTCCAAAAGAGGTGAGCGAAGAGGTGTTGGGGGGAATGTAGCTGCCGGGTACTGATTCGAATGATGGAAAAGGGGGTCTCGCCGGGGGGCTCGTCCAGTTGCCACCAAAAGGACAACGTTCCCTGTTCGGAGTAGACATTGCCGGCCGCGGCAAAGCTGAGCAGAGCTCCCCAGTCCAGAAAAAGGGCTCTCCCCTGCCGGCCGCGCCTGGCGATGCGCACCCCCTTGTTGCCCAGGGGTGCGGCGTCTCCCTCCGCCTGGTCGGCCAGTACTCTCTTCTCAAAGGAAGCGTAAAAGAGTGGTGAGGTGCTGTCTTCGGCCCGAGACTCCTCCGCCGGGGCTGCCAGCAGAATCGCCGAAAGGACAAGGAATGGGGACCAATAGTGTCTTCGGATGTGCGTGCTCACCGGGAGAGATGCGGGCACCACGGCAAAAGGCTAACGGATCCCGCTGAACTTTTCCTGGAGGAGTCGAATCTTCTCTGAAAAGGAAAGATTGGAAGTGTCCGGGAGAACCTCGGGTTCAGGCTTTTTTTGGGGTCGGTTGCGCTGGATGGCCGCGGTCTTGACCGCGATGGACGGGCGTTTTTTCCCTTGACGACCCTTGCGACTGACAGGCTTCCGTTCCGGCTTGCCGGAGCGGCGCTTTTCCTGATGGTTGCCCTTTCCGTCGGTCGAAGCACTCCTGGGTTTGGGCGCGGACACGCGGGGGGCTGTCTTGAGCGGCTGTTTCTTTTTGCGTTTTCTGGAGTCTTCCCTGATCCGCAGGGCCTTGATCGAGAGCGAAATCCTGTTGGTGGCGGTGTCCACTCCAATGACCTTTACCTTGACCACTTGCCCTACGTGGACCGCCTGGTTTGCGTCCTGCACAAAACGACTGGAGAGTTCGGAAATATGCACCAGCCCCTCTTGTTGCACTCCGATATCCACGAACGCCCCGAAGCTGGTCACGTTGCTCACTGTGCCCTCAACCAGCATCCCCTTCTGCAGATCCGACAGTTCCTTGACGTCCGTGCGAAACGCGGGTGGAACGAAGGCTTTGCGGCGGTCTCTCCCGCGGTGGCTCAGTTCCCGCCTGATATCTTGCAGCGTCGGCAGTCCGAACCGATCGTTGGATAATTTCTCCAGATCCAGAGCCTTGAGCTTCTCCGGATTTTCCATCAGCTCGGTCACGGTTGCCTGCACCGATTGAGCCATCTCCTCCACCAGGCCGTAACACTCGGGATGAATGGCCGTTCGATCCAGGGGCTGTTTGCTGTCGGGAACCCGCAGGAATCCGGCGGCTTGCTCAAAGATGGTGTCGGTAAGGCCTGGAACCTCCATCAGTTGGGAGCGTGAGGAGAAGTGGCTGTGCCGCCGGCGGAATTCGACAATGCTCCGGGCTAACGAAGGGTTCAACCCGGCGACGTGAGCCAGCAATTCCGCCGGCGCCGTGTTCACATCCACCCCCACCTGGTTGATGCAGGACTCCACGGTTGCATTCAGCTTCCGATTGAGACGTTTCGGGTCAATCTCGTGCGGATCCGGACTCGCCACGATGGCCTTGGGTCGAATCTTTGCCAACTCGGCCAACGGATCCTGCATTCGCCGGGCGATGGAAATGGCTCCGCGAACACCAAGGTCCAGCTTGGGGAATTCCCTACGCGCGGCCTCCGAGTTCGCATAGGCTGCCGTTCCACCCTTGTGGACGATGGCGGAGAAGATCGCCCGTCGCCGGGACGGCTCCATTCCCTGGGAATCCTGCTGAGCTTCAGCCTCGGGAAGGGGGGCTGCTTCGGTCGGCGGGAGAGTTTCGGTGTCAACCGGTTTTGTGGAAACTGTCTCGCCATTCCGGCGGCTGTTTTCGGTGGAAGCACCGGCTACGCCGTCATCCGCTGACGAGACCGCCGGTCCGGGGGCGTCCGCGTCCTCGGAAGCCTGCTGAGCTTCAGCCTCGGGAAGGGAGGCTGCTTCGGTCTGCGGGAGAGTATCGGTGTCAACCGGTTTTGCGGAAACCGTCTCGCCATTCCGGCGGCTGCTTTCGGTGGAAGCGCCGGCCACGCCTTCAGCCGCAGACGAGGCCGCCGGGCCGGGGGCGTCTGCGTCCTGGGAAGCCTGCCGGGCTTCAGCCTCGGGAGGGGGGGCTGCTTCGGTCGGTTCGGGTGTGCCGTTGTGGACCGCGTTTGTGGAGACCGTCTCACCCTTCCGGAGGCTGCTTTCGTCGTCGCCATCCGTGACCGCGTCGGCCGGTGGCCAGGCGATGGGGGCGGAGTCCCCCTCGGACAATGAGTCGGCCGGGACACTTCCCCGGGCAACATCCGCCTCGCCCTTCTGCACGACCGGGTCGGACACTGCCCCTGGATTCTTCCCGTCGGAGGATGCAAGCGAGTCGTCCCGGGAGGGATTGGGCTTCTCTACTGCCTCGGTGGTCAGAGGCCGGCTTTCTTCTCCCGGGCCGGCAGGCTCGCTTGCCGTCCGGCCGTTGACTTTCTCTTCCTTCTTGGACGGAGACGGGGATCTGGCAGCCTTCCCGGGGACCAGGGAGAGATCGAACGAATGCCCGGAATGATACTTGGTCAGGAAACTCTTGACGAAACGCTCGGTTTCCCGCGACCCGACTCCATTGCCGATGGCGATGGCATGGGTTCCGTGGCGTTGGATGAGCCGATAGAGGATGGCCTCGGCACGATCGCTGTTTCTCCGCGGCAAGCCGGGAGCCAGGGTGGCATGCTCGCGATAGCTCCCGTTTCCGTCGATGACCGCTATCCTGCAGGCCGGCCGGGCTCCGGGATCGATTCCAATGACCGGAATCGATCCCACCGGGGGCGCCAGGAGTAAATTGGCAAGATTGGCTTGAAACAGTTTCAGTGCTTCGTTGTCGGACCTCTCCTTCACATTGGATCGGACTTCGGCCTGGAGGAGGGGTTTCAAGGAGTGGAGCCAGGCATTCCGGATGGCTTTCTCCAGGTGGGGAATGCAGGGGGAATCGGTCTGGCGGATCGCCTTGTCCTTGATCAACTGGAGCGCCTTTTGATCGTCCAATTCGAATTCAAGGCCCAGAATTCCTTCCCGGGCGCCGCGTCGCAGCACCGTCATGCGGCGAAAGGGGATCCGGGAAATTGCTTCGCGAAATTCGTAGAAATCCTCGTATCTGCTCTTTTCTCCCTCTCTTCCTTCTACGACCTTCGAAACCAGCATCCCGTCCGACGCCATCAATTTCCTGAGAGCGCCTCGAATTGCGGCATCATCCGCTACCCACCCGGCCACAATAGCCAGCGCTCCCTCAAGAGCCTCTTCTCTTGTGGCAACACCCTTCTCTTCCGAGAGATACTCTTCGGCCACGGTTTCGACCGAGAATTCCCCGGTTTCCTGCTCCCACAGTTTTTTGGCCAGCGGCTCCAGTCCTTTCTCACTGGCGGCGGATGCTTCCTTGTTTTCCCTGCGCTTGAAGGGAGAATAAAGATCCTCCAGCCCGCTCTTGTCGCCACAGGCGAGAATCCGGTCCTTCAGTTCTTCGGTGAGCTTGCCCTGGTCTTCAATTCTGGTCAGTATCACCTGCCGTCGCTTCAGCAACCCCCGATATCGGCCGTGGACTTCCGCAATGCGGCAAATCCTGGGCTCGTCCAGGTTTCCCGTGACTTCCTTGCGGTACCGGGCAATAAAGGGGATGGCCAACCGCTTTTCCAGCAAGTCCAGGGTGGAGGCGACCTGCCGGGGTGAGGCTCCGGATTCTTTGGCGATCTTTTGCAGTAGGGTGGGGGCCAGATCCATGCGGTTCATTTCCTGCCAGCGGGCGGATAATTATAGCAGAACAGGCTCCGGGGTGGTGCCGCAACCCCTCCCTGCGGTTGTGTTCGCTCAACCATTGGCCAGAGTCGCTACTCGCCGGGCCGCGCAATCCAGGGCGTTGCGGAGTTGGCCGGGATCGCCTCCGCCCCCCTGGACCAGGGCAGGTGAGCCCCCACCCCTACCCGAAATCATGAGGCTGCACTCCTTCATTACCGGTCGAAGGTCGCCGGCAAGAGACTCGCTCCGGGCCAGGAGGAGTTGCGCTTGCTCCCCGCCGTTGCCTAGCAGAACCCAGCAGGGCCCGCAAGCCAGGAGGCGTTGGGCCAACAGGGTGAGGAAGCTTCTCTCTTCTCCTTCAAATTGATGCTTCACGATTCGGATTCCCTCCATGGAGGGCGCCTGGTCGAAGAGGTCTTGCGCCAGCAGTTCAGCCAGCCACTCGTCTCTTGCCTTCAAGCGTTTGCGAATGGTTTTCATTTCCTGCATCTGTTTTTCGACTCGATCGGGGGCATCCTGAGGGGCTACCGAGAGTCCACTGGCGATTCGATCCAGGTCTCTCGAGCGGCGGCGATACGAGCGGAGTGAACGCCCCCCGCAAACAAATTCAACGCGGGTCCGGCGGTTCACCCGCTCAACCCGATTGACGAATATCCCACCGATTTCCCCGGTTTCCCGCACATGGGTGCCACCGCAGGCCGAAACGTCGAAGTCCTCGATAGTGACCACTCGCAAGGTTCCCTTCCGCCGGCTTGGCTTGCGCAAGTTGAGCCTGGCAGCTTCAACGGGGGAGGCCAGCCGCGGGTTGACACTCCGGTTCTGGTAGACGATCGAGTTGGCCAGATCCTCGGCCGAGCGCAACGCATCCAGCCCGACCTCGGCTGCTTCGAGATCGATGGTGGAATACCCCTCACTAAGGTGAAAGCCGACGGTGGCGAGTGAAGCGACTCGGACAAACGATTGCGAAAGGATGTGCTGTCCGGTGTGCTGCTGCATGTGGTCGAAACGTCTCGGCCAATGAACCTGGCAGCGGACCCTGGTCGTGGGCAGAGGGTGTTCCAGCCGATGGATGATATTCCCATCGGGTCCATCCACCACTTCAACGACCGGATGTCCCTCCATGGAGCCCAGATCATGGGGCTGGCCTCCGGAGGTGGGATAAAAGGCGGTTCGATCCAGCCTCACTTCAAAAAACTTCCCTGCCTGTTTCCCCTGAACTACGTGGGCTTCGAACTCGGTCAGGTAGCTGTCCGAATAGTAGAGTCGGTCGGTCATGGAAAGTCTTCCCGGTGAGCGATGGCCTGGCGCTCGCGGCGGCAAGGGGCCGGAACTGTCAAGCCTCGAACAGATGCAGGTACTTCAACCCCGATCCGGTATTGAAGAGGACGACTTCGTCGGAAGGGCCGACAGAACCCGATCGGATCAGCTTTTTCAGAGCGGCAAGGGTAGCTCCGCCTTCGGGACAGACAAACAGGCCTTCCAATCGCCCCATGGCTCCGGCCTCGGCCAACATTTCTTCATCGGTTACCGCCAGCGCCGCCCCTCCACTCTGGCGCAGGATCTCCAGGATCAGGAAATCGCCGATGGCTCGAGGTACGCGCAATCCGGCTGCAC
This sequence comes from Acidobacteriota bacterium, assembly GCA_009841055.1. Taxonomy (GTDB): domain Bacteria; phylum Acidobacteriota; class Terriglobia; order Versatilivoradales; family Versatilivoraceae; genus Versatilivorator. Next base: position 8,976 of record VXMN01000335.1, read on the forward strand.
GCGTAGTCGCTGCAGACCAGGGCTCGCATCGAAGCTTGCCCTGCTCGAACGCCCTGACCACCGGAGCACAGCCGGCAGCCTGAACGCTCACCATTCTGGGCCGCCTGGAATTGATCCAGCCCAACTGCTCCATTTCATCGAAGGCCTTCCACATTCCCACCAGCCCGGTGCCTCCTCCGGTCGGATAAATGATGACGTCGGGCAGCCGCCATTGGAGTTGCTCCGCCAATTCCAGGCCCAGCGTCTTTTTGCCTTCGATCCGGTAGGGTTCCTTCAGGGTGGCGACATCGAACCAGCCGTTGACTTCGGCTCCCTGGGCCACCAGGCGGCCGCAATCGGTGATGAGACCATCCACCAGGTGGATCCGGGCTCCCAGGGTCTCGCACTCGATGCGGTTGGCGGGTGGGACGTCACGCGGCATGAAAACGTGGGCTTGCAGCCCGGCTTGGGCGGCATAGGCCGCCAGCGCTCCGCCGGCATTTCCGGCCGAAGGAATGGCCAGTCTTTCAGCGCCCAGGGCCTTGGCCATGGTAACCGCCACCGATAGTCCCCGGGCCTTGAAGGAACCCGTGGGGTTGGCGCTCTCGTCCTTGATCCAGAGTCGGGACAAGCCAAGGCTGTCCGCCAGTCTTGCGGCATTCACCAGCGGAGTGCCACCCTCGCCCAGGGTGATCCTGGCTTGTGAATTCCCCGGGGGCAACAGCTCCCGGTATCTCCACATCGTATGAGGCCGATCCCCCTGGAGCTTTTGGGGGAGCTTCGCCTGGAGCGCCTCCAGGTCATAGCGAACCAACAGGGGGTTTCCGCACGGACACAGGTTGATCAGTTGCCGCGGCGAGTGGGTTTTGGTGCAGGCGCTGCATTCCAGATTGAGCACAAAGGGGTTCACCGGAAACAACTCCCGCGGGGAGGAGGGATCGGACCGGCAGTCAGTATACTCCATCTCCCGCATCCAGGAAGAGGCGGGAAGAACCACGAATGAACACAAATTGACACCCATAAACGCATCGATGATCTGTCTTCGTCTCTATTCGTGATTCATATGCTTTTGTCAACGGGCGCTGCCTTTCCTCGCATGATCCGCATGCCGGATCGGTGCCGGAGACCGAAATTTCTTAGATAATCCCGGTAACTGGGGAGTGCGATAGGACTTACATCCCACTCTTGCAAAGGTGCGAAAATTGGGTTAAAACCTTCCCAAAGCCTGATGCCGTAGACCCGAGCCCTCAACGGCCGTCATGACAGGTCTCATCGACAAGGCCTTGACGCGGAACCTCAGGGACTGAGTGCGGTCGTCCCGAAGGAGGGGAAACATGGCAAAGCTCCCAAGCAGAATCGTTCGCCTGAAGGATTTTGTCCAACCGGTTCCGGTTGTGCTGCTAGTGGTATTGGTTGCCTCTGTCTCCACCCTCGCCCAGCAGAAAAACGATGCTCCCCGGCCCAAGACCAGAGCGGAATTCGACGCCTACACCCAACTTTACAACGAGAAGGACATGCGCCGAAAGGCAATGCTGGCCGGAAAGTTCATCGCCGACTTTCCCGAGTCCGACTATCTCCTCGGCGCCTATCAATTGGAGATTCAGGCCAATGACGCGCTGGGCAACCATGAGAAGGTGGTTTCAGCGGGAGAGAAGGCATTGCAGGAGTTCCCGGAGGCCGGCAAGGCGCCCAAGATTTTCATTCTTCAGCGGATGATCCGCGGCTACCAGCAGCTCAACAATCCCCGCAAGACCATCGAGGCGGCCGAAAACCTGCTGACGGTGGAGTCCAGCCATTTGCCGACTCTCCTCACGCTCTCGATGGTGCTTCCCAGGTTCCTGCCCGAGGATGAGGCGGGCCGCGCCCGGCAATTGGACAGAGCCCTCGAGATCGCTCACCGGGCTCAGCGCCGGGTCGATGCCATTGTCAATGGACCGAAGCCGGCGGCGCTGACGCCGGCCCAATGGGTCAGGCAGAAGGCGGATCTTCCGGCGCGGGTTCACGCCGCCCTGGGCCTGATTCACTTCAACAGCAAGGACTATCCGAGCGCCATCGAGGAGTACGAGAAAGCGACCTCACTGGCCAGAGGCGACAGCGTCGACTTCTACCGGATGGGGATCGCCTATTACTACCAGGCGCTGGCCGTGAGCCGGGAACTGGCTGAATGGGACCAGAAGGAAAATCCCGATACCGCGGCCAAGGAGGAAAAGGAGGCTCAGTTCGCTTCCTGGAGAGACAAGGCCATCACCGCCCTGGCCAAGGTGATCGCGTTGCAGGAGGGCGCCCCCGCTCAGGTGGTCGAGTCTGCCAGAGCTCAACTGGAGAGTCTCTACAAGAGCCGAAACAACGACTCCCTGGATGGATTGGAAGCGGTGATCGCCGAGGCTGCCAGAGAGTTGGGGAGTGGGACCCAGTGACTTGACGGCGCTACGGCGACAGTCTCTTCAGCAAGCCGGAGCGGTCGATGGAGCGAGGCGTTTCCACCAGCACTGAGAAACGGCGGCGCGGGTCGCCCTGGTGGGTCACCGAATAGTTGTTCCGGCCGAACAGTTCATCGCAAAAAAAGGCGATCTCGGGTCTCAGCGATGCGTAGGTTTCCGGGGTGTTGGGAGCCAGCAGTCGATCGTTGACGCCAAGCTCGAATGCCCGGCTCTCGAAGCCGAGCATCCCATCCAGGCGTCCATCTTCCTCCAATTTCCTGCAGGCCGTCAGCGCGGCACGCAAGGCTTGGCGAAAGCGCTCATGGTTTTCGCCTTCCACCCTTGCCTTGCGATTGTAGCGAACGCCGAGACGGTCGTCGCTCCAGTCGAGGCTGAAATCGGCTTCGTGCCCCACCAGCAGAATGCCGGGCCCGGCAGGGACGTGACGGTAGTCGGCCACATCCACCAGGGTCTCCTCGCAACTCTGCTCCCTCACCCAGTCGTGAAAGATCGGGATCAGAGGCTCCAGGTCTACCGTGCCCGAATGCCGGAGATGCAGCTTCAGGTTGACGTGTTGAATGTCCATTCCGGGATGGTCAGGCAGTGGCGGCGCTGGATTCAAGACCCATGCGGTTGAAACAGCCGTGGCAGGCCTCGATAAAGAGTTGGGCCTCTTCGATCAGCCGCCTGGAAGTTTCCGGCGTGTGGCCGTTTCCCGAACTTCGGTGGGCGGCGAAGAGGTAGTTGGCAAACTTCGGGCCGGCAAAGGGGTCGAAGATCTTCTCGGTGTCGAAATATCGGGTGCGGAACTGGGCTACGATCTCGTCCGGATCATCGGCAACATCCAGGTACTCCAATGTAATTAGTCCCCTGGCTGCATGGAGCATGGCTCCGTAGGCGGTCTCACCCGCCTTCTGGAAGTCTCCCCCCTCTCCGAATACCTGAGCCTCGAAGACCTGGCGTTCTGCCGCCGCCAGGTCGAACTCCACCGCGCTGACCACCTCGCCGGCGCACTCGCCTTTTCCGATGTCGCTGATGCTGTATTCCCTGGGGTCTCCCCAATCGCTGAAGTAGGAGCTGTCGGCTTCATATCCGGGAACCTTGGCCAGATCCTCCAACAGCTTGCGAACCTGCAGCTTTCCGGTGCGCTTGACAAAATCCTGGAAGCTCTCTCCCTGATTGCGATCCCTGACGTAGCGTTCTCCCAGACGGGAAACCACCTCGGGCACATTCTTGGAGGGAATGGCCACGATGGGGAGACCGTAGGAACCTGCATTTTGGTTCCACTGGCCTCCCAGCACCACCTGGAAATGGGGCACGGCGAAACCACCGACCTTCCGGCTCACCCCATAAAACCCCAGGTCCGCGATGTGATGTTGCCCGCAACTGTTGAAGCAGCCGCTTACCTTGATGTGCAGATCCTGGATGGCCTGATCCAACTCCGCACCCTTGTCGGCCAGCCGGCGCTGAAGCTCGGCAGCCAGGCCTCGCGAAGACGAAATCCCCAGCTTGCAGGTGTCGGTTCCCGGACAGGCCACCACATCGACGATGTTGCTTGCCCCGGGCCGGGCCAATTGGGCCGATTCCAGGGCCCGGTAGAGTTCGGCAAGGTCGCTGTGACGCACCCAGCGCAGGACGATGTTCTGTTCCACGGTGGTGCGTACGCCATCCGGAGTGAAACGACGGGCGATGTCCGCCAGGGAGCGAAGCTGATCGGAGCTGATATCCCCCAAGGGGAGGGTGACGGTGGCAACCCAAAAGCCCGCCTGTTTTTGCGGCCGTGCGTTGGTCTTCAACCACTGCAGGAATTCAGGAGACCCCGACTCTGACAAGTCGTCGCCCGCCGTGGGCGACACTTTTCCGGAAGCCGCCAGCGCCTCATCGAGATATTGCTTCCATCTGGGATCCGGCGGAAGGCGGTCACGCTCTTCCAGGACCAGGGCCTTGAACTTCTCGATGCCCAGATCGTGCACCAGGAACTTGATTCGGGCCCTGGCTCGATTCTTCTTTTCACCCAGTCGGGCAAACACACGGGCGATGGCCTGTGCGGTCGGAAGCAGTTGTTCCGGGAGCAGGAATTCGTCGAAGAGCTTGGCCTGGTAGGGGACAGCCCCCAAACCGCCGCCGACGTACAGTTCGAATCCGCGCACTTCCGCGCCGTTCTCCCGGCGGGTCACGGCGATGGCGCCCAGATCGTGCATGCTGGTGAGTCCGCAGGCGTGCTGGCTGCATCCGCTGAAGGCCGGTTTGAACTTCCTGCCGAAGTTCTGGCAGTCGGGATGGCCCAGCAGGAACCGGGACAGAGCCCGGGCATAGGGAGTCACATCGAATGCTTCGTCTGGGCAGACCCCGGAATAGGGGCAGGCGGTGACGTTGCGCACCGAATTGCCGCAAGCCTCGCGGGTGGTGATTCCCACTGCCGCCAAACGGCGCATCAGAGTCGGAGTGTCCTCCATGTGCACGAAGTGCAGTTGGAAGTCCTGCCGGGTGGTGACGTGGGCGATACCGTCGGAGTACTCCTCGGCCAGCTCGGCCATCACCTCGAGTTGAGCGGCGTTGAGTCCGCCGTAGGGGATCTTGATTCGCTGCATGCCCGGAGCGTCCCAGAGGGTATTGGGGCCCTTGGTCGGATTGGTGGTGGGATACTCCAGGGATCGGGCCACTTTGCCGTCGTGGCGTTGGCCGTTGTCGTATCGCTGTCCGTAAACCCCGCGACGCAGCCGGGTTTCCGCAAAGACCCGCTCGTCCACTTTCTCCTGGCGCCGCAAGTCGATCTCGGTTTCGAAGATATCGATTTCCCGGTTCAGGGGCTCGGCAATTGTGCCTGCAAGCCGTTCTTTCCAAAGATGGTTCGAAGCTTTCATTCAGGGTTCTCGGTGTCCGCGGCGGTCAAGGAAGGCGTCACTGGTTCGAAGCGAGAT
>VXMN01000042.1 GCA_009841055.1 Acidobacteriota bacterium
GCGCGGCGCAAGGCGGTGGAGCGTCGTCGGAGGCTGATCCTGGATGACGATGGGGACCTGGTCTACGACCCCGAGGCGGCCAAGGGGGCCGAGGCCTTTGCGGGGCTGCGGGTCCAGCCCATCTTGGGAACCCCGGTGGACAGCATCGCCTGGTGCATCATGTGGGGCATCGCTCAGGGTCCGGGGCAGACCCGCTACTGGGAAACCCAGCAGCAGAATCGGCCGCTCAATGAGGCCATCCACGATCCGACGCCCATCATGGTCGAGGGCATCCACCGCCAGGGCCTGGAGGTCTTCGGGTCGATCCGCATGAACGACACCCACGATGCTTTCGGGATGCCCGAGGGGAAGCTGGTCTATCCCCTGAAGGTGGCCCATCCGGAATGGCTGCTGGGAGAGCGGAGCCAGAAAGGAAGCCCCTTCACCACCCTGGAGGCGGCCATGTGGTCCGGCCTGAATTTCGCCATATCGGAAGTTCGGGAGGATCGGCTCTGGTGGGTCCGCCACACCGCCGAGAACTACGACCTGGACGGGATCGACCTGAACTTCTTTCGCATGCCCTGGTACTTCAAGCCCGGGGAGCAGGAGGCGGGGGCGCCCCTCATGAACGAGCTGATCCAGGGGGCTCACCGGATTGTGAGGAAGGTGTCGGAATCACGCCAAAGGCCCCTGCTTCTGGGCGTCAGGGTTCCGGGAACCTTGCAGGCCTGCAATCGCATCGGCCTGGACGTGGAGACCTGGCTCAAGCAGGGTTGGGTGGACCGGATGCTGATCGGCGGGGGATACACGGTCTTCACCAATCCGGCGCAGGAGTTGGTGAAGCTGGGACACAGCCACGACGTCCCCGTCTACCCCTGCATCAATTGCGGCCTGCAGGTGTTCGGTTCGGATGAGACCATGCGGGGTGCGGCCGCCAACATCTTCCAGGCGGGAGCCGACGGGATCTACCTCTGGAACTACCACTACCGCAAGGTGCCCATGCTTGCCTACGGCCGGCCGGTCCCCGAGGCCTACGGGCTGCTTGAGGACATTCAGTCGGCCTCGAGCCTGCAGTTCCGGGACAAGCGCTTCGGGGTGGACTACATTCAGAACATCGGACCCTACGCCATCGCCAGCCACCCGGGGCAGCTTCCCGTGGAGCTAAGCCGGGGCAATCCGGGGCCGGCCGCTGCCGTTGAGCTACCGGTGGGGGACGACCTGGAGACCGCCGGGGCCTCGGGTCGCCCCGTAACGGTCCGCCTGGATCTGGACGTCGAAGGCCTGAACCGGGGTGAACGCATCGCCGGCCGGCTCAATGGGGGAGAGTTGACCTTGGAAGCCGGCGAACCCGCCGGGGCGGGTGCTCCCGAGGGCCAGAAGCGCCTGGGCGGCCCGGTTGAAGCGGCAAGGGTCCGTCAGGGAATGAATAAGCTGGAGGTCTGGGTGGAAAAGGGCGGCAGGGGCCGGAACGGGCTGAGGCTGCGCGGGGTCTGGCTCACGGTCAAGTACCCTCCGGCTGCCTGACCGGGAGCACTGCCCTGCCGCGCAACTGCTGAGCACGGCGGGCTCAGGGCCTGCGATAGATGGACACGATCCCTCCGTGGGCGTCGTGGAGCCAGAAGGACTTGTCGTCGATCACGCCGGCCCGGGCCGAGAAGTAGGTGGCCGGCAGCACGTAGTTCCAGGTGTGGCCGTAGTTGTAGGTGACCGCCAGTCCCCAGCCGCAGGTGTTCTGTGCCGACAGGGCGATGCCCCCGTCCGGCAGCCGCAGTCCGGCCGTCACCCCGGCCGCGGCCGTGGTTTGGGGCGGGCTCCAGGTCCTTCCCCGGTCGGTGCTGAGGGTTCGGGAGATGAATGCCCTCATTACCGGGACGTAGCTGCGGTTCTCACTGCGGAGAAAAGCCACCCAGATGTCGTCGGAAAGGGCCATGACCTGGGTCTCGCTGTAGGCGGTGTAGCGGTTCTTGCGGTCGTAGGCGATGGTGCTCCAGTCGCCCCAGGACGCGCCTCCGTCGTGGGACCTTACCAGGGCGGAGACGTAAAGGGAGACCGACATGTCGTCCTGGTTCAGGTAGCCGTAGACGGGAGCCACAAGGGTTCCGTCCGGCTCTTCGAAGGTCACGCCCCCCAGGTGCACGGCGGCAGCCAGCGGCACCGGGTCCTCCACCCGGGCCTGTTTCCAGGTCTTTCCCCGATCATCGGAATAGGAGCCTTGCAGGCGCGTCCGGTAGTGGAGTCCGTCGACCGACTTCCAGACCCAGTAGCCGCGCTCTCGCCCCAGGATCCTGCCGGGTCCGTGCTGGTGGGGAACGGTGTATTGGGCGCTGAGGCGTATCCAGCGCCCCGACTTGAGCACCAGGGTCACGTCGTTGGGCGGCTGCCCGACCTTTTGGCGCCACTCCTCCTCGGGCCATCTCTCGGCCAGGTACCACTGTCCGTTCGGCTCGCCGTGGGCCTGCAAAGGTTCGGCGGCCGGGGCCGAGGGCTCCCGCACACGCTTCATGACAATGGTCTCGATCCGCTCTTTCTCGATGGGCAGGTTCACCTCGTGGGGCGGGTCGGTGTATCCACTGCCCTTTTGCCGCTGGCCCAGCACCAGCATCAAGCGGTCCTCGTCCAGGGCCAGGCCGGAGGAAAACCCGTAGTGGCCGGCCTTCCAGTCCCCTTCCAGATTGGGCACCACCGGCGGCAGGGGAATGGGGTCCCGGGCCCAGCCTCCGCCCCACCCGCTGGGTCCATAGCCCGGCAGCCAGTTGTGTTCCACGAAAGGGGTCCTGTGGCGGATGGTGCGAAAGCCGTCGTCGCTGAACATGACTTCCATGCTGCCCCAGGCCGACCAGAGGGCGAAGGAGCAGGCCACCGTGCCATTGCCCATGGGGGTCAGGCTGGCCCAGGAACCGACCGACAGAGGCTCCGGCCGGGTCCAGCTCTTGCCGCGGTCGGTGCTGTAGGACCGCACCAGCGTCTGCGGAATATCCAGGGGTAGCCCGGGACGCTTCTTCAATCGCCTTTCGGTGAGGACCGCCAGCCAGGTCCCGTCCTGCAGGGGAAGCACCGCCGGAAACTCGTAGCTGAGGTCCGCCTCCGGGCCCGGAACTGCGATCGGGATCCAATCCCCCCAGCTCCTGCCGCCATCGGTGGACTGCAGCAATCCCGATTGCAGCCGGGTGGCTGCCAGGTCTTCCCGGCTGACGGCCCCATGGACAGGCATCAGCACCAGGTCGCCCGCCTCGAAGGGCTTTCCATAGGGTGTGGCCCAGATGAGGGGTTGGGTCTCCAGGGGCCCGGTGGCAGTCCAGGTTTCGCCGTGGTCCTCGGAGGACAGCAGTCGCAGCCGGCTGCCGTCGGCGCCGTCGTTCAGCTCGGCGAAGGGGGCGATGATGCGGCCGGATTCCAGGGTGGTGAGGGTACCCATGGCCCGCGGTTCGCCCTCCCGGCCTTCGAAGACCGTCTCCGGATAAAACCACCAGTCCCCGTCCCGGGTCCTGCGGACCAGGTGGAGGTCTCCCGAACCGTCCCGCTCCTGTTGCGCCGTCTGGTGAGTGTACAGGATCAGCAGCCGGTCCTCGGCGGTGCGGGTGATCCCGGCGTAGCGGGCGCGCCTCTCCGACAGGTAGACAAAACTGCGCTGGTCCCGTTTCCACTCCTCCGCCCCATTGCTCCCTGCCGGGGTCCGGTCGTCCGAAGTCGGGGCGCAGGCGGCAAGGGTCAGGCAGAGCAGCAGGATCAGGCTGGGTTGGGCTGAGGGAGTCATGGGATTCCTCCAACGATCGGTTTTCCCCCCTTGCACAGTCGGCGGTAGAAGTCCATGCCCTTCCGGATAGTGGCCAGAGCCTCGTCCTTCCGTTGTTGATTCTCGAACCAGGCTTCCTCCCGGGCCCACGTCTCCAGCGGCTTCAGGAAGTCGAGCAGATAGCATCCGCTCTCGGGCTCGGCCAGAGCCCGTCCCGCATAATCGACGTATACCGGGTTGGCGTGGGCGAACAGGGGATGGGTCCAGATGGAGGTTTCCTCGGGGGATCCCCCCATGCAGCGAGCCGCTATCCACAGGCTCTGGTCGGCCGGGTAATCGAGACTGAGCTCTGCCCGGCGCCCTTCGTCTTGTGCCGGGACGCCGGCCGCCACCTTTCCGTTGACCACGATCTCCAGCCGTTCGAAGGGTCTCAGGGAGCGCGCCCGGGCTTGGATGCGGAGGACCTTGCGCTTGTCGAGCGTCAATGTCTCCCCGGGTCCCCGGCCGTCCACCGAAAGGCTGACCATGGGTCCGTTGGTCACGAAAGAACGGCCCTGGCGCAGTCCTTCCATCCAGCCGGGGTAGGTGAGGGGGCCGTCCAGCTTGACGTAGACCCTCTGGTGCCCCACCGGCTCCTCGGGCCCGATGCGGTCGGTTCCGGCGGTGGCGGGCAGGCGGAAGCCGCAGTTCAACAGGTGGTACCAGAGCTTCAGGGTTTGCGGCAGTCGGGTGTGGGTCAGGATGTCGGCGGTGTCGATCTCTCCGAAAACCATGTCGACGGGGAACTCGAGTTGAGCGGGACGCAGGTGGGCCCAGTTCACCAACCCTCCCTGCCGGTGAGTTTCCCGCATGGCGTCCAGCACCAGGGCGTCGGGCCAGCCGTCCTGGCCGCTACGGGGGAACCCCTTGCGGGAGGGTCTCAGGTAGGAATAGCGGTAAACGGTGGTCTCGGGAACGGCCAGACCTCCGGTGGAGATGGGCTCCACCAGCTTCTTGAGGCTGAGGAGACTGACGTGGCCCAGGGTCTGGTTGCGGTACTCCTGGTTGTAGTAGACCAGGTGCCGGGGATCGGATATCGGGTCCAGCTCGCCCCGGAAGTGCTCGGCGGAGTAGATCTTGCCCATGTGTTCCAGGACGAGAACATGGCCGACCCGCAGGTCCTCCGCCCGCATCTCGAACAGCGCGCTGGGCGGATCCAGCATGTGGATGTGGGTGTCTCCCGAATGCCATCCCTCCCGCTCCATGTTTGCCCAGCGCTCGAGCGCAAAGGTGCGCCGCAGGGTCTGGCCGGCCTCCAGGTCGAGCTCCTCGTCGATGGGGAGATATTCCAGGCCTCGCCGGATGGAAATCCGGATCTTGCCGGCCGGAGCTCGCAGGCGGAAGTTTCCGGAGGCATAGCTCCAGCGGGCGGGGTCCCGCCGCGGACGCAGGACCAGACCGTAGTCGGCTTCCAGCGGAGGCCGGTAGCCCCCTTCGGCGTCGGTCACTCGAATCCGGCCGATGGTAGGGGCGCCGCCCTCCGACTCGACCAGCCGCCCTTCCAGCAGACCGGATTCCGCGACCCCGAAGGGGAGGCGCCAGGTCGCGCTCATTCCTTCGGACGTCAGCGAAAGAGAGGCCGCGCCGTCCCCGGTCTTCGGGGAATCGATCCGGACCAGCAGATGGCGGGTGGCAGAGGGAGCCACCTCCAGCGTGTCCACCTCCAGCCTCAGACCGGAACTCCCAAGAGAGAGCATTCTGGTTTCGGAGGTGGGGTTGTGGAGGGAGAGCAGAAGCGGTTGCGGAATGTCCCGGTAAAGGTCGAGTTGGGGAAGGCTGTCGAGCTCGAAGTCCTGTGCGCCCATCTCGACCCGAAGTCGAGGCCAGTCCAGGGCTTCCTCCAGGGCGGCAAAGGCCTCCCCGGCTTCCTGGTGGCTTTTCGGCAGCAGCCGCTCCCGGTCGGGTTCGGGCAGTCGGGTGGTCTCCTGGAGGATGTCGTAAGCGTTGAGGGCTTTGAGGACCGCGGCGTAGAGCTTTCCCTCGAGCTGGAAGCGATTGCCCACCGACTGGTAGACGTTGCCGACCGCCTCGGGTTTGATCTCGTCGTTGAAGATGGCGTAGAGGTCCTGCAGGGCGGCGGGGGCTCCGGCCGGATTGGGGTCCGGCGGCGCTTCCTTGCGATGGCAGAAAGCTGCCAGGCCAAGCAGCAGCAGAGCCAGCAGGAGTTGACGGTAGCGGCTCTCCATGGGCGAGTGTCCTTCGTCAGGCACCCTTCAATTCGGGGATGCTCAAACGCCCGTCCACCAGGGTGACGTAGGGATCCAGCCGGGCGTGCCGCTCCAGCAGCTTGATCTCCAGGTGGTTCTCGCCGGGACGGACCTCGCCGGGATCCAACTCGAACTCGAACTCGTGGCTGTCCTTCAGGGTGATTCCGGCAAAGGCCTTGGGATCGGGTTGAATGGGCTTTCCGTTCCAGGCGAATTCCAAGCGGTCCTCGGGACCGAGATCCACGATTCGCACCCAGGCCCGCGGAGACCCCTTGGGCTTGGACCGGCTGAGGTCGTCGGCGATGTCGAAGGCGACCTTGTGGCCGATGCCGTCGGTGGATAGCCCGATCATCATGGGGGTTTGGCCGGGCCACTCGGCGTGGCCGAAAGTCCCGGTCAATATGCTCCCGGTGTGAGGGCTGCCGTCCAGCAGGTATTTCTTGGGACCGTTTTTCACCAGGTCGGGATCGACCAGGTCGTGGGTGAAGCTCAGATCGAGCGGGTTCTCCCCGGGCCGGTGATAGTGGGGCATGCGGTAGAAGTAGTTCCAGAACTGGATGCCGGTGATCCCGGAGGAGAAGGCCCGGTGGGTGGCCGCCCGCAGCGATTCGCGGCCTTCCCGGGTGGGCCGGGCGTGGGTGAAGCAGGCCAGAGCGGGAATGCCGTGCTTGGCGCCCAACTGGGACAGCTCCGTCCAGGGGGTGCTGAAGGGGGAGAGTCCGTTGCTGACCACCACCATGTCCAGCAACCCCTCCTCGAACCAGACCGGCAGGTCGATCCCGATGCGCAGGCAGAGGTCGACGGTGGCCGGGACCCGGGCGGAAAGGAAGATGGGGCGGCCGCGCTTGGCCGCCTGCTCGTCGGCGACCCGGCGTATGCGGCGGATCAACTCGGTCATCACGTGGCGCTGCACGTAGGCTTCATAGATGGGAAAGAGGAAGGGGGACCGGAAGAAGTCCAGCTCGAAACCGTCCAGATCGTATTGGGTGAGGGTCTCGGCGGCCAGATTGAAGATGAGGTCCCGGTAGGGGCCGATGGCGTAGTTGCCGGCGCTGGACTGCATGTACTCGAAGCTGGTGTCGGGATGGGGGGCGTGGCGATCGCCGATCAACCACTCGGGGTGCTCCCGCTTCCACTTGGGCGTGTAGAAATAGGGTTCGGCCGGATGGTCCTTGGGGAGCCGGGAGGGTTTGTCCAGGCCGATCCGGTCGCCCCAGCGGTCGTGGTGGTCGTTCATGCGAAGGCGCAGGAACACGTCCAGCCCGGCCTGGTGCCCGCCGTCGCACATGAGCGTCAGGGGGTCGTGTCCCGCCTCGCACAGCCGCTGCACGGCCTGCATCATCCGCAGAGTGTTGCCGCTCTTCAGCAGGGGCTGCTCTTCACCGATGATGGGGTAGAGCTTGGAGCAGTGGGTGGTTCCGCCGGCGTGGTTGATGCCGAACGCGTACATGTTGACGGCCGAGCCCTTGAGCGCCCCGATCGAGCCTTCCACCAGGCCCTCGGGGCTGGGCGGCCAGGGCATGCGCAGCAGGGGGTCGCCGATGTCCTGCAGCACCACCCGATAGTCTTGCGGCCGTTTCCCCGTGAAGGATTTTCCGGGTCTCCGGGTCTTCTTCAGGGGCGTGGGGGCTGGGGACGCCGCGGCGGCACCGGGAGCCGCGGCGTCAAGACCCAGGGCCGTGCCTGCCAGGACGGTGGTTCGCATGAACCGGCGGCGCGAAACGTTGTTGGTCGAATTTTTCCTGTCAGGCATGCATCCTCCTGGTTGAATTAATGGGTTGGCCGGCTTGCATTGAGCCTGGCTTTCGTGCTTGACTCACTCTGTTTGCCGGAGCGGCCGCAAGCGGATCGGCTTCCGGCCGGCTGACCGGACACGGTCAAACCGGCGCGGTCGGCGCCCTACGGAACGCCGGCCTGTCGTCCGCAACTATTGGCGGCCTGCAACGCAACCCTGCCCGGCTGCCGGCAACCTTGAAGGTCTGTCTGGACCGCAAAGGACAGCCATTCTAACAGAGAATCGCCGGGGAAGAAGCCGGTTTATACCGGCTGCACCCCCACCGGAAAAAGGACCGGAACCATGCCCAGTCAGCCGGACGTGGTGATTGTCGGTGGAGGAGCCATCGGCTGTAGCGCCGCCTACTATCTGAGGTCGGAAGGGCTTCGGGTGGCGCTGCTGGACAAGGGGCCGGTAGCCCGGGAAGCCTCCTGGGCCTCGGCCGGCATCATCGGCCCCTCCCGTCATCCCCGGGGGGATCCCTGGTTCCGCCGGGCCACGCTTGTCTCCAGGCGGCTCTACGACGAGCTCGACGGGGCGCTGTTCGAGGAAACGGGGCGCCGGATGGGCTACGGCGGACAGGGGAGCATGACCTTGGCCATGAGTCCCGGGGAAGCCGCCGAGGCCATCGCCGACTCCGAGCAGGAGGCCGCGGCCGGCGTGCCGCTGGAGGTTCTGACCGGGTCGGAGGCCCGCCGGCGGGAGCCGGCGCTCCCGGAGAACCTGGAGGCGGTGATCCTGCACCCCGAGGGCCGGTTCCTGGACGCACGCAACTTCACGGCCACCATCGCCAGGGCGGCTGGGCTCAAGGGCGCAGAGATGCGCCCGGGCTGGCCGGTGACCGCCCTGACCTGGGATGGCGACAGGGTGACGGGCGTACGGTCCGGTCAGGAGCGGCTGGGCGCGGGCTGGGTGATCAACGCCGCGGGCGCCTGGGCCGGCTCGCTGGATTCAAGGCTCACGGCTCCCATCACTCCCGATCACGGACAGATCATGTCGTTGGAGGGGCCCGCGCCCGGCCTGCGCCACACGGTGCACCGCTGGGGCCGCTACGGCTACATAACCCCCAGGCCCGACGGACGGGTGGTGGTGGGAGCCACTCATGAGGACATCGGGTTCCGCAGGCGAATCACTCCGGGGGGGCTGGACTATCTGGCCGGGGTGGTGAGCACGGTTCTTCCGGGGATCATGGAGCAGGCCATGCTGGACATCTGGACCGGGCTGCGGCCGGCTTCTCCCGATGCCTTGCCGATCATCGGTACGGACCCCCGAGCCACCGCAGGCTTTCTGTGGGCCGCCGGCCACTCCAGCTCCGGCATCATGCAGGCGCCGGCCACGGCGCAAGTGCTGGTGGACCTGATCCTGGGACGAAAGCCCCGCATTCCCCTGGACAAGGTGGGTATTGAACGGTTTCTGGGTTGAAGGGGAAGAGCAGCGGACGGTTGCCGGAGAGACGTTTGGAAGAGTCCGCGCATCCTTGTCCCAGCAGGGACCACGATAGTCTACTATATATCTAGTAGAATATCGTGACCGGCAATCCCGTTGGACGGGGGTGCCGAAGCCATTAAAACTATATTGGTAGTATAAAATGGCAGAGTCGGTTTTGGCGTCGTGTATTTCAAGGACTCGCTGCCCAGCAAGGCGGCAATAATTCTACTATATTTATAGTATTAGGGAGCCCGCATGCCCAAATACAAGATCGCCTGGCTGCCGGGAGACGGCGTGGGTGGAGAGGTCCTGGAGGCCGCCCGGGTCGTGCTGGATCGACTGGGGTTTGACGCGGAGTACCTCCCGGGCGACATCGGCTGGGAGTTCTGGCGCCGGGAGGGAGACCCGCTTCCCGGCCGCACCATAGAACTGTTGAAACAGGTGGATGCGGCGCTGTTCGGGGCCATCACCTCCAAGCCGGCCCGAGAAGCCGGGCAGGAGCTGGCTCCACGCCTCCGCGACAAGGGATTGGTCTATCGTTCTCCGATCGTGCGCCTCCGCCAGCTCTTCGATCTCTACGTGTGCCTGCGTCCCTGCCGGGCCTTTGCCGGCAATCCCCTCAACACTCGAGAGGGGATCGACCTGGTCATCTTCCGCGAGAATACCGAGGACCTCTATGCCGGGGTGGAGTTTCACCCGGTGCCGGAGAGAATGTCCCGCCTGCTGGAGGAGATGTCGCCCTCGTTTGCTCCCTTCAAGGGCCTGGCCCCGGACGAGTGGGCCATCTCCTGCAAGATCAATTCCCGCAAGGGCTCGGAGCGCATCATCCGGGCGGCCTTCCAGTTTGCCCGAGATCACCGCCGCAAGCGGGTGACGGTGGTGCACAAGGCCAATGTGGTGCGGGCCACCGACGGGCTCTTCCTGGAGGCTGCCGGGCGCATCGCCGCGGACTACCCCGACATCCCCTGGGACCATGCCAACGTGGACGCCATGGCCATGTGGCTGCTCAAGAACCCGCTCAACTACGACGTCCTGGTCGCTCCCAACCTGTTCGGGGATATCGTCTCGGACCTGTGCGCCCAGATGGTGGGCGGCCTGGGGTTCGCCTGCTCCGGCAACATCGGCGACCGGCTGGCCGTCTTCGAGCCGACCCACGGCTCGGCTCCCAAGTACGTGGGACAGTCAAAGGTCAACCCCATCGCCACCATTCTGGCTGCCAAGATGATGCTGGATTACCTGTCGGAGGACCTCATGAGCCAACGGCTGGAGGAGGCCGTGGGAGAGGTGATTCGGGAAGGCCGGGTCCGGACCTACGACATGGGAGGCTCCAGCACCACCCTTCAGATGGCCGAGGCCATTGCCGCCAGGTTGTAGTCTCCGTTTCAGGTCAGATCTTCCGACGACTCAATCCCCTGACGCGTTCCTCCAACTCCCGGGTCAGATCCTGGGGAGAGTCCGAGGGCGAGGGCCGCAGCGGTGGACCGAAGGTCACCGAAACCTGACCGGGCCTGGTGAAGGGCCAGCGGATACCTCCGAACCTCCTTCCTTTGAGCTCATACAGTCCTTCGATCCTGGCAGGTACGACCGGGGCCCCGAGACCGGCCGCCAGAAGTCCTATTCCAGCCTGGAAGGGCGCCAATTCGCCATCCTTGGTGCGGGCTCCCTCCGGAAACACCAATACGCTGTAGCCGCGATCCATGGCCTCCCCGGCGTAGTCGAAGCTGCGGCGGAACCCGGTTTGCCTGGGTAGCGAAAAGGCGTTGAAGCCGCCGGCGGTCGACCCGTAGGCCAGGTAGTCGGTGAAGCGGGCCAGCCCGCGCCCCGGCGGTGGGTATCGGAAATCCCGCAGCCGTTCGCCGATCATGGCGACGGCCAGCCGGTTCCGGTAGCGCCAGGGGATTCGGGCCAGGATGAGCGCCGGATCGAAGAAGGTCACGTGGTTGGCGATCACCAGCACGGGTTCGCGAAGTCCTCGCCAGTGTTCTCGTCCGGTCACCCGGGTCCAGCAGAGCAGGTGGGTGAGCGGCCAGATGAGACAGTGCTGGAACAGGAAGCGCATCCAGGTGGCGGGCCGCCTCAAGGACCAGTAGGGGTAGGGATAAGGGCGCCAGGGTCTGCCGGAAGTTTCCGGGGCCGGCCGGGGGGAGCCCGGGTCCGGGATTGGGCCCGATGGAGCCTGCTGGTCGCCCCCGCTTTCGGGACTTGAAGGAGCCGCTTCAGGTCGGACGGCCTCGGGAAGAGCGTCCGGGCGGCGGAGCAGTTCTTCCAGGTCTCCCAAGGTAAGAGCCTCGGTGACTTTGGATTCGTCCAGGTCCATGCGAAAGCGATCTTCCAATCGGGTGATGAGCGCGACCCTCGCCAGGGAATCCAGCTTGAGATCGGAGGTCAGATTGGCCTGGCGGTCCCGCCGCTGCGGCGAGGTCCCGGTGATGCTCTCGACGATTGTCAGAATTTCGCCCCGCAGGCCTTCCGGGTTGTCTCCGGCCTGGCCGGCCGGTTCCCTTCCCTGCCGGCTCGCAAACCGCACCAGGTCCCGCTTGCGCACCTTCTGAGTGGCTGTCCGTGGAAAATCGCGCTCGGGCCAGACCACCCAGCGCCGGATCTGCTGGTAAGGGCTGAGGCCCCGGTTGGCCCGTTCGACCGCCGTGGAAGGGTCCGCCTCCGGGCTTCTCAGGATCAGTACGGCTACCGGTTCCGGACCTTGCGCGCCGTTCACTCCCACCACGGCGCTGGCGCCGATTTCGGGCTGCCGATTGAGAGCCGTTTCGATATCGGCGGGGTAGACGTTCAAGCCCGCCGAGGTGACGATGACTTCCTTGCGCCTGCCGCGGAAATAGAGGTTTCCCTTTTCGTCCCGTTGGCCCAGGTCCCCGGTTCGCAGCCAACCCTCGTCGTCGGTCAGGGAAGTATCCTCCGCCCCCCAGTAGCCGGGCGAGATGTTGCGCCCCCGCACCAGGATCTCACCCCCTTCGTCCAGCTTGATTTCCTGGCCGGGCATGGGCTTGCCGATGGTGCCGCGGCCGGGTCGAAGGGGGTGGGCAAGGCTGATGATGGCCGCCGCTTCGGTCATTCCGTAGCCCTGCATGACGGCATAGCCCAGCCTCTTCCAGAACTCCTCGGTGCCGGAGTCGAGCGTCGCCCCTCCCGAAAGGAAGGCCCAGAACTTCCAGCCGAATCGGCGGCGCGCATGGCGAAAGGTCCACCAGCGACGCATCCAGTGCTGCCCCTGGCTGCGGTCGAACAGCTCGGCCAGCGGAGTGCCGCGATTGCGGGCAGCCTCGTCCCGCTCGATCTTGTCCCGCAGCAGCTCCAGGATGCGGGGAACGGTGGCCAGCATCGAGATCCGTTCCCGGCGAATGGCCGAGATGATCTCGGAGGGATTGAGGGTATTGAGGAAGAGGGCCTGGCCACCTATCAGAGGCGGTACGAAAATGCCCATCATCTGGCCGAAGACATGGCTGAGGGGCAGCAGGCTCAGGAAGCGGATGGGATGGACCGGAGCCGCCCACTTGACATATTTCCGGATCTCTCTTTCGAGGGGAGTCAGATTGGCCAGCAGGTTCCGGTGGGTCAGGCGAATCCCCTTGGGCGCCGCCGTGGTCCCCGAGGTAAACACGATCTCGGCCAGGTGGTCGCCGGTGACCTTGCCGGCGTAACTCCAGTCAGGGGTCGGTGGGTGTGCGGCCGCCCTTCGGCAGAACCCCGTTACTGAATCCGCCGGTGCCTGCAGTTCTTCGAGCGCGGCGCCGCTGCCTCCTCCAAGAACCAGCCCGGGCCGGGTCTGGCGCTCGATGCCGGCAACGAACTCGGAGGAGCTCTGTACATCCAGGGGAACCACGACCACCCCCCGCATCAGGCACCCCATGAAGACGGCCACCCATTCGGGGGAGTTGTCTTCCCACAGCACCAGCCGGTCACCCTTGACAAGGCCCCTGGCCCCCAGCTCCCTGGCCACCCGGAAGGCCGTCTCGGCCAGCCTGCGGTAGGACCAGTAGTCGGTCCGCAACCCGGAGCGCCCCATCAGCGCCGTGTCCTCGCCGCGGTCCAGGAAGTCGGGCAGGTAGCTCAGCAGGGTTTCACGCATGGTAGAGTTCCAGAGTCCGATTTGCTGCTCCGGGAGGAAAAGAGGCTCGGGGGATCAGGCGAGAATGGCCTTGTCGATGAACTGCCGGCGCACGTCCCTTCCGTCAACCATATTCTCTGCCACAAGTAAGAGGCCTTTTCCGCTACTTTTTTGCTCCCAGAGCTCGTCAATGGTCTGCTTCTCGACCGCATCAGACGTGTCGGCAATGTGCGCTCCCGTGTATTTGACAACGAGCAGGCGCAACCAGCCGTTACCAGCATGCGGTTGTTAACGGGATAAAGCGGGATTTCGTTGCTCAGGGTCGGCCAGTGACTTCATCGGGAAATCCGCTGGGATTCCATCCAGAAATACAGGGCGTGAAGGAGGTTGGGGAATTGGTATCCTCCCGTAGTCTCGGGGTCGGTTTCCAGTGCGCCGAGTCTTTTCATGCGTTGAAGAAAGTTGTCCATCACCTTCTTTTCCTCGCCTGTCAGGCGTTCCACTAGTTCCGATCTTCGAAAGCTCGTCCGGAACTCGTCGGACATTTTTCGGAGAATGGATCGGTAACGCTCACTGCGGATAGCGCTGAACACTTGTGGTTCCAGCAGTTTTCGGCCGATCACCTCAGCGG
>VXMN01000145.1 GCA_009841055.1 Acidobacteriota bacterium
TGAGCGGCACCGAACGGGAGTGCATGCGGGCGGGACGCCCGCGCTCCCGGGGGGGGGCCGACAACCCCTGGACCCATCGGCGGCGCACAACCGGGACGCCCGCGCTCCCGGGGGGGGCCTCCTCCCATCGCTCTCGCTCCTCGAAGGGGCGCGCGCCGGCTTGGCGGGCTGCAGCCCTGCCGATGCGGCAGAGCCGTCACGCTTGCCGGCCCTTCGTGGATAACTCCTTTGGGCCTTCAACTGCCGGGTCCTCAGGAGCTTGAGGCAGGCTGGATCTCTCGAATCTTCCGGGCAACCTCGGAGGCGTGCCGGTAGAGGGTGATCCAATCGCCGTCCACCGCGATCCAGGAGAGTCCCAGGGCCAGCCAGCGCCGGATGCCCTGCGGGTCGAAGCCGGTGGAATGGCCGGCGGGGATCCCCTTCCGGATGGCTGCCCGGTAGATCTTTTCGCAGGCGGCAGTCACGTCCGGATGTCCGGCCTGGCCGCCCAGTCCCATGCTGGCACTCAGGTCGCCCGGTCCGGCCACGATGCTGTCCACACCCGGAAGTTCCAGGATGGCGTCGATCTCATCCACGGCGTCGATGTGCTCGATCTGGAGTATCAGCATCATGTTTCGGTCGATCTCGGCCAGGTACTGCGGCGGCGCCACCGCCCCGAACCTCACTCCTCGGGCCGGACCGAAGCCGCGCACTCCCCGGGGCGGGTAGTGAAAACTGGCCACGGCCCGTTTTGCATCGTGGATGCTCTCGATGCGGGGAACGATGACGGCGGCGGGATGCAGCTCCAGGTAGGGCTTCATCACCACCGGATCGTTGGAGGGCACCCTGACGAAAGCGGCGGCCCCCGCTGCTCGCGCCGCCCGGATGTGGTCCAGCGCCTGGGAAAGGCTGAGGGCCGAGTGTTCGCAATCGATCCACACGAAATCGTAGCCCGCCTCGCCGAACAGCTCGCTCACGGCCGCGTCGGTCAGGGCAACCGCCGTGCCCAGGGAGAGTTCCCCCCGCTTCCACTGGTCTCTGATCTTCTCAATCTGGTTCATGGCTCAACGGCCTCCTGGCCGGGAAAAAGGACAATGGCCGTTGCCGGTCTGCGGTCCCCGTCGTGGCCCTTCAATTCAGGTCTTCCAGCCGCCGGCTCAGGCTCAGCAACTGCTTCCCCCGTTCCGACAGTTCCTCGAAGTCTCGAGACATCATCCCGATGGGATGGTTGCGGGGATCATACCAGGCAAGCCGGTAGCCGATGTCCAGCTCCATCCGCGCGTGGTCGGAGCGGTTGGGCGTTCCGCGGTGGATCACCCGCGCATCGCAGATGTAGGCCGAGCCGCGCTTCAGGTTCAGGCGCATCCTGGAAGGATAACGCCCCGACTCGATCAACCGGTTGAGGCTGTCACCGCCGCCGGAACCCGGCACGTGGCTCAACTCGGGCACGCCGCAGTGATGGGTGCTGGGCAGAAGCTCGAAGCTGCCGTTCCGCTCGTTGGTATCCACCAGGGCGACCTTCAGCGACAGGGAGGGAAAGGCCGGCAACACCACGTTGGCCGCAAACAGCTCCCCGTCCCGGTGCCAGTTCATGACGCCGCAACCCGGGCAGGGATGGTAGGAGATGTAGTCGCTGATCAGGAAATCGCTACTGCCCCACAGCCGTTCAAGCAGTTGCAGGACGGTGGCGTTCTCGTAGAGGGCGGGATCGAAGAAGGGCATTCTCCATGGGGTTTCGATCTTGTAGCGCAGGGGTTCGGTGACCCGTCCCCGGCCGCTGTCCAGGTCTCCGCTCAGGACCCTGGAATTGCGGGCCCGCACCCTCTCCAGCATGGGCAGCAGCTCCGCATGAAGCGCCTCGGCCTTGCTGGACGGGATGAAGTCCTCGAAAACCACGTAGCCGTTGATCAGAAATTCCTGGACCAGTTGATCGATCGGAACTTGCATGGTGCCCCTGCCTGAAATACCTTTGTCTCACCCTGCATCAGCCGCCCCGTCGTATGGGACGCGGGCGCATCCAAGTGACAAGTGAATAGTGGATAGTGATCAGTGGATAGCCATTGGATCGACACGCAAAGCATCATTTCGGTCTCGGCGCCTTCCTTCAAATAAGCACAGCCCGTCCCGGAAACCCTCGGCCGACCACTCTCCACCCTTCACCCTTCACACTTCCTACTTCAAACTTCAGCAGTGTAACTGCTTGGAGCCGCCGGGGACAACTTCACCTAATCCAGCATCTCCGCCGCCGACTTGACCGACTCCACCGCGCCCCACAGCGCCAGAACGAACAGAAATCCCATGAGAAGGTTCTCCCACCAGCGGTTGCGGTAGCGCGGGCCGATCAGTCGCGGGCTGGCCGTGATCCACCAGAGTCCCCCGGCCAGGGCCGGAATGAGGACCACCATCAGGGTATTGACCAGCAGCGTCAGCCTGACGAAGTCGGCTCGCTCGGTGAAGACCCAGACCAGCGGCGAGACCAGGGTCCAGACCGCCACCAGGCGGTAGACGGGATGCAGGCGGTGGTCGGTGGGGGGCGCTTCCGGGGTCCGCCAGCGCCGGTAGGCGTGGCTGGCCAGACAGCCTAGGCCCAGGCCGCAGCCGAGCAGCGAGGTGTAGACCGCGCCGAACAGACCCAGGAAGAACAGCAGCCGTCCCCCGTTGCCGAGCACGATCCCCAGCAGCCCGGTCAGGTCGTCCAGGGTCCCGATGCGGCTGCCGCCGGCGTGCACCAGTTCGGCCCCCAGGGTCCAGACCGCCAGGTTGAAGAGGATCATGGCGCCCATGGCCAGCATGAAGTCGTAGGTCTGCACCCGCCGGTAGGCCGGTCCCCGCCAACCCTTCTGTTCCAGAAAGTAGGGATAGACCAGGTTCATCAGCGAGCCCCCCACGGCGCCCACCATGGCCATGGCCACCACCATGGCGCCGAAGGGGCCCTGCGTGGCCGGTAGCTGGAAAGTCAGGACACCCTTCAGGATGCCTGCCAGGTCGGGTCCGACCCAGATGGCGGTGCCGAGAAGCGAGACCGTCATCAGGACCATGAACCCCTTGAACACCCACTCGACACGGGCATACACCGGCCGGAAGATAATGACCAGCCCGACCACCACCCAGACCAGCGCCCAGTGCCACTCGCGGCCCGCGCCGGTCAGCTCCACCATGATCTCCCCGACGCCGGCCACCATGTAGGTCCCGTTGATGTGAGCGACGACCACCGCCACCACCAGCAGAAAGGGGGCGTACCAGCGGTGCAGACGCACCAGGCCGTCCAGCACTCCTTCCCCGTGAGGATTGCAAAGCTGATACTTGGCGATGGTGGTGACGAAGAAGAATCGCATCAGGAGGGCGAACACCATGGCCCACATGAGCGCGTAGCCGTAGTTGCCCCCGGAAATTCCGGCCGAGAGGATGTCTCCGGATCCCAGCCAGGTCAGAATGACCACGAATCCCGGACCGAAGGACTTCACGTAGTCCGCAAAGCTGCGGGGAATGGGAGCCGGCGGCGTGGGGTGATCGAGACTGGACGTGGCCATGGCGGGAACCGTCAGTTGTTTACCGGCGCCGGGAGCCGCCCTCCAACTCGGCCAGGTCGAACCGGTAGAAGGTGATCTCGCCGTACCTGTCGGCCGCACCCTTCGCTGTTTCCACTACCATGCCGATGGTGCCGTCGGCCAATCGTTGCATGACCGAATAGGCGGCGAATCCGTTGTTGAGTTGAACCGGATTGGTGAATGTCTTTCCTTCGTCGTAGCTGGTCCAGACCGTGATGTTGTTGCGGTTGAGACCGTTTTCCCCGCGCGGTCCGGAAAAAAGGATGCGATCGCGGTCGTGACCTGCGCGTTTGGCGGAATAGCGGACCAGAGAGCCGTCTACTTCCGTTATGGGTATGGTGTCCGGATTGTCGGGCCCCCAGGTGACACCGCCATCGGTGCTGATATGGCGCCGGCGGAACTTGCCGCTTTCTGGCCGAGCGTCCAGCATCACTCTGCCGTCGATCAACTCGACGACTTCATCCTCGTTGGCATCAGGCCCCGGTGTGACGTTGCCGACCTGCCAGCTCTTACCGTGGTCGTCGGAATAATAGACGAACGGCTCAACGGTAACCGGTCCGTCTGGTGTTCTTGATCCGCCGCGCTTGGCTGGAATAATCAGCCGGCCGTTGCGCGATCTTTTTTGGTCCTGCCATTGAAGTTGAATGCCGCTGCCCGGACCGGGTTCGGCTTGACGCCAATAGAGGCCGTCACTGGTCTGGTGCGGTTCGTCCGGATAGACCACTTGCTTGCGGTCCGACCAGGTCTGGCCGTTATCGGTGCTGGAACGGAACCACACGATGTGGTTGCCGTCCTTGGAGTCCGGGCTTTGCCCGTAGGCCATATTACGGGGCGCAATGTCCGGCATTTGTCCATAGAACAGGAACACCGTCCCGGTCTTGGCATCGAGCACCGGCGTCGGGTCGGCGAAATCGAGCAGGTCCCCACCTGGGCGGAAACCGGATTCGATGACAACCATCGGTTGCCAGGTTCGACCGTCATCGGTGCTCCGGCGCATCACCAGGTCGATGGGGGCGTTTTCATCGCGGCGCGGGTCACTACCGTCTCCCCGGCGCCCCTCGGCAAAGACCAATACCGACCCATCCTGGGAAACGATCATGCCCGGTATGCGAAAAGTGTGGTACCGCTCCTGCTGCGTGACGTAGTCGCCCTTGGGAGAAACGAACGGTACCGACACCGTAATGATCTCTGCCATCGCCGGCAATGAGACCAAGATCGCCAGCATTACAAAAATGACGATACTGCGGACGTATCCTCTCAACTGCGCCATGTCTACCTCCCTGGTGTGGGTTCCTATCGCCTGCACGTGTGAAGATCCCCGTCCTCGTTCCGGAACCGGAACCCGGGGGGAGCGCCATCGCCTCCCGGTCCCGCGTGGCATTTCTACGATGTCCCGATCCAGAATACCAGAATGGCTGCTCCGGAGCGCCCCCCGAAGCACGGCTTTACTCTTGACTCGACCCACCTGAAGGAGCTGGGCTGCCCGGACGGTCGGCGCCGATCGCCCGAGACCTACCAAAGGGTGTAGCGGATGCGCACGCCGATCCGCCTCGGGGTGAGGACGTTGGCGAAGTAGCGTCGTGACCTGAAGCCCTCTTCGGTTCGGCCGATGAGCGCGGGGGTCTGGCGCACGCCGGTCACGGCGTACTCGTCAAGCAGGTTGTCGGCATAGAACGTCAGCGTCCAGTCGTTCCTCGAGAACGACGCCGACAGGTTGTGGAGGTCGTAGGCCGGAAGCCTCTCGCCGCCGGCGCGCAACCCGATCCGGGTGAGCACGTCACCCACGTAGGTGTATCCGTACAGCAACTGGAGCACGGTCTTGCCTCCGAGCAGCCTGGTGTGGCTGGCCAGCAGGCTGCCCTGATGTCGTGGCGCTCCCGACAGGCGGTCGCCCTTGAAGGCGTCGGCGCCGCCGTCCAGCAAGCCGAGCGAGTCCTTGCTCAACTCGGCATGGGTGTAGGACCACGATCCGCGCAGGCGCAACCCGCTCGTCACACCGGCCGCCGCCGCGAACTCGACGCCGCGGCTCACCGCCCCGGCGCCGTTCAGCGTGATCGGCTGGGCGCTGAAGGGCGTGAGCCCAGCCACCTGAATGTCCTTCCAATCCACGTGGAACAGCGTGGCGCCGGCGCTGAAACGTCCGTCGCGCCAGGAGCCCCGCATGCCGGCCTCGTAGTTGGTGGTGGTATCGGGCCGGATCAGCGCCTGTTCCTCATAGATGCAACCCGACTGCGGGGGGTCGTTGTCGGGGTCCGCGTCGGCGAGAAGGGCGATTTCTTCGTCGGTGCACACCCGGAAGTTGTTGCCGCCGCCGATGCGGTACCCCTCGGAACGGGTGAAATAGGCATTCGACTGCTCATTGAAGCGGTAGCTCAGGCTCGCCTTGAACAGCATGCCCCGGTCGTTGGACTCGTAGTCTGTAAAAGGCGAGTTGTAAATGGGGGTGTAGGGAAACTCGGTGAGGCTGCCGGTCCTGATGCGGTAACCGAACCAGCGCCCGCCGACCGTCGCGCGCCACCGCTTGCCCAGGTCCCGGGATATTTCTCCGAAAAGCGCCCTTTCTCCCACGGTACTGTTCCCGAGCGAGTAGTACTCGACCGGCTCGGACGCCGGATTTCCGCCCAGGATCGGCGTAACGCCCGAGAATTCCGTCAGTCCGGGCGTAAACTCGAAGCTCGTTCCGCTGCTGTCGTAGTTATTGAAAAATACGCCGCCGACCCAGCCCCACGGCCCCTGGCCGGCCGAGACCAGGCGCGTCTCCCAATTGAAGCGCTCCTCCCGCTCGTCCTCGCGCGTATAGGCGGCGAAGGAGCGAAACTGCGACGTCAGGTCGGTGACCGAGATCCCAGGGTCAACCGCCCGGGCTTCGGTCAGCGCCGGGAACTCGCCCGGCAGCAGCCCCGCGATGCCGAACGCCTGGATCAGCAGATCCGTCTGGTCACGCTGCCCCTGCTCTCCGAAGCGCGAATAGCCGACCGCGCTGGTCAGTTCCGCGACGCCCGGCGCCCAGGTCAGTTCCACGCTCCACAGTTGGTTCCTGCGGTCGTTCGGTTCCAGAAAGCGGTGCGCGGAGACATAGCGGCCCGTATCGAACGACCGGGTGTGATTGACCTGGCGCGCACCGACCTGTTGGTCCTGCAGGTGGTAGGCAAACAGGGCCGACAGGTTGGGGGCCGCCTCCCACAGCAGGGAGAGCCGGGCCGAGATCGTCTCCTCCGTGTTGGCATCCGCTTCACGCCGCAGGTTTTCGGCCACGGCCTCCGGGTCGTTCAGGTCCGGCTCGGGTTCGGAGATGCCCGGCGTGCGCAGCAGGTAGTCGTAGTCGATGAAGCCCGGATCGGCATAGCGGTCGATGGACCCGCGCAGAGCCAACTTGCGTGAAACCAGCGGCAGGTTGAAAGTGAGGCCGGCATCCGTGCCCGGGGCGCCGCCGTGAGCCAGCGCGAATAGATCGCCGCGCACCTTGAAGGTTTGCCGCTCGGTGTCCGGCCAGCGCGGCAGATAGCGCACAGCCCCTGCCAGGGTACCGGCGCCGTAAAGTGTTCCCTGGGGACCCAGCAACACCTCCACCCGCTCGATGTCGGTGAGCCGGAGATCGATCGCCAGGGGAATGTCCCCAAGATAGGTGGCGACGCCGTTGTTGTAGTTGTTGCCGGAGAACTCCGACCCGTTCAACGAGTCCGTGTTGAGACCGCGGGCGATGACCACGTTGCTTCCCCGCGCCCCCTGGTCCACGACCGTCAGGCCGGGCGTCCAGCGCGCCAGTTCCGTCAGGTTCCCGATGGCCCGCCGCTCGAGATCTTCGCCGGTGACGGCCGAAACGCTCATCGGCACCTGCTGCGTGGGCTCCTCGAAGCGGGTGGCCGTCACCACCACCGCTTCCTCGAATGGAGCCAGGCGCAGGGTTATGGCCGGCAGTTCCACCGGATCGCTCCCGACGGCGACGCCCTCCACCGTCGCCGTGCCGAAGCCGATCCTGGTGACGGTCACGGCATAGGTGCCGGGAACAAGGCCCGTGAACCCGAACCGGCCACCCGCGTCGGTCTGCACCTCGAGCGGTGTAGCCGCACTGCCGCTCAAAGCAACCTTGACGCCGGTCAACACCGCTCCGGTCTCATCGACGACCATGCCCGAAACCTGACCCGACTGGGCTGCGGATCCACCAATAGCGCAGACAAGCATCACGAGCGTCACTGCACACCGGATTGCGACACCCGTCATGCCTGAATTCATGGCTCGGTGAATTTTGCGGTCTTTGGTTGCTGGATGAGTTGGTAGCGAAGACTCAGCCCCATTGGAAATCGTTTCCTGGCCAAGTTGTTTCAGATCAGAAGGAGAGAATTAGTTCAGGAATCGGATAGCGGCAAACAGCAATCCACCGATAGCCAGATGGATGCCGAAGATTCCCGCCCCCTGAATCCACAAGGCCCTGAAGATCTCGGCCTTCAGGTTGGCAATGTCGGCCGTGGTGGAGGCCCGCAGACTATCGATTTCGACCCTGACGGCGGCAAATTCGGACACGGTGAAAGCTCGCAGTTTGTCGATATCGGTCCTGGCAGCAATCATTCTGTCTTGGAAGGCTCCGGCCATGGATCGGACGATGGCTCCGGCTTGGACTTCGTTGAAACCGGCGGCCTTGAGATCCTGGCTGACTTTCAGAGTGTCGAAAGCAGTCGTGGCCATTGAATGCCCTTATGCGAGGATACTAGCACAGTTCCGGGTTTGGACCGGTCAGCGTAACTGACCATGCAAAATCTGTGCTGTAATTTCGTGAGCCGATCCGGGCGGGGAGTTCGCGCCGGAATGGGAAACGGCAGTAAATAGAGCGGCCGTCGGGCCGCCCTGGAGGGAGAATTGGTTGCGGGGGCACGGAACCCCCGAGACCGACACTTGATCGAAGTTCCAGTCTGAACCGTCACCTCCTTCTGGTGTGACACGAGGATTCATATCGTGGAACCGTCAAATGCAGCATCGGCCACCGACAAATGCGCCAGTATCGTTTTGGATTGAACCCGCGACACACCGTGCGGGAATTGCACTTTGTTCCTGATCGGGATGCGGTGACAGATCGGGTCGCGATGCCCTCGAGGAGTGCCTCGAAGTTGCTGTTGCCGCAGGTGTAGAAGGACGAGGCACAGTGCCCTAGCACGGTGGTGACAAGTCGATACGAAGCCGCGACGCAAGCCGCAGCAGGTCCCGATCCGAGCGGTCGGATCCGAGAAACTCGACCAACTCCTCCTGACGGGGCTGGCCGAACGCGAGACGATAGGCAGCGAGCGCCTTGCGCAGCCGCGGTAGGGCCGCTGCCTCTCTACTGAAGGGCACGACTGGTACATGTCGTTCGATCCTCGCCGGACCTTGGTGGAACACCCAGTACGGCACAATCTCCCCGTCGGCCACGCGTGTCTTGGCCACAGCCATGGCGAACAGCTTGCTCCAGGAGTCGACACCGTCCGACATTGTGTCCGTGCGTAGTTCCGGACCGAAAGTCGTGGCGATATTCCGTCGAAGGGCGTGCCCCTTGTATCTGTGAACCCGCCCCTCACGTTGCTCCAAGTCGACAGGGTTGGAAGGCAAATTCCAATGCACGACGGCGTGACACCAGAGATGGAAATCCAGTCCCTCCTGCCCTATAGAGGTGGAAATAAGCACAAAGGGCCAGAACGGGGAGTTAAACGCTCTGGAGACGGACTCGACCCGGGCCTCGCCGCCATCGTCGAGGGTCTGTTTGCCGAAGGCGACGGCAAACCGAGTGCGCATCCGGTGTTCGTGGAACTCGATGCCATCGCCGTTTCGCCGTCGACTTGGAATGTCTACACGAAACGAAGACGTCCTCAGTTCTAGCGCCTCCGCGACGCTCGAGGTGATGTCTTCGGCTGCGGCCATGCGTCGGCTGTCGTCAACGAAGTTCAAATAACCCAGCCAGTCACGAAGCACATGAGCATGCTCGTCAAGAACGGCCTGAAGATTGCCGTCGATCGAATGCCGGAGGACGTCGCGCCAGTATCGACCTGCCCGCTCGTCGGGGTGGGATTCCTCGGATTCTGCCCCGACGATCACCGCTGTGACCTCCGGGGCGTTGAAAAAACTTCTGAACGCAGCGCCGACCCTTGCCGCATCCTTCACGACTTGGTCGTGGGAGATTGACAGCCCCGAGACCGAACTGATCATCCGCAAGGCACATTGCGCTGGTCCGCCGACTGCGAGTTGGGCGAGTACCTCTACGAGGTCGTTGGGAGGACGGCCGAGAGCCTCCGGACCTTGCTCCGCCATGGCCCTCGCTTCGGCAATGTGTGCACGAAGTCCACTTCTAGCTTGATCGTCCTCCCAAGGGGAATTGCTGTCTTGGGCGAGCAAGAAAGCAGGTGCCGACGGGTGAAGCTTTCGGTCGAGAAACAAGGGCGCGGCCCAGTACCACCGTTGATCGACCACCCCGACGCTCGATGCCAGCCGAACGAGGGGTTCAATGGCTTCCTCCACCTTAGCTGCGACGCCGGAGAGTACCTCTGAGACTTGACACCGTTCACGCCACGCCAGTGGCCGGGGATCTCCGATTTGTGCAAGGCTCGGGCTCGGCCAGGTGAGGAGGAACGCAGTCATCGCCGCTGCTCGGCGGCCAGTAGCCGCCTCACCCGGTCTGGCGTCGCCAGTTGTGCGCTCGCTGGTCCGGAAGGTGAGGCGCTGGCCGCCACGCCTTCGGTAGTTGGCCGTGTAATTGTGATTTCGTGCGGAGAAAGCGCGGCGCTCGGCCTCGAAACTAACCAGCGAGGAAATGACCTTTGGGACGACCGTCCATCCGGAGAAGATCAGGCGCTTTGTGAATCTGGCTGCTTCCGGCGACTCATACACCGATCCCGTGTCGTAGTACCTCATTGAGGGCGGAATCCAGAGTAGCTCGAACGCACGACGGCGCTCCAAGTCACCGAGGAGCCAGCGGAGCCGTCCGTTCTGGGGATCGATGCGCCGATATGCCTCGACCTCATCCCAGCTTAGCAAGCCGGGACCAGGGTCGAGCCCTTCGCCAGCCGTGAACCGGCCATCGTCAGCTGCCTGCACGACAGCCTCTTTCAGTTGGTATCTCTCCATAAAGTTGACGAGGTACGGCCCGGACTTCCAGTACTCCGCCGGCTCGTACAGCTTCACGGTTTCGGCCAGGTCGCCAAGTCGCAGGTAGGCGCGAAGATCACTAGGCTTCACCGACACTTCGGCGTTCAATTCGCAGAGCATGCCGTCACGATCCGGCGTAGACGCCAGCCGCTCCGTCCGTGCCATCACGTCGCGCAACTGGGACCCGATGTCATCGCAAATCGCTCCGGCGTCGCTGGGTGACCCGTGGGTGAGAAGTGCCGAACGAAGGTCGTTGAAGCGGCCTCTCAGCCGGTCGACCCGTGTTGAGTCCTGAAACAGGAACGAACAAGTGTCCAGGAAGTCCTTGTAATGGTTGCCCTCGATCTGGTCGCCGGTGGTGTACATACGGTACGGGGTTGCAGATAGCAGCAGTGTACGGGCGGCGCGACCAGTCTCAGGATCCTTGAAGTCGAACAGCCGGTGGGCCAGGGTGGCGGCAAAGTTTTCCGGATCAGGCTGCAGCAGGTCCTTGAATCGTTGAAACTCGTCCAGCACCACAAGATCCGGTCGCAGTGCGGCAATGCCGACAATCGCCATGATGCGGCGAACCTCCCCGATCAGGTCCCTCCGCTGCTCCAACAAGTCATTGGGAAACTCCCGTTTCCATGCCAGCCCGTCGACGAGCTCCTGGAAAACGGCGCGAAGGGTCGGTTTGCGATGGCCACGCCGGGTCTTGTCAGACTCTGCGAGCAACTCAGCAAAGTCCTCAAGCGATCCCTTTATCAGTGGTCGATACTGCCGCTCCAGCAAACGGAGTCGCTCATCGGGGTTACCGGACGTAACGCCATGCCAGAAGACCCGTCTAGCCGGTCTGGTCATGACACTATTGCCCCATCGGGCGCGCAGGAATGCGTACGCCAAGCAACGCTCGCGAAACCTGCCTGTGCTGCGGCCGAACTTCAGGGATGTCCCAGGCGTGATTGCCAACAGGTTGACACCCTTCTGACTCGCGTCGCCATTATTCAACTCTGTAAGGGCGAGCATGGTCAGCCGGTCGACATCCTGCAGCGGCTCAATGCCCTCAGGAGCGAGCTTTCGAATATTCTGGCGGGCGATGGCCCTGTTCGAGCAGACGTAAACGATATCGTGCCGAGCGTCGCCGGTTCGTCGGAGGTGGTCGATGACCTGTGCGATCACGCCCTTGGCGACATGGGTCTTGCCTAGCCCAACCTCGTCAGCAACGAGGAACCGGATGGCAGGGTTCCGGTCATCAAACATCTTCCCGAACGCCCAACGGGCAGTTCGCCGCTGGAAGTCCTTCAGGTCGGCCAGCACGGCCTCAACGTCGATGCGCTGTTCAGTCATCGGTCGACAACGTCTGCGATTGCCGTGTCATAGATCATCGTCCAGAGTTCGACAAAACCTGGTGGGAGCGCATCGTCGTTGGCAAGGTCCGATACGAGCGGGTGCAGCCCAGCGAGCTTCCTTGGGTCTCGACGCATCGTCTTCAACAGTTTTTCCAGTACCGGTAGGTTCATGGGACCGTTTCCGTCAGCGGAAGCGCCGTCGTTGACCCTCTCAACCGCATCGCGCAGATCCCTCTGGTCCAAGCCCTCGTCAAGCAGCGCCAGGAGGTAGCGCAGAAAGCGCTCCGCATTTCCGATGAGGGCACGCAAAAGGAACCGTTCTCGGTGATCTGGTACGCCAACGAGCGGGACCGGAACGACGAAACGAGTAAGTGCGCCTTCATCGTCGGTGAGTTCGAAGGCGAGAAATCCGCTGATGGTCTCCAAGCTCGTCTCGAAGCGTTCCTGAAACAGCTCACCTGCTGCAACTCGTTTCCGATGCCCAGCTGATGCAAGTGGCCAGCAGAAAATCTCCGTGCCGTCGAGGTTTGGCATCGGTTGGCGCGACCGGTACGTGACCACCCATTCAGAGCCGCTTCCCTCGACAAGTCCCTCAAAGGGAAGCTGAGCAATCGCGAGCCGTGCTCGGTTTAGCGACTTGTGTCCATCCGTCTCGCCGATGGTGTCGGGACCGCGGTATTTTTTAAACAAGTCACGCAGACCGGGTTCATCCTCCGTGCCATCACAGAGTCGATTGATTCCCAGCACCGCTACGGGTCCGGCCAGTTCCACGAGGACCTCCACGTTGCTATTGAAGGCGGCGCTGGTCGCGTTGGCGGAGCCGAGAAACAAGCGCGCTCGGTCCCCGTCCTCGAATGCAAAAATCTTCGCGTGCAGTCCGACGAGAGGCCTGCCGGGATCATCCGTTGAAAATCTTTCCTGCTCTGCGGCAACATCAGGCGTGCTCCCGTCGTCGAACGCGTAAACATTTTCCACTTTGCCTAACGTTCCAGACCCGAGCAAATCGAGCGACTCAGCCCGGCTGACGAGTTCATCGACTGGTGCCCGACGCACCCTTGTGAAGAACTCGTCGCTTATGAACGGTGAGATGATGAGCGACCGCTCGGCCGCGCCAGGCAGCGGTGAAGGTACACGGCTCAGGCCGAGGACGTGAGTTCGTAGATCGTCCACGCCGTCCGGCAGCGAAAACCGTGCGGCTCCAAGCGCGGCCGATAGCGAGAGCACACGATCCCTGTGGTAAGTCGAGACCGTACCGACCGCCGCGCCGAGAAGACCTTCGAACAGTTCCCCAACAGGTCCCAGCAGCACCCCAGCCGCATCCGTAGCCTCGTCTAGGCGAACCACCGTGTCCCAACTCGCATCGAACGTGAGATTCCGGCTCGAGACGAGCACGCGGAGCCGCTGCTCCGGTTGTTGACTGTTTGTTGGCTGCTCGACAACCTCGTATCGCAGCACCCACACCTTGGGATGAACGACTCCGCCGAGTGGCGCATTAACGGGAACGACGGTTCGCTCAAGGAAAGCAAACACTCG
>VXMN01000371.1 GCA_009841055.1 Acidobacteriota bacterium
TCTTGTCTCCTCGTGTTTCTTCAGCCCCCCCCACCCCCCCCCGGGGGGGTGGGCGGGGGGGGCCCGCCCCCCCCCCGCTCCCGGGTGGGCTTCGTGTCTATTCGTGTTCATTCGTGTCCATTCGTGGTTCATCTTGACTATCGATCAGCCTGCCAGCATGGGGCCGGCCTTGCCTGAACCGCCAGTAGTGTTTACCATCCTGTCGAACGGGCCTGAACCTTGACATGAATCAGTTTCTTCGTGGCCCTTCCTGGTTCTTCGTGTCCCTTCGTGGATGTCTCTTTTCGTTGGTTGCTTGATGGTTTGAGGCGCCTCCTATTCCTATGACTCGCTTTCGCATTGCCATCGATGGACCCTCGGGGGCCGGAAAGAGCACGGTTGCCCGCAGGGTCGCCCAGCGGTTGGGATACCTGTATATCGACACCGGGGCCATGTACCGGGCCGTGGGACTCAAGGTCACCCGGGAACGACTGCCGTGGGATCAGGAGGATTCCATCGTTGAGGCCGCCCGCCGGGCCCGGATCGAGCTGCGGGCCGGTCCGCGAGGGCTTCGCGTCATTCTGGACGGGGTGGACGTGTCCGCGGAAATTCGTACGGAAGCGGCAGGCCAGGCCGCCTCCCGGGTATCCAGCATTCCCGGGGTGCGCAAGGTGCTGGTTCGAGCGCAGCAGGAGTTGGGCAGTCGCGGCGGGGTGGTCATGGAGGGCCGAGACATTGGGACCAAGGTGTTTCCCGAGGCCGAACTGAAGATTTTCCTGGACGCATCCGAACCCACCCGCGCCCGGCGGCGATTCATGCAGAATCGACACAAGAGGGAAGCCTTGAACCAGGAAGGCATCTTGGAGGAGATACAGCAGCGGGACCGGCGCGACCGGGAGCGTGCCGACTCACCGCTGGTACAAGCCCGGGACGCGCACTATCTGGACACTTCCAACCAGACGGCAGACGAGGTGGTTGAGACAATACTCAAGATGGTCCAGGTCGTGGAGGGGAGGTCCGGCAGCGGTTGAAGATCGGGAGGAACAGGAGGAGAGGGTTTGCGGATCCGGCCGATGGACTCAGCCCCCGTTGCTCATGGAGGCCAGAAACTCCCTGTTCGACCTCTTCTTGGAAAGCCGTTCCAGCATCAGCTCCATGGTCTCGACCGCCGAAAGCGGATTGAGCACCTTCCGTAACACCCACACCCGATTGAGTTCGTCCTTGGGCATCAGCAACTCTTCCTTGCGGGTGCCGGAGCGGTTGATGTCGATGGCCGGAAAGACGCGTTTTTCCACCAGTTTCCTCTCCAGGTGAACCTCCATGTTGCCGGTCCCCTTGAACTCCTCGAAGATGACATCGTCCATGCGGCTGCCGGTGTCGATCAGCGCCGTCGCGATGATGGTCAGGCTCCCGCCCTCTTCGATGTTGCGGGCCGCGCCGAAGAACCGCTTCGGTCTCTGCAGCGCATTGGAATCCACCCCACCCGAAAGCACTTTGCCCGATGGGGGCACGATGGTGTTGTAGGCGCGAGCCAGGCGGGTAATCGAGTCCAGCAGGATCACCACGTCCCGCTTGTGTTCCACCAGCCGCTTGGCCTTCTCGATCACCATCTCGGCAACCTGCACGTGGCGAGTGGCCGGCTCGTCGAAGGTAGAGCTTATGACCTCGCCGTTGACGGACCGCTGCATGTCGGTGACCTCTTCGGGCCGTTCGTCGATGAGCAGCACGATCAGGATGATTTCCGGATGGTTGTGGGTGACGGAGTTGGCGATGGTCTGCAGCAGCATGGTCTTACCGGTCCGCGGCGGCGAAACGATAAGCCCGCGTTGTCCCTTGCCGATGGGAACCATCAGATCCATGACCCGGGCCGAGAGGTTGTCGGGCTGGGTCTCCAGCGTGATCCGGTCTTCGGGATAGAGCGGCGTGAGGTTGTCGAAAAAGATCTTGTTGCGGGCAACGTCGGGATGCTCGAAGTTGATGGCCTCGACCTTGATCAAGGCAAAGTAACGTTCCCCGTCCTTGGGCGGTCGAATCTGGCCCGAGACGGTGTCTCCGGTATGCAAGTCGAACTTGCGAATCTGGGACGGAGACACGTAGATGTCATCCGGCCCCGGCAGGTAGTTGTAGTCGGGAGCCCGCAAAAATCCGAATCCGTCGGGAAGCGTCTCCAATACTCCCTCCGAGAAAATCAATCCGTTTTTCTCTGTCTGGGCTTGCAGGATCTTGAAAATCAACTCCTGCTTGCGCATTCCGGTTGCGCCGGCCACGTTCAGATCCTTGGCGATCTGAGTCAGGCTGGCGATGTTCATTTCTTTCAGCTCGGCAATGTCCATAAAGACTCCTTGGAGTTTCGGGATTTCAATGTCGGGAACGGGCAACCGGCCCGATCGTTCGGGCGGCCGCTCAACTGAATTTTGGCGATGGGTCTACGGCTGTACTGTCCCCTGGATATGACGACTCAGAAGTGCCCAGACCTTGTCACGGCCGGTCCTCCTGGTCGCTGAAAACGCCACCACCGTGGCTGCCGGCGCAAGTTTCCGGGTGTGATTGAGCGATTTCTGCAGCTCGCTTCCGGATAGCCTGTCGGCCTTGGTGGAAACCATGAAAAAGGGAAGGGAAAATTGGCGCAACCTCTCTAGAGTCTGGAGATCCTGCCCGGTCGGACCAATCCGCGAGTCAATGATCGACACGCATACTGCCAGCTTCTCTCGTTGCCGGATATAACTGTCGAACAAACGAGCCCAGCCAAGTCGCATTTCTTTTGAAACTTTGGCGTAGCCATAGCCCGGGCAGTCGACAAAGTAGAAACGCCCGTTGATTCTGAAAAAATGGATCAGCCGGGTTCGTCCCGGGGTGGAACTGGTGCGGGCGAGTCCCCGTCGCCCTAACAGACTGTTTATCAAGCTGGATTTGCCGACATTGGAGCGGCCGATGAATGCGATTTCAGGAAGGTCATCCCGTGGAAACCGGGACGGATCAGGAGCGCTGCATGCCAACTCGGCGGAATAGATCTTCAATGGGTTATGGAATCTTGAGAAAAATCCTTCTCCATTGAAGGCTTGTACTCCTCGATCTTGTCCTCCGCTTTCTCCTTGGCGACCGGGATCTCATCTTCGAGGGCGATCTTCAACACCTCGTCCATGGTCTCGACGAAATGCATCGAAAAGTGCTCCTGGATGTTCTGGGGCACCTCGGAAAGATCCTTCTCATTCCCTTTTGGCAGAACGGCCACCTTGATCCCCGCACGGTGCGCAGCCAGGAGCTTCTCCTTCATGCCGCCAATGGGCAGCACCTTGCCCCGCAGAGTGATTTCTCCCGTCATGGCCACGTCGGGCCGCACCGGGATCTTGGTCAGGGAGGAGATCATGGCCGTGGCCATGGTGATTCCGGCTGAGGGTCCGTCCTTGGGAATGGCTCCTTCGGGCACGTGGACATGCATGTCGAAGTTCCGATGAAACTCCCGCGGAACCCCCAGCAGGTGGGAACGGGAACGCACGTAGCTCATGGCGGCTTGCGCCGACTCCTGCATGACGTCACCCAGCTTTCCGGTCAAGGTCAACCGCCCCTTGCCTTCCATCAAGGTGGCCTCGGTGTTAAGCACCTCTCCCCCGACCTCGGTCCAGGCCAGACCGGTGGCCAGACCGACTTCGCTCTTCTCCGCCGAGCGCGTGCTGCGGAACCTGATCACTCCCAGGTAGTCGTTCAAGTCGTTCCGGTCGACCTCGAGCGAGATCCCGGCGCCCTCCTTGACCACCTTCCGGGCAACCTTGCGACAGATCGAGGCAATCTCCCGTTCCAGATTGCGCACGCCCGACTCCCGGGTGTAGTTCTGGATAATCCCCACAATGGCCTCGTCGGCCAGAACCAGGTTCTTTTCCTTCAAGCCGTTCCGAGGAACCTGCTTCTTGACCAGGTAGCGCTTGGCGATCTCCAGCTTCTCGGCCTCGGTGTAGCCTGAAATGCGAATGACTTCCATTCGATCCTGCAGAGGCTGGGGAATGGTGTGGATGACGTTGGCTGTGGCAATGAACATGACCTGCGACAGGTCGTATTCCACGTCCAGGTAGTGGTCCACAAAGCAGTGGTTCTGCTCCGGGTCCAGCACTTCCAGCAGGGCTGCCGAGGGATCCCCGCGGAAATCCATGCTCATCTTGTCCACTTCGTCCAGTAGAAAGACCGGGTTCTTGGTCCCGGCCTTTTTCATCATCTGGATGATCTGTCCCGGCAAGGCTCCGATATAGGTCCGGCGATGCCCTCGGACCTCGGCCTCGTCCCGGACACCTCCCAGGGACAGCCGGACGAACTTGCGTCCGGTAGCCCTGGCTATGGAACCCGCCAGCGACGATTTTCCTACTCCCGGAGGACCCACCAGGCAGAGAATCGAACCCTTGGGATTTTTCACCAACTGGCGCACAGCCAGAAACTCCAGGATTCGCTCCTTGACCTTCTCCAGTCCGTAGTGGTCCTCTTCAAGAACTTTTTCCGCCCGTTCGATCTTCTGGATTTCCTTGGATCGCTTCTTCCAGGGAACCGCCAGCAGCCAATCGATGTAGTTGCGGGAGACGGTGGATTCGGCCGACATGGGAGGCATCATTTCCAGCCGCTTCACCTCCTGCATGGCTTTCTCAAAAGCCTCCTTGGGCATGCCGGCAGCCTCGATCTTCTTCTTGAGCTCATCCACCTCCGATTTCTCATTGCGGCCCAGCTCCTTCTGAATGGCCTTCATCTTCTCATTCAGGTAGTACTCCTTCTGGGCCTTCTCCATCTGACGTTTGACCCGCGAGTTGATGGAACGATCCACGTTCAGCTTCTCGATCTCCACATCCAGAATGTCCTTCAGGCGGTGGAGCCGGTCCACCGGATTGAAGATTTCCAGCAACTCCTGCTTTTCCTCAATGGTGACGGCCAGATTGGCAGCCACGGTATCGGCCAGGCGATCGATGTCCTCGACGCGCACCGCGGCCACCATGGTGTCGTAATTCAGGTTCTGGCTCAGTTTCACATACTGCTCGAACAGCGAGGTGACCTTGTTGACCAGTGTCTCGGAATCGCCTTGCACCGGGCGGGCGGGGGAGGGCGGCCGCAAGACGGCCTTCATGTACTCATCCTCTTCCAGGATTTGAAGCGCCTTGGCGCGCTCCAACCCTTCCACCAACACCTTGATATTGCCGTCCGGGAGGCGCAGGCTCTGGACGATGTTGGCGATGGTCCCGGTTGAATAGATTTCGGAGGGCTGGGGATCGTCGACCGAGGCATCGTGCTGGGTCGCCAGGAATATCCGCTTGTCCCCGTTGAAGGCCACTTCCAGGGCCTTCACCGAGGCCGGCCTCCCGATCACGAAGGGAATCATCATGTGGGGGAAGAGCACCACGTCCCGAATGGGAACCATGGGCAAGAGGGTGTATTCCGATTTTTCCTTGGGCTTACCGAACATCGACATTCCGCTTTCTCGAGATAAACAGGTTCCGTGCCGTGGTCTAACCTGCCTTTTCCAGGAGCGAGAGATCGATGGAGTTGGCAGTCACCATTTCCTTGGTCACCACAAATTCCTTGATCTTCCGCTGGGCAGGCAACAGGTACATGAGGTCGAGCATGAGTTCCTCGATGATGATGCGCAGCCCCCGGGCCCCGACCTTGCGCTGCTGGGCCAGCTCTGCAATTCCCTCCAGGGCGTCCTGATTAAAGTGTAGCTTGACTCCTTCGTATTCGAACAATTTCTGATACTGCTTCACCAGGGCGTTCTTCGGCTTGGTCAGAATCTCCACCAGGGCGGCGATATCCAGATCTCCCAGGGTTCCCACCACGGGCATGCGACCCACAAACTCGGGGATCAAACCGTACCTGATCAGATCCTGCGGCTCCACTCTCTCCAGCATGGCCAGGTTTCGCCGCTGCTGCACCGTCTTGACGTCACTGCGAAAACCGAGGGTCCTCTTGCCGATGCGCCGCTCGACAACTTTCTCCAGCCCGACGAAGGCCCCGCCGCAAATGAAGAGTATGTTGGTCGTATCGACCTGGGTGAACTCCTGGTGGGGATGTTTCCTTCCACCCTGAGGCGGCACGTTGGCCACCGTTCCCTCCAGGATTTTCAGAAGTGCCTGCTGCACCCCCTCTCCGGATACGTCCCGGGTAATGGAGGGATTCTCGTCCTTTCGGCAAATCTTGTCCACCTCGTCGATGTAGATCATGCCGTGCTGACACTTCTCCACATCCCCGCCGGCGCTCTGGAGCAACTTCAAAATAATGTTCTCGACGTCCTCGCCCACGTATCCGGCTTCGGTCAGGGTGGTGGCATCCACGATGGCAAAGGGCACGCTGAGCCTCTTGGCCAGGGTCTGGGCCAGCAGCGTTTTCCCTGTCCCGGTGGGACCGATCAACAGGATATTGCTCTTGGTCAGTTCCACTTCGCTGCGCCGGCGGGCAAGCTCGATTCGCTTGTAGTGGTTGTAGACCGCCACGGCCAGCTTTTTCTTGGTTTTCTCCTGGCCAATGAC
The DNA here is from genome assembly GCA_009841055.1 of Acidobacteriota bacterium. GTDB lineage: Bacteria > Acidobacteriota > Terriglobia > Versatilivoradales > Versatilivoraceae > Versatilivorator. Next base: position 6,474 of record VXMN01000371.1, read on the forward strand.
GTATTCGTCCAGATACGACTTGACCTCATGCGGCTTCGGCAACGGATGGGGCTTGGCGTCGGAGTCAACACCCTGGTCGTCATCGATAATGTCGTTACAGACCCGGACACACTCATCGCAGATAAAAACGGTGGGACCGGCGATCAGCTTGCGGACGTCATTCTGACTCTTGTTGCAGAAGGAACATCTCAATGATTCCTCGGTGCTGTTTCTTTTCAAGTCAGCTCCTCCGGTCGGCTTGCCGAACCCTGTCCCGGATCCGCACCGACTCAGCGGCCTCCATTCCCCGATGCCGCCCAGGCGTCTAAGGAACGGCTCCACTCTGGATTCTCCGACAATCCCTTCTTTGGACTACTACTCCCCGAAATCGAGCTTGGTCTCCGTCTGATACTCCCGGTACTGGTGAAAGGTACTCTCCGCCAAGGTTGACCTGCCGCGATACCGCGTATACGCGAGCGATTTTACCGGAAGCAGCGCAACCTCGTCACCAATCTGCCGGAAATCATAGTCGAACAGCATCCTCCCCGACTTGACCCGGTGTCGTTTGGGCAATCCGATCGGTTCCTCAGCCACATATCTCAAAACATGCCCGCTGTCCCGGTCAATATAAATCTTTCCGCGGTACCCGACCAGGACGATGTCGTCGCCGGCGCGCCCGCCATACTGGCAAAAATTTTTCGGCGTCACCGTACGGAATACATGCACTCCATTCCCCCGCAGCCGGTCATCTTCAATCCACTCGAACTCGGTCGGATGCTTCTGGCCGAAAAGAGCCTTCAGCCAATGTCCGAAGAACCCCCATCCATGGCCGCGCTGATTGCCGCCGATCCATTCATAGCTTTCGCGTCCTCCCTTCACCATCCGCACCAGCCACTCCGACTCATCGATCCGCGGCTTCCCGCCCCTGCTCGAAATCACCCACTTGGGTATCGCGACCGCCCAATCGCGCAACTCCGGCTTCCGCATTGCCGGAACCACGAAGACCCGGACCGTCTTCCGGCAGGTGAAATTGGGCAGGGATTCCATGTATCCCTGTACCCATTGGCGGGTCCGGGCAATGACCGCGGCCGCCTCCTCCCGGCCCATCCCTGTCCCCGCCAGAACCGGGGAGGCCATCGCCGTCAGCGCCAACCAGAACGCCGCTACAGCCGCCAACCCACCGTTTCTCCTTCCGCGGGAGGATCCCGACGAACCGACGGTCGGACCCGATGCCTTTCCACTGGCCTGACGCATTGTTGGTCACGCCGTCGTCTGAAGACAGCGCGCCTCACCAGGTAGAAGCCCGCCAGCCCCTTTCAGAACCGGATGAAGGAAACCTCGGTTTGCCCTTATTCATGACGCACGATGACTTGATCGACCAGCCCATAGTCGTGGGCTTCTTCGGCCGTCATGATGAAATCCCTCTCCACGTCACGCTCGATCTTGTCCAGAGGTTGTCCTGTATGGGAGGAGAGGATCTGGCTGGTGGTATCTCTCAACCGGAGAATCTCTTTGGCGTGAATGTCAATATCGGAGGCCTGGCCGGACAATCCGCCCATGGATGGCTGGTGAATCAGGATCCGCGAGTTGGGCAGAGCGAAGCGCTTGCCGCGAGTGCCGGAGCAGAGCAGCAAAGCCGCCATGCTGGCTGCCTGCCCCACGCAGATGGTGGTCACGTCCGGCCGTATGAACTGAATGGTGTCGTAAATCGCCAGGCCGGCCGTGATGGAACCGCCCGGGCTGTTGATGTAAAGGGAAATGTCCTTCTCCGGGTCCTCAGCCTCCAGGAACAGCAGTTGAGCCGTCACCAGGTTGGCGATGTTGTCGTCGATCGGGGTTCCGATAAAGATGATGTTGTCCTTCAAGAGGCGGGAGTAGATGTCGTAGGCGCGCTCGCCCCTACTCGTCTGTTCCACTACCATGGGAACTAACATGTGGTTGGGATCCCCTGAAGTCCTGGTTGTGACTGAATTAGGGTTGAACGATAAGTCCCGGGGGAGTCTTGACGGACGCCAGACGAAGGATTAAATCCAGGCACTTCCTGTTTCGGATAGTGTTCTTGATTCTAGCGGCGCCCCCGTCCCGTGTCAAGCGGGATCTGACGGCCTCGATCGGCTGGTCCGCACCCTGAGCGATGCGGGCGATTTCTTCTTCCAGCTCTTCGTCGGAAACGGTCAACTGCTCCTTTTCGGCGATGTCCTCCAGCAGGATAGCCCGTTTCACGTCCAGAACGGCCTTCTCCCGCTGCTGTTCCCGAAACTGGTTCCAATCCAGCTTGAGCGTGCTGGGGTGAACGCCCTGCATCATCAGAGCCTGCATGGTGTCTTTCAGCCGCGATTCGAGCTGTTCCTCGACCAGCACTTCGGGCACATCAAAGGAGGTGTCCTCGACCAGGAGATCGACCAGCCTGGATTGCATTTCCGAACGGGCGGCTTTCTCTTTTCGCTCCACACAATCGGCCCGCACCTTGGACCGCATATCCTCGACAGAAGAGTAGACCCCGGCGTCCTTGGCGAACTCGTCGTCGAGCTCGGGCAGGCGCTTCTGCTTGACGGCCTTGAGCTCCACGCGGTAGTTCATCTGGTGGCCGGCGAGCTGCCTGTTGGGGTGATCGTCGCCGTAGGTAACCGAAAAGGTCCGGATCTCTCCGCATTGGGCCCCGCTCAGGTTGTCGGTAAATTCCTGCGGCGTCCCTTCTCCCCCCAGTTCACAGGTGACGTCGTCGTCGCGGATATCCTCGCGCCCGGCTGTCGAGTACTTCCCCTCCAGTGAGATGACGGCATGGTCACCGGGCTGCGCAGGCCGGTCTTCCACCGGCAAATACACAGCCGATTGCTCCCGCAGTTGTTCGAGGACGGCTTCCACTTCCTCGTCCTTGACCTCGGTCGGGACCTGTTCGATCTCCAGCCCCCGGTAGTCGGGAAGCTCCAGGGCGGGCGGCACTTCGAAGGTGGCCTTGAAGGTAAAGGGTTGCCCCGGGGCAAAGTCGACGTCCGCTATCTTGGGGAGTGACAAGGGCGTGAGGGATTCCGATTCCACTGCCTCCGTGAAGTATTTGCGGACGGCCGCCTCCAGGAAATCGGCCCTGATGGAATCCCCGTATCGCTGCTGGACGATCGGCAGCGGTGCCCTGCCGGGGCGAAAACCCGGCACCCGCGACTGCCGCAGGTACTTTTGGCAGACCGCCTGGTAGTCCGGCTTCCACCGTTCGGCTTCCACTTCAATGCCCAACTCGGTCTTGCAGGAACTCAGGAGGTTGACTTCAACCTTCAAGACATCCACCTTGGCCGGGACGTGAACCCGCTGCCTATCTTGTTCTCGTTGGATCGAAAGGGTAGGAAACGATCAAGAAGGATCGGGATTTGGTGCGAAAGAGGGGACTTGAACCCCTACCCCTTTCGGGACTGGATCCTAAGTCCAGCGCGTCTGCCAATTCCGCCACTTTCGCTTGGTTCGCGACTTCGAGCCCGGCTGCCCGAAGCCGCTCTGATCGATAAGGCTGGGAACCGCGACGAATGCCCATGACAGCAGGCGACGAATTTTATAGCATCATTGGCGTTTTCGTGTCAATTTCGAGCCAGTGGACGCGACACCCGAAAGAAGGAGAGGTCCGGACGTGACGATTCCAGCCAGGCACCCGCGGGGAAGCATGGTCTCGGGACCGACAAGGCGACGTCGGCGGGCTCTGACGCTGGTGGCAGCCGTCTGGATCTGTTTGCACACAGCCGGCCCGGCCTCATCTTCCCTCCCCCCGAGTTCGACCTCCGGCGCCGGCCCGGTTTTGAAACCGGTTGAGGCCACCACGCTCAAGACCATTCTCAAGAAGAAGCAGGGGAAGGTCGTAGTGATCAACCTTTGGGCGACCTGGTGCGTTCCCTGCCGCGAGGAGTTTCCGGACCTGATCAAGCTCTACGGGAATTACCGGGACCGCGGTCTGGAGTTGATCCTGATCTCGGTCGACTTTGCCGAGCAGCGGAGGCAGGTCGAGGCCTTCCTCAAGGAAAACGGCGTGACCTTCCCAACCTATATCAACGCCGAGGAGAGCTACGAGGACTTGATCAGCTTCCTTGCGCCGGACTGGATTGGAGGGTTACCCACCACCTTCGTCATCGATCGAAAGGGCCGACTGGCTCGCAGCCTGGTAGGCGGACAGAACTATGAGGTCTTTCACAAGGCCGTCGTTCCCCATCTCTGAACCCTCACCGGGGCGGATCGAATGCCCGCGACAGATACCACAGAAAGTGCTGCGCTTCGCCCGAGACGGCGCCCGAGGGGACTGACCGGGAAGACTCCCGATCCTGCATTGCCTGGGTAAACGCCCTCAGCGCCAGTTCCCAGTGACTGGGATCGCCCCCCGTCTCGTAGAGGGCAGCCAATCCCGTCGCCAGACCGACTTCAGCCTCCGGGGACCTCCCCGGATCCCTCGCCCCGGTTGACCGGTCTCCCAACCCGACCCGAACGGAGCCAATCTCCCGCTGCAGGCAGGCTTCGACCCGGTCTCGACCCAACCAGTCCCGGTTCCTGTGGAGTGCCGACCAGAGCTGCGCCCATTCCCAGGCTTCAGCCTCGCCTATCTCCCCGCGTTCCGCCTGCCAACGCAAGGCGTTCACCGGGGACAGTTCCTTCAGGCGCCCCCAATCCCCTTCCTGCCAGGCACGGATCACCTCCACGATCCAACGGGCCTTCTCCAGGTAGCGCTCGTCCCCAAGCACCTGGTAACCCCTGACCAGCCCGGCCAGGACCGCGGCCGCGTGGCGGGGCGCCTGAGCGGGATTCACTTCGTCCGCAACCGCCACCTGATCCAGCCAGGAACGGGCAGCGTCCAGTGCTCGGCGATTCCCGGTCAGCAAAAAGGAGTAGAGCAACGGCTCGCGGCCATGCCCGTCCCAACCGCTCGGTGCACAAACACGGGAGACGGGATGGCGCCGGCGGGAAACACCGGAATCCACCCACTGGTCAACCAACTGCTCGGCAACCTCCAGCGATCCGGGGTCTCCGGTCCGAAAAAAGTGAAGGTAAAGGGCATAGGCAAGAGAGTCGCTGCGGTCATCGGTCCGGCGGCCTCCATTCGCGTTGGTTTCGGCACTCTCCGGGCGGAGGAGTACTCCGCTTGACCCGAGCCGGCCGTGACTGTTGTTGTCGCCCGCTCCCGGATTGTCGGGCGATTCGGCAAGCGATTGCCGCTGTCTCTCAATCCATCCGTCGACCCTGCGAACCAGCGGCCAGAAACCCTCCCGATAGACCTCGGGGGAAGATTCCGAAAGCGGTCCCAGGGCTTGGCCTGCGCGGCAGTACCAGGAGGGAGAGGCGAACGCGTACACCGGTTTCTGCAGACCCATGAGCTCGTGCTTGACCCGACCCTGGGCAAGACTGCGGTCGCCATGAAAGTAGAAGAGCACCTGGTGGGTCCGGGACCCGCCGGCCGGGATGTTCCAGGGTTCAGCCTCCTGCGGCAACAGCCGAGCGATCAGGCTGCCAGACTCCTTGATTTCAAAAGCCTTGGGATAAAGCTGTCGGAACCGCTTCACACCCAGAGCCAAGCCATGCCGCTCGTCGGACAGGTCGGCCCAGCCCAGGTTGGCGCCGAAGTCGTTGGCCACACGGCGCCGTAGCGTTCGCGAAACCGGTTCGCGGCCGGCGTCCTCGCCAGAGGTCGCCTCATTCGCCTCCACCACCGAGAGTCGATAGGAATCGGGACCGTCCAGGTAGAGAGACACGGCAGACGTTCGATCGAAGTGGCCCTGATGATCCCGATCTCCTCCGCCCAGAGCGAACCGGCGAGAAAGCGGATCCAGGTTCAATTGGGTCTCGAGGCTGAAGTCCTCCACCGGAAACTCCCCGGTCCCCGTGCCGCAGGGCCGAACCAGCGTCAAGCCCAGCTTGAAGAACGTCTTTCCGCCATACACGGTCACCCTGGCCACATAGTCCAGGGGCGCCACTCCCGCATCCTCGGAGACGAACGTGCCCGAGACCCTGATCACCGCGCGGAACGCATTGGCCTCTTCCACCTCCACCCGATTCCGGCTCCAGGATCCCATGCCATAGGTTTTGTCCCCACTCTTCAGGACCACCCGGAAACGACCGCTATCCAGGATCCGGGTGCGCGCGGAGAAATCGTAGCCCCAATTCTCATCCACCCAGACCTGGTCCAGCAGTTGCCGGGAAGAACCTCCCATGACCAAACGGAGAGGTCCCGTAACCACTTCCACCCCTTCGCTGTTGCGCGACAAGCCTATGGGCGAGGGAAACCTGGGCAGTCCGCCTACCGGACGCAGAAAGTACTCCACTTGCCCGTTGGCCGGCAGGCTGGCGGCGAAGTGGACCTGGATCCATTGCAGGCTCCCGTCTTCCGGCCAACGAGCCACTTCCTGAACGACGGCGGGAACAAACCTGCCCCGGCGGTCCATCAATTGGAGCAGGCGGGCTGATTTGAGAAGCCCCCGAGGCAGCGGGACGCCCGAGGTGATGGGATACTGATGGCGGGCCAGTCCGCCGGTCTCCCGCACAGTCAGGGGGATGTCGATCTCTTGAGACCACGCCACCCCGGAGGACCAGACCGACAGCACAATCAAGAGCAGAAACCACTTCATGGACAGATCGAATTCAAAAAAATTGCCGCGCCGCGTGCAGGCCGCAGGACAAATGATACGATATCGAGCGCTCGGACTCGCTATGGAGTTCGTCCCGCCTTACCTGAAACAAAAGAAAAAAAGAGTTATCCACGAAGACACACGAAGGACCACGAAGGGACACGAAGAAAAACCGAAAGGAATC
>VXMN01000056.1:0-8796 GCA_009841055.1 Acidobacteriota bacterium
CGTGTTCTTCAAGTCGGCTCTCTTCCTGGGTCTGCTGGCGGGGTTCCGACTACGAGCCCGAACATCGCTGCTGGCGTCGTTCAACCTGACCAACTTCAGTGAATTCGGGCTCATCGTCGCCGCCGTCGGCGTTGCCAACGGCTGGATCGACAACCTGTGGCTGAGCGTCATCGCGGTCGCGCTGTCCCTGTCATGCGGTATCGCCGCGGGGGTCAATTCCGCCGCCGATCGGATCTACATGAGATACCGGACGGCGTGGCACCGCCTTCAGCGACGAAAGCGTCTCGCCGACGACCGGCTGCTCGACACAGGGGGGGCGACGATTCTCATTCTGGGCATGGGCCGCGTCGGTACCGGCGCCTACGAAGCGATGCAGCTCCGCCGCGGCGAGACGGTCGTCGGGGTGGACATTGATCCGAGAACGGTGGAGAACCATCAGTCGGCGGGGCTCAAGGTGCTGCTCGGAGACCCGAGCGACGCGGACTTCTGGGACCGCATTCGGGGCACGAACACCATCGAGCTGGTCATGTTGGCGCTGCCGAACCTGAGCGCCAGCCTCGCCGTCCTCAACCAGATCAGGGCTGCTTCGTTCAGGGGGCGAGTCGCCGCCACGGCCAGGTTCCACGATGAGATCGAGCCACTTGAGAGGGCCGGCGCCTCGGTTGTCTTCAACGTCTACGAGAAGGCCGGCGCGGGGTTCGCCGCCCTTCTGGCCGGAAAAGACACCACTGCGCTGGTCTCGCCACGAGGAATCGGTTGATTCCGTGCCTTGAATGATATCCCCTGGAGCGCCGGGAAACCGGATTGGCTGACCTGGCTGACCTTCTCGGGCGAGGGATCGATCACCACGAAGGGGAGGTCTTGGTGGGCCGGTTCCTGAGCCAAGTGGCGGCCCATCCGCCCGTAACTGCAAACGATGAGGGCAGGAGGCAACCCGCCTGTGCACCAGGGACTCCTTGATCGACCCGGCAGCTCTCAGGATCAGCCAACTCGACGGAACAATAGCATAGTTCCAACCGAATCAATCAATCGACGCGAGGCTGCCACCAATGCGGGGAGGTTCCCGGAGACCGGCAAGGTCTGCGCGGGCGTGTAGAATAGCAAGCGGAAACCATCGAGGTTGAAAGACCATGACCTCTCCCGAATTCAATATCCTGCCGAACCCGGGCGAGCCAGGCGGTCATGGCCCTTCGAGTCGTCAGCCGGACAGCGTGCGGGACCCGGTGTGCGGCATGTGGGTCGACCCCAAGACCGCGGCCGATTCCTGCAGTTTCGGCGGCCACACCTACTATTTCTGCCGCACCCAATGCCGGGCCCAATTCGAGGCTGATCCCGATCGCTACCTGGGTAGCCGTGAGACCCCCGAGGTCCCGGACTCCGGGAGCGGAACACCGGAATCGGGAGACCATCGGCAGCCGGCGAGCTACACCTGCCCCATGCACCCCGAGGTCCTGGCCGATCGACCCGGAGCCTGTCCCTTCTGCGGCATGGCTCTCGAACCCCGAGCGGTTAGTCTGGAAGAGCCCGACAATCCGGAGCTGTCCGACATGAGAGGCCGCTTCAGGATCAGCCTGGTTCTGACCCTCCCCATCTTCCTGCTGGCCATGTCGGAGATGGTTGGGGGCAGCTTGCAGCAGCCGCACTGGCCGACCGGGATCTCGGCCTGGATTCAATGCCTGCTGGCAGCGCCCGTGGTCCTCTGGGGCGGATGGCCGCTGCTGCAGCGGGGATGGTCTTCCCTGCTCCACCTAAGCCCCAACATGTTTACCCTGATAGGACTGGGCACAGCGACCAGCTTCCTCTACAGCCTGGCGGCCATCCTTGCCCCTTCCCTGTTCCCGGAGGCATTCAGAGATTCTGAAGGAGCCGTTCCCGTATATTTCGAAGCGGCGGCCGTCATCACCACCCTGGTCCTGCTGGGACAGGTTCTGGAGCTTCGCGCCCGGCAGCGGACCGGCGGCGCCATCCGCTCGCTCCTGAGGCTGGCTCCCGAAACCGCGCACCGATTGAGGGAAGACGGGACCGAGGAAGAGGTCTCTCTGGACCTCGTCGCCGCGGACGCCCGGCTGCGGGTTCGACCCGGCGAGCGCATCCCGGTGGACGGTGTGGTCCTGGAGGGCGCCAGCTCGGTGGATGAATCCATGGTCACCGGTGAGCCCCTGCCGGTCCAGAAGCTTCCCGCCCACCGGGTGACCGGCGGCACCATGAATCAGACCGGCAGTTTCGTCATGCGCGCCACCCGGGTGGGGCAGGACACCCTGCTGGCCCGGATCGTTCGGTTGGTAGCCGAAGCCCAGAGGACACGCGCGCCCATCCAGCGTTTCGCCGACGCGGTTTCCGCCCGCTTTGTTCCCGCGGTCCTCCTGGTCGCCGTGCTGACCTTCGTGGTGTGGAGTTTGCTGGGGCCTCAGCCCGCCATGGCCTACGGCCTGATCAATGCCGTGGCCGTGTTGATTATCGCCTGCCCCTGCGCCCTTGGCCTGGCCACACCCATGTCGATCATGGTGGCGACCGGACGGGGAGCCGGCTCCGGCGTGCTGGTGAAGAATGCCGCGGCCCTGGAAGCCCTGGACAGCGTGGACACCCTGGTGCTGGACAAGACGGGCACTCTCACCGAGGGCAAGCCCCGGCTGCGCACGCTGGTGGCCCTGCCGGGCTGGAGTGAAGAGGAGATGCTGTCGGCGGTGGCCAGCCTGGAACAAGCCAGCGAACACCCCCTGGCAGGCGCCATCCTGGAGGCGGCCGGGAGCCGCGGATTGGACCTGGCCCCCGTCCAGGAATTCCAGGCCGTTCCCGGGAGAGGAATTCGGGGGCGGGTCCGAGGGCGTCCCCTGGTCGTGGGCAACGCACGGATGCTGGAGGAACTGGGAATCGAAACGGGGGCGCCGCATCACTGGCGGGACAACGTGAGGGAGTCGGGACAGGCCGTGGTGCTGGTGGCCGCCGAGGGCCGATTGGCCGGATGGCTGGGGGTGGAAGACCCCGTCAAGAGCTCCGCCAAGGAGGCCCTGTACGAGCTGCAGCGTGCAGGGCTGCGTCTCCTGATGGTCACCGGGGACCACCGAAAATCCGCCGAAAGAGTGGCCTATGAGTTGGGGATCGACCAGGTCGTGGCCGAAGTGGATCCCCGGGAGAAAGGAGCGATCGTCAAACGGCTGCAGGAGGAGGGCAAACGGGTGGCCATGGCCGGCGACGGCATCAATGACGCCCCCGCACTGGCGCAGGCGCAAGTGGGCATCGCCATGGGAAGCGGCACCGACGTGGCCATCGAGAGCGCGGGGATCACCCTGGTGGGAGGAGACCTGGGAGGTTTGGTTCGAGCCTTTCGCCTGAGCCGGCTGACCATGCGCAACATCCGCCAGAGCCTGTTCCTGGCCTTCGTCTACAACCTGCTGGGCATTCCGGTTGCCGCTGGTCTCCTCTATCCCCTCTTCGGCCTGTTGCTGAACCCCATGATCGCCGCCGCCGCCATGAGCTTCAGCTCCCTGTCGGTCATCGCCAACGCCCTGCGCCTCAGGCGACTTCCGCTGTGAGGAAGCCCACCCGGGAGCGCGGGCGTCCCGCCCGCACACGTCCTCGCACAGCCACGGCCGACTCCTCTATCGGGCTCGACCGGCAAAGGCGGCGGGATTCCGCTTGGGCCGAGCCCATGCCGTTGCCGCCGGCAGGGTGGCCGGGTGCCGGATCGAAGGGAACTGAGCGTCACGCAACGGGAGTGCATGCGGGCGGGACGCCCGCGCTCCCGGGTGGGCGCCTCCTCCCATCATTCTTGCTTCTCGAGGGGGCGCGCGCCGACTTGCCGGACCGCATTAATTTATTGAACTTGGATGCACAGGATAATCAGGACCCGACGCTGTTGCACGAGAGGCTGGCTCCGGCGATGACCGCGGGTGGATTCGTGGATGTTTAGGACTGCAAGCCATCCGTCTCCAGAAAAAATCCTGTGCATCCTGTGCATCCATGTGAATAAACCATTGACCCATGCGTGGCTTGGAACCGGTTTCCTGCTACCCGGCACAAGGCGTTTGTTTCAAATAATGTTCTCCGGGTTCGGAATTCGTACCGCTCCTCCCTTGGCGGCCGGGAAGCATTGCGCCTCTCTACAATCAGAGGTTACAGTAGTGCCCGAGCGTGGCTTCGGCCGGCTACAGGCGAGGTGGCGAGCGGCCGGCTGGGAAGCGGGAGGCAACGAGTTGCAGCACACGGGAAACCGAAGACGTGACAGGCGCATTCACCGCACTCTGGGACTGCCGTTGCTGGCAATGACCCTGATGTCGGCGGGGCTCACGGCCGGCGACCGGCATTCGCCTCGGGCGATCATCGACCGGGTGGACCGCGTGTTGAGAGGGGCCTCCAGTCGCGGCGTGGCCACCATGAGGGTGATCACCCGGCACTGGGAACGGAGCCTGACCATGGAGGTCTGGTCCCTGGGCGCCGATTACTCCCTGGTCCGGGTCCTCTCTCCCGCCAAGGAAGCCGGCACAGGCACGCTGAAGGCCTCCAGGGATATCTGGAACTACCTTCCCAAGGTGGACCGCACCATCAAGATTCCCGCCTCCATGATGATGGGGTCCTGGATGGGGTCCCACTTCACCAACGACGACCTGGTCAAGGAGAGCCGCCTGGTCGAGGATTACGAGATCGAGACCACGTTTGACGGAACCCGGGACGCCGTCAAGATCTGGGAATTTACCCTGACCCCCAGGCCGGAAGCCGCCGTCGTCTGGGGAAAGATCGAATACCGGGTCCGTCAACGGGACTTCATGCCCTTGCGTGCCCGCTACTTCGACGAAGAGGGCGAACTGGTCCGCACCCTCACCTTCAGCGATTTCCGGCGCATGGGAGGCCGCCTGGTTCCGGCCCGCATGGACATGCAACCCCACGACAAGCCCGGCGAGCGGACCAGCGTGAGCTACGCCGAGCTGCAATTCGACCTGGACATCGACAAGTCCTTCTTCTCCCTGCGGACTCTCCGTCGCGGGAGGTAAGCGGTCATGACTCTTCCTTCCTGGTGGCTGATCGGCTGGCGCAATCTCGGGCGCAACCCGAGACGCACCTTCATCACGGCCCTGGGACTGGCGGCCGGCTATTTTGCCGTCATCTTCATGATCGGGTTCGCCGACGGACTCAAGGTGGAGATGATTGAAAACGGCACCGGCCTGATGACCGGGCAGATACAGATCCACTCGCCCCGCTACAGGCCGGACCGCAGCCTCTACGAGACTATCGGGAGCCGCGCCGGAGCCGACTTCGAGGCCGTAATCCGGACGGTTGTCCGCGACCCCGCCGTGGTTGCGGCCGCTCCCCGCGTCTACGGCGCGGGCCTGTTGAGCTCGGGACAATCCACCAGGGGCGGCATGCTGATGGGCATTGATCTCGATCGCGAGTCCGGGGTCAGCCGCCTCATGAATTCTCTGTCGCAAGGGCGGGCTCCCAACCCGGCGGCCAACGAACTGTTGATCGGGACCGAGATGGCCCGGCGACTGGAATTGCAGGTCGGCGACGAGGTCATTCTGGTGGCGCCCGCGGCAGACGGCTCCATGGGAAACGACATCTTTCGTGTATGCGGGCTCTACCGGACGGGAATGGCGGAACTGGACGGCGCCTTCGCCCTGGTCCCGATCCGGTCGCTGCAACGTTTGCTGGCTCTCGATCCGGGAAGAATTCACGAGATTGCCCTCTCCACCACCGATCCCTGGCTGGCTCCTGAAGCCGGCCGGCGGCTGGCCGCCGGCCTGGCGCCGCTGGGGGTGGAACTGGACGTCCTTGACTGGACCGGGCTGCGGCCCGAAATGCTCGAATACTCCCTGTTGATGGACTCCTACTACTCGATCGTGGTCATCATCGTCTTCGCCATCGCCCTTTTCGGCGTCGCCAACACCATGCTCATGTCCACCTTCGAGCGCCGGCGGGAGTTCTCGGTGATGCTGGCACTGGGAGCCCGACCCCACCAGATACTGCTCACGGTGATTTCGGAAGCCACGGCGCTGGGGTGGATCAGCCTGGTCCTGGGCGTGGCCGTCACCTTTCCGCTCATTGCCTGGTGGCACCAATACCCGATCGACCTGAGCTGGATCTACGGCGATCTCACCATGCTGGGAGCGCTGATACGCCCCGTGCTCAGGATCGAGTACAACTTCCCCATGTCCGTGTGGACCGGCTTGGCGCTGCTGCTGACCGCGGTGACCGCCGGTCTCTACCCGGCGGCGCGAGCCGCATGGTTGCCGCCCGCGGACACTCTCTCCGGCCTATGAGCTCCAAGACCGCCGTCATCGCCAAACTGGCCCTGCGCAACCTGAGAAGACAGGCCAGGCGCAGCCTGCTGACGGCTGCCTCCATGATTGCCGGCGGCGCCCTGTTGATATTCAGCCTGATCCTGGGGGACGGAACCCACGAACAATGGATCGACTCGGCCGTGCGCATGGCCGACGGACACCTTGCGGTCCAGTCGGTCGGGTTCCAGGACAGCCGCGCCCTGAAGGACAGGATACCGTCGGAATCCCGAGGCCTGGTGGAGCAAGCCCTGCGCCAAGGCGGCTTCCCCGCGAACATCAATGACATGGTCCCCCGGCTCGCCGTGACCGGCATGGCCAGCTCCGCAGCCGGCGCGCGACCGGCTCGCATCCTGGGGGTCGACCCTGTAGTCGAGGCCGCCTTTTCCGTGCTGGACGAGAAAGTGCGGCAGGGGCGCTACCTCCAATCCGGCGACAGGCTGGCCGCCTTTGTGGGGATCGGGCTCCTCGAGGCTCTCGACCTGCGGCTGGGCTCCAAGTTCGTGCTTACTGCCCAGGATGCCGGCGGCGAGATCGCCGGCCAGTTGGTTCGGGTGGTGGGGACCTTTCGCACGGGCATTCCCGAGGTGGACCGCTCGCTCCTGCATATTCCGCTATCCACCGCCGGGGCCTGGCTGGGCTGCAGCGGCGATGTCACCTCTATTGGGCTGCTGTTGGGCAACAGCGAGCAGGTGCCTCAGACCCGGAGCTCGTTACGGCAGAGGCTGTCGCAGCATCCGGGTTCGGAAGAGCTGCAGGTATTGAGTTGGCGGGAAGCCCTGCCGGAGCTGGACGCCGCCGTCAAGATCGACGACTTCTCCAACTACCTCTTTCAGGGGATCCTTTTCGGCATCATCGCCCTGGGAATCGTCAACACGGTGCTCATGTCGGTGATGTACCGGCGGAGGGAGTTCGGCGTGCTTCAGGCCCTGGGCCTCACTCCCGGCCAATCGGCCAGCCTGGTTCTGGTGGAGGGGCTGTTCCTAACCGTCCTCAGCGGGACTATCGGCATCGCCCTGGGCCTGTCGGTCACCTGGTTCCTCTGGGGAGAGGGACTCGACCTGTCCTCCATGATGGACAACGAGTGGACATTCTCCGGGGTGGTGATGGAGCCGGTGGTGGTGCCCCGATTTCGGGTGGCCCGGATGGTGCAGGGGCTGTCGTTCATTTTCCTCATAGGCATGCTGGCCTCCCTCTACCCGGCCCTGAGAGCCCTGCGCATCGATGTGGCCGAGACCATGAAGTTCGAGCGCTGAAGGAGAGAGATCGTGGGCAACCCGGCCCTGCGTACCGAAGCAGTCTGGAAGGTCTTTCATCAGGAAGCTGAAGAGGTGCGAGCCGTACGCGGCGTCACCCTCACTATCCAGCCCGGAGAGTTCGTCGTGCTGGCCGGCCCCTCGGGATCGGGCAAGACCACCCTGCTCAACCTGATCGGGGGATTGACCAGGCCCACGGACGGCCGGGTGTGGGTGGACGGACTGGAACTGACCCGGATGGGCAGTCGCGAGCTTGCCCGGATGCGTCTGGAGAAGCTGGGCTTCATCTTCCAGTCCTACAATCTGCTGCCGGTCCTGTCGGCCCTGGAGAACGCCGAGTTCCCGTTGCTGTTGCGCGGCATGGAACGCGACCAACGAGAGCGGCGCGTCCGGGAACTGTTCCAGCGCACCGGGCTGGCGGGACTGGAGCACCGCCGGCCCGGAAAGCTGTCGGGGGGCCAGCAGCAGCGGGTCGCCGTCATCCGGGCCGTGGTGGGAGAACCCGCCCTGGTCCTGGCCGACGAGCCCACCGCCAATCTCGACTCTGCAGCCAGCGACATCCTGCTGACGGTGATGGAGGAACTCAACCGGGACCTCGGAACCACCTTTATCTTCGCCACCCACGACTCCCGGCTCATGGAACGGTCCCGTCGCCTGATTCACCTGGTGGACGGTCAAATAGTCTCCGACCAATGGCAAGAGTCCCGGCGCGAACAATAGTTTCCGCGGCATTCCTCCTGGCCCTGGGGGCAATCCACGGAGATCCCGGTCCGGCAGCGGCCCAGGCTCCCCTGATCCGGGGCTATTACCACAACCTTCCCCTGTGGAGCCGGGCGACCCCATCCCGCGCCGGATTCTTCGGCGACTTCAACCGCTTCCGGCTGATGAGCGAGCCTCGCTGGGGGCCCCTTTCCCTGGAGGTCGCTTACGAGCATACCCTCGGCTTGAACCGGCAACCGACTTCCCGGGCCCTGGCGATCGCCGGCCTTCCCGAAACCGTCCCTTGGCTGAACCTCCAGTGGAACCTTTGGGAAAGGGACCATCTGAGCTGGCAGCACCGCTTCGATCGCCTCAACCTGAGCTGGGCGCCCACCGGGAATCTGGACCTGACACTGGGGCGCCAAACCGTCTCCTGGGCAACCACGCTCTTTCTCACCCCGGCCGACCCCTTTTCTCCCTTCAATCCCGCCGACCCCTTTCGCGCCTATCGCGGCGGGGGGGGCCGCGGCCGGCGGCGCGCCGGAGCCGGCCCCCGCGCGAGCCCGGTG
>VXMN01000056.1:8806-13158 GCA_009841055.1 Acidobacteriota bacterium
CTCCGTGCCCCCCCGGCTTTTCCTCCCCCGGGCTCACCTATTATATCCCTCCAAACCCCCCCCCCCTTTGCGCCCATTCCGGGGGGGCGTCCCCGCCGCCCGGCTTCAATTCCATCCAGGCCCCCTCAGCCGCGTCGAGGTGGTGGTTCGGCCAAGCCGGTCGACCGCCGGCAGAGAGATCACCGCCTTGGGGCGAGGTCTGACTACCTGGAAAAACTGGGAATTCTCGGGTTGGGGCGGAGCCCTTTTCGACGAACCCGCCGCGGCCGGGGCCGTTTCCGGCTCGCTGGGTCCGGTGGCGCTGCGCGGCGAGGCATCGCTGCGCAGGGTCCGCGGTGAAACCGTGCTCAGAGGAACCGTGGGAGTCGACCGCCGCCTCACCGTCGCCAACCGGGACCTCTACCTGGTGGCCGAGTACCAGCACGACGGCCTGGGCGCCGCCGGCGCCGGTGAAACCTCCCCGGTCCTGGAGTCCGAGGCCTTCACCCGGGGCGAGCTGCAGGTGCTGGGGCGAGACGAGGCCGCCGCCCAGGCCCAATACCAGCTCCACCCCCTGTGGAGCCTGTCGCTGCTCTGGCTGTGGAACCTCAACGACAGCAGTTCCCTGCTGGCCCCAAGCCTCTCCTACTCGGCAAGCAACGAAGTCACCGTCACCGGCGGTGTTTTCAAGGGATTCGGCGAAGTCTCCCCGGGCTCGGAGGGACCGCCCGCCTCCGAGTACGGCGCCCTCGGCACCACTGCTTACCTCTCGGTGAGCATTTACTTCTGAAGGGTTTTTTCAAAGCAGGATGAACTCCGCGCGCCATCCGATGGTCTCCTCCTGACAGCACCGTCTTCCGTGATAGACTTACGCCTCCCCCAACCGCCCCACTGCCAGGGGCATTCCCAGGTGTTGGGGCAGACGCCGCCGATCCATTCGGAGAATTCAAAGGAGCCGCCATGAAAATCGCCAACCTTCGCGGACCCAGAGACCTGCACATCGAAGAGCGGCCCCTGGATACCAGCAACCTGAAGCCGGACGAAATCTGGATCCGGACCCGGGTGAGCGCCCTGAAGATCGGGACCGACCGAGGCAACTACGAGGGGGCCGAACACGTCCCCGGAGCCCCGGTATATCCTCGGTGGGTGGGAGACAGCAACCTGGGAATCGTGATGGGAGTGGGCAGCGCGGTCCGTCGGGTTCAGGTCGGGGACCGGGTGGTGACCCGGCAACCCCATCAGTCGGAATACATCACCAACGAGGCGGCCAGCATGGTGAAGGTTCCCGAGGGGGTGGACGACGAGGACGCGGTCTGGGCTCACCTCTACGCGCTCAGCTCCTTCTGCTACCGCAAGGCCCATTTCGAGCCGGGCGAAAACGTGGCGGTGGTCGGACTGGGAACGCTGGGTCTGGGAGCGGTGGCCCTGGGGCCGCTGTTCGGTGCGCACTTGATTGCAATCGGGAACAGTCCCACCCGCCTGGAGATGGCCCAGCGGATGGGGGCTCACGAGGGCTTCCTCTACAACGACCCGGACCTGAAAGCCAAGCTGGACGACGTCACCGGTGGCTCCGGAATCGACCTGGTGATCCTGACGGCCAATCCCTGGCCCGCCTACCGAACCGCCCTCGAGATTGTGCGACAGCACGGCCGAGTATCCATCGTCAGCCTGTTGGGGCGGGGTGAAACCGATCTGGACTTCAATCCGCTGTCCATGTCCCTGTTCTACACCCGGGGCATTTCGCTGCACGCCGTTTCGGGGCCGACGGGGTATCTCTATCCGGACGGGGGCGGCGGTTCCACCATGGAAAACCGCTTCTCCAACGATCGAGCCGCCGAGCACATGCTGTTTCTGATGAAGACCACCTCGCTGGAACCCAAGAAGCTGATCACCCACCGCTTCCACTACTCCCGGATGGTGGAAGCCTACGAGATGATCTACCATCGGGAAAAAAACATGCTGGGTGTCCTGTTCACCTGGGAAGACTGAGGAGATTTCCGTGCGACGCTTATGGTTGGCGACCGCCTTTGCGATGCTGGCGGGAATTGCGCTGTGGTCCGGTCCGCGCCCGTTTGCCGGCTCAGGATACCGAATCGTCCACGGTTGGCCTCAAGCACCCGAAGGGTCCCCCTTTGCCGGGGTAGCCGGTGTGGACGTGGATTCGCGAAACCGCGTCTTCATCTTCCAGCGCACCGACCCGCCCATCCTCTGTTTCGACGGCGCCACCGGCAAGCTGCTGGCTTCCTGGGGCGAGGGCCGGTTCACCGAGGCGGCCCACGGCCTGGAAGTCGATCCCTGGGACAACGTCTGGGTGGTGGACGTGAGCCACCACCAGGTCTTCAAGTTCAGCCCCAGGGGAGAGTTGTTGATGACCCTGGGAACCAAGGGAACTCCCGGCCTGGGTCCCGCGCTCTTCAACAAGCCCACCGACGTGGCCGTGGCCCGCAACGGGGAGATTTACGTCGCCGACGGCTACGTGAACAGCCGGGTGGCCAAATTCTCCGCTGACGGAAAATTTCTGATGGACTGGGGCAGCAAGGGCGACCGGCCGGGGCAACTGAACACGCCTCACGGCATCGCCGTAGACGGCCAGGGCCAGGTCTACGTGGCCGATCGGGGCAACCAGCGCATCCAGGTGTTCGATGCCGAGGGGACCCTGCTCCGCCACTGGAGCAGTCCCCGCATGCGCCGGCCCTGGGGCCTCGATATCGGAGCCGACGGCTCGGTTTTCGTGGCTGACGGAGGGGACCTGGTCCATCGGGACAAGAAGGAACGGATCCTGAAGTTCAGCGCCGAGGGCAGGTTGTTGGATCTGTGGGGCTCCTTCGGAAGGTACGACGGACAGTTCTACTGGGCCCACGACGTGGCGGTGTCACCGACCGGAGAGGTCTACGTCTGTGACGTGCTGGGCCGCCGGGTCCAGAAGTTCGTGGCCGGCCCCTCCGGCTGACAGAGGGAACGGCCGCTGCCCGTGTCGAACAGATGGGCCTTGGACAGATCCAGCCTCACCCTTTCGGGTGGGGGCTGGCCCGCCGCTTCAGGCCCCCAGAGCGCCAGCAGCGTGTGTGCGCCCGCCTTGAGATAGAGCAGAACGCTGCTGCCCATAGGCTCCACCACCTCCACCTCGATCTCCAGCCGCACAAGACTTGAGCTCCCGTCAGGCCCGGGCCCGCACGTGAGAATGTGTTCCGGGCGAATGCCCAGCGTGACCTGTTGTCCGCTCCAGCCCCGATGAAGATTCAGCTCTGAAAGCGGCAGCCGCAGGCTTTCGGTTTCCAGCCGGAGTTCCCCGTCCTGAGCGGCCACCCGCCCCTCCAGGAAGTTCATCTCCGGCGATCCCAGAAATCCGGCCACAAACCGGTTGGCCGGCCGATTGTAGAGGTTGAGGGGAGTATCCACCTGCTGGAGGACCCCCTGGTTCATGACGGCAATGCGGTCCCCCATGGTCATGGCCTCGACCTGGTCATGGGTCACGTAGACGGTAGTCACTCCCAGCCTGCGGTGGAGCTTGACCAGCTCGATCCGGGTGGCCACACGCAGCTTGGCGTCCAGGTTGGACAGGGGTTCGTCCATCAGGAACGCCTTGGGCTCGCGGACGATGGCCCGTCCCAGGGCCACCCGCTGGCGTTGCCCGCCGGAAAGCTGCTTTGGACGCCGCCCCAGCACCTCCTCGAGCTCCAGCATCCGGGCGACCGATCGGACCTGCCGTTCGATGCCCTTGCGTTTCCCCTTCCAGGCCCGGCGGTCCAGCATCCAGGCCAGGGGGCCGTGGGGAGGCGTTCGCAGGCGGAGGCCGAAGGCCAGGTTCTCCCGGACGTTCATGTGGGGATAGAGTGCATAGTTCTGAAACACCATGGCCACGTCCCGGTCCTTGGGAGAGAGGGTGTTCACACGGCGGTCACCGATAAGGATCTCTCCCCGGGTCAGCTCTTCCAGCCCGGCAATGCAGCGCAGCACCGTGCTCTTGCCGCAGCCCGAGGGCCCAACCAGCACCAGGAACTCCCGGTCGGCGATCTCCAGGCTCAGATCGTTCACCGCCGTCACCTCGCCGAACCGCTTGGTCAGATTGTGCAGCCTGATCTCGGCCATGGGCTTAAGCACAGCCGGGCTCCTGCCCTGGCGTGCAGAGATGGGGACTATTCCCGAATGGACACGAAATTATACCCTTCCCAACCATTGGCGGAACCCTCTTGAGCTATCTCAGATCCCTCGGCGGCCCTGCCGCATCGGCACGGCTGCGGCCCGGCGGGCCGGCGCGTACTTCCTTGAGCACCAAGAGTGATGGGAGGAGGCGCCCCCCGGGAGCGCGGGCGTCCCGCCCGCATGCACTCCCGTTGCGTGCCGCTCAGTTTCCCTGCGATGGGGCACCCGGC
>VXMN01000236.1 GCA_009841055.1 Acidobacteriota bacterium
GTAGCGAAATTCCTTGTCGGGTAAGTTCCGACCTGCACGAATGGCGTAACGATTTGGGCACTGTCTTAACGTGTGACTCAGCGAACTTGTAGTACCGGTGAAGATGCCGGTTACCCGCATCAAGACGGAAAGACCCCGTGCACCTTTACTATACCTTAGCAATGAATTACGGTGCGGTATGCGCAGGATAGGTGGGAGGCTTTGAACCATGCCCTTTGGGGTGTGGGGAGCCACCGGTGAGATACCACCCTTATCGTATTGTGGTTCTAACCTGTTACCGTTATCCGGTAAAGGGACATTGCTAGGCGGGTAGTTTGACTGGGGCGGTCGCCTCCTAAACGGTAACGGAGGCGCTCGAAGGTGTCCTCAGGCTGTTTGGAAATCAGCCAAAGAGTGTAAAGGCATAAGGACGCTTAACTGCGAGACGGACAGGTCGAGCAGATGGGAAACCAGGACTTAGTGATCCGGTGGTTCTGCATGGAAAGGCCATCGCTCAACGGATAAAAGGTACGCCGGGGATAACAGGCTGATCTTGCCCAAGAGTTCATATCGACGGCAAGGTTTGGCACCTCGATGTCGGCTCATCGCATCCTGGAGCTGTAGAAGGTTCCAAGGGTTAGGCTGTTCGCCTATTAAAGCGGTACGTGAGCTGGGTTCAGAACGTCGCGAGACAGTTCGGTCCCTATCTGATGTGGGCGCAGGAGATTTGAGGAGGGCTGTCCTTAGTACGAGAGGACCGGGATGGACGAACCTCTAGTGTACCAGTTGTCTCGCCAGAGGCAGTCGCTGGGTAGCTACGTTCGGTCGGGATAAACGCTGAATGCATCTAAGCGTGAAGCCCACTCCAAGATGAGATCTCCCAACCGCAAGGTAAGAAGACCCGTAGTAGACCACTACGTTGATAGGCTGGGTGTGTAAGGTCAGTAATGGCTTCAGCTAACCAGTACTAATCGGTCGTTCGGCTTGACCATCCATCTTTAATCTTTAGCAATTAAACGAGCTTGCGAGGATTCATGCAGTTGTCGATTCTGGTTTTTCCGGTGATTCTAGCGAGGGGGCCACACCCGTTCCCATCCCGAACACGGAAGTTAAGCCCCTCAGCGCCGATGGTACTGCCCGGGTAACTGGGTGGGAGAGTAGGTCATCGCCGGGATACTTAAAGCCTCGAGGCTCTCGAGGCTTTTTTTTTGGGCGAAGGTGGCCGCGCGGGGAGCCGAATGGTGCCTGTTTGTTGGCTGAAATGCAGAGCATCTCTCGAGCCGACCGTTTTCCTGTGGAACCTCCGCCGGAGATGTTAATCTTGTTTCTGAGAGAGGAAACCGGCCTTTTGGCCGACCTCGGTTGTGGCTGGAGGTGCGGCGGCCGTCCGGGAGGGGAAAATGGCTCGAAAGTGGTTGATGGTTTCAGCGCTGGTCTGGATATTGGCGTGCGGAGCCCGACCGGGAGTCGCT
Source organism: Acidobacteriota bacterium (assembly GCA_009841055.1). GTDB lineage: Bacteria > Acidobacteriota > Terriglobia > Versatilivoradales > Versatilivoraceae > Versatilivorator. Next base: position 1,452 of record VXMN01000236.1, read on the forward strand.
GCAGAGGCCTCCGGTATCCGCGATGAAGCGCCTCCGATTCCCGTGGAGGACATCATCCGGGAATTTGCGGCCAAGGAATCGGAGTTTCGACGGGCCCGGGAGAACTATACCTACCGCCAGAGCGTGAGCATCGAAGTGCTCACCCTGGAGGGAAGAAAGACGGGCCAGCGCTACTACACCTTGTCGGATATCCTGTTCGACGATCGCGGCCGGCGGATCGAGAGGATCCTGAGAGCGCCCCAGAGCACCCTGCGCAGCGTCCAGCTCACCCAGGAGGACCTCGACGACATACAGAACATCTTTCCCTTTGTGCTCACAACAACCGACATCGGCAAGTACAGCCTGAGCTACCTGGGCAAGGAACTGATTGACGAGATCGACACCTATGTCTTCGAGGTCATTCCCAAGCTGATCCGGGGAAGCGAGCGTTATTTCGAAGGAAAGATCTGGGTGGACGACCAGGAATTGCAGATTGTGAAGACCGACGGGAAGACGGTCTATCGCATCACCAGGAAGAACCGGGATCAACGGTTCCCCCGCTTCGAGACCTATCGGGAGATGGTCGATGGCAGGTACTGGTTTCCGACCTACACCCGGGCCGACGACGTGCTCGAGTTTCCGGGCCAACGGATTCGGATCCGGGAGATCGTCACCTACAAGAACTACAAGCGCTTCGAAGCCGACGTGAAAATCACCTCCACCGAGGAAATTCCCGACGAGAAAGACGAGTGATCCGCCCTCCGTCCGTCATTGAGGGATCCCGCTGGAGAATCGCCGGCACAACTCCACGAAGGTCTTGAGCCCGAATCCGCTGGCTCCCGCCTGGTAGTACTTCCAGGCCTTGCCGGAAAGAAAGGGACCGGCGATGTCCAGGTGGGCCCAGGCCGCGCCCTCGGGAACGAACTCCTGCAGGAAGAGTCCGGCTGTGATGGCTCCGGCATAGGAGCCCCCTACGTTGTTGACGTCCGCGTAAGGAGTCTTGAGAAATTCCCGGTATTCCTCCGGCAGGGGCAGTTCCCACAGCATCTCCCCCTGGCTTCTGCCACTATCGATCAAGGCCCGGGTCAGGTTGGAGTCATTGCCCATGATTCCGGCGTAGCCCGGCCCCAATGCCCGCACCACCGCGCCGGTCAGCGTGGCGATATCGACGATATGAGTCGCCTGCCACTCCCCGGCCCTCTCGAATCCGTCGATCAGGACCAGTCGTCCCTCGGCGTCGGTGTTGTCCACCTGCACCGACTTGCCGTTCCTGGGGACGAAGATGTCGCCCGGTCGCTGTGCCCTGGCGTCGGGCATGTTTTCGGCAGTGGGAATCACACCCAGCACGTTGATATCGGGCCGCAAGCGGGCAATGGCCTTCATGGCATAGAGGACGGCGGCGCTGCCGGCCATGTCTCCTTTCATTTCCAGCATCCTGTCTCCGGGTTTCAGAGAGATCCCGCCCGTGTCGAAGGTGATCCCCTTGCCGACCAGGGCCAGCCGGACCTTGGATGGTCGGGCCGGCCGATACTCCAGGCTGATCAGCCGCGGCGGGTGAATGCTGCCACTTCCCACGCAGAGCAGTCCGGCATGTTTCGCCTTCCGGAGGCCATTCTCGTCCAGCACTGAAACCTCGAGTCCGTGCTCCCTGCCGATCTCCCTGGCCAGGTCGGCGATGACCTCCGGGTAGACCGCCGCCCCGGGTTCGTTCACCAGTTGGCGGGCGTCGTTGGCGCACTCGGAAATCAGGACCGTCCGATCCAGATTGGCGCGGCACTCCTTCAGGCCGGCGCCGGCCACCCGAAGCGTGATCCGGGCCCTTTCCCCGAAGCGGTCCTTCTCCCTTCGGTACTTGTCGAACCGGTACCCGCCCAGGGCGACACCCTCGGCCACCGCGCCCAGGAATTCCGGAGCGTCCTTGCCGTTCAGCAAAAAGGTCACCTGAGCCAGGTCGAGGTCGCGAGCCTGTTCCAGGGCCCTGGCCGCCAGAATCTTCACTTTCTCGGCAAGTTCGTACGGCTTCACCAGGCTGGTGTGCTGAACCAGCACGTGCCGCGCCACCTCGCTGGGGCTGGCGCTGAAGTATTCCCTCTTGATCCTGCCCTTTCCATAGTCCCACGCAAGCTGTTCCAGAAGCGGTGCCAATGCGGCATCGTCGGTTTGGCTGAGCTCATGCTCCTTGTCCAGCAGCAGCACCAGCAGGTCGGTTGGTTTTCGTTTCGGCAGGGTTGCCTTGGCTTCGATTATCATAAGGGTCTCCGGGTCCAGGATTGGGACAGTCCCATTTTCGCTCCCCATTATCGGCATCCGCCGGGGCGCCCGCAAACAAAAACGACGGCGCGGGCTCCGGCCTGAGGTCCCGACCCGCATGGATCGCCGCCTGCCCGACCGCTCCGAATTTCACTGCCTTTTCAGGGGTTTTTCGCTATCATACCGGCATGCTCTCGAAACGATTTTTGGGAATCCCCGCCACGGGACTTCTGGCTATTGCCGCTGCTTGCCTGTGCCTTCAGATTACGCCTTCCTCCCGGGGCGCTCCGGCTGAGACTTCGGGACGAGTGGACTTTCTCCGGGATATCCGACCCGTCTTTCAGGCCTCCTGCATTTCCTGCCATGGCCCCGAGCAGCAGATGGCGGAGCTGCGGCTGGATTCAAGATCCCGGGCACTTGTCGGCGGGCAATCGGGCCGGGCGATCCAGCCGGGCAATGCCGACGGGAGCCTGCTGTACCAGCGGGTAGCCGGCCTGGGCGACCAGGCGCAGATGCCCATGGGCGGCAAGCCGCTCGATCCGCGAGCCATCGAGCTGATCCGGGTGTGGATCGAACAGGGCGCCGACTGGCCGGAGGCTGCCGGAGGAGACGGCGCGGCAATTGAGCGCCACTGGGCTTATGTGGCTCCATCGCGGCCGGAGTTGCCCAAGGTACGGGATGCGAGCTGGGTGGCCAACCCGATCGACGCCTTTGTGCTGGCCCGGATGGAAGCCCAGGGGTTGTCTCCCTCTCCCGAGGCCGACCGGGTGACTCTGCTGCGCCGCCTGAGCCTGGATCTGATCGGGTTGCCGCCGACCATCGAGGAGGTAGACGCCTTTCTGGCCGACGACAGCTCTGAGGCCTACCGCACCCAGGTGGAGCGCCTGCTGGGGTCGCCTCACTATGGAGAGCGTTGGGGCCGCCGCTGGCTGGATGCCGCCCGCTACGCCGACTCCGACGGTTTCGAAAAGGATCTGCCCAGGATCGTCTGGTTCTATCGCGACTGGGTCATTCGCGCCCTGAACCGCGACCTGCCCTACGACCGGTTCATTGTCGAACAGCTTGCCGGCGACATGCTCCCGGGAGCCACCCAGGATCAGATCGTGGCCACCGGTTACCTTCGAAATTCCATGATGAACCTGGAAGGGGGCATCGACCCGGAGCAGTTCCGCATGGAAGCCATGTTCGACCGCATGGAGGCGGTGGGCAAGGGCATTCTGGGCGTCACCATCCAGTGCGCCCAGTGCCACAACCACAAGTATGACCCCCTGACGCAGGACGAGTACTACCGGCTCTTCGCTTTCCTGAACAATGCCCACGAGGCCCAGATCGCCGTCTATACGCTGGAAGAGCAACGCCGGCGGGAGACGCTGCTGCAACAGATTCGGGAGGTGGAGTTGGAGCTGCAGCAACGCCACCCCGGCTGGCGAACGCGAATGGAAACGTGGGAACGCGATCTGGACCGCGACTTGCCGCAATGGACGGTGGTGCAGCCCGAGGTGGACGATTTTTCTACGCAGGGTCAGGCGTACCTTCCATTGGAGGACGGTTCTTACCTGGCTCAGGGGGCCACCGGTGGCAGCCACCGCGTAAAGATGACGATCAGGACAGACCACCGTCCTATTACCGCCTTCCGGCTGGAGTTGATGAACGATGGAGACCTTCCCATGGGGGGGCCCGGGCGGTCCATCAACGGTACCTGCGCCCTGTCGGAATTTGAAGTGGAAGCGGCGCCCGCGGACCAACCCGACCGGATGCGCCCGGTGAAGATGGCCTCGGCCACCTCCGACATCGTTCCCGCTCCCCTGGAGCTTACTCCCGCAACCGAGGGCGGCGAGCCTCGGGTCATCGGACCGGTGGCTCTGGCCATCGACGGCAAGGAGGAAACCGCCTGGGGCGTGGACACCGGGAACGTCAATCGCAACCAGCCGCGAAAAGCCGTGTTCCGGGCGGAGCAGCCCATCGACCATGCCAACGGTACTCTCCTGACCTTTTATCTCACCCAGAAACACGCGGGCGGCGATGACCAGGGGACCGGAAACCGCAACCTTGGCCGGTTGCGGCTCTCGATCACCGCCGAGGCCGACGCCGAGGCCGATCCCTTGCCCCGGAGGGTGCGGGAAATCCTGTCCATCGAGCCCGCCCGGCGAACTCCGAAACAGATGGGAGAGGTTTTCAGCTACTGGCGGACCACGGTCCCCGAGTGGGGTCGCTTCAACGAGCGCATCGAGGAGCTGTGGCGCCAACACCCCAAGGGGACCACTCAGTTGGTGCTTTCCGAGCGCCAACGGCTGCGACCTACCCACGTGTTGTCTCGGGGAGATTTCCTGCGTCCGGGCAAGCAAGTCAGACCGGGAGTGCCGGCCTTTCTGAATCCCCTGGCGGAGAACGGTCCCGCCGACCGGTTGGCGTTCGCCCATTGGCTGGTGGACCGCAAGGCGCCCACCACGGCGCGCACCCTGGTCAATCGAATCTGGCAGGGGTACTTCGGCATCGGCCTGGTCCGAAGCAGCGAAGACCTGGGGAAGCAGAGCGAGAGGCCCTCTCATCCCAAGCTGCTGGATTGGCTTGCAGTCGAGTTCATGGATCGCGGGTGGAGCCTGAAATCCCTGCATCGACTCATCGTGACGTCGGCCACCTATCGCCAGTCGTCCCGGGCGACTCCCCAACAGTATCGCGAGGATCCTTACAACCGCCTGCTGGCCCGGGGCCCGCGATTTCGAGTGGACGCCGAAGTGGTCCGAGACATTGCTCTGGCCGCCAGTGGCCTCCTTCGCCCCGAGGTCGGCGGTCCCAGCGTCTACTCGCCCGCACCCGAGTTTCTCTTCGTTCGGCCCGCCAGCTTCAGCCCCAAGGTCTGGGAGGAAGCCCAGGGATGGAACCGCTACCGGCGGGGAATCTACACCTTCCGCTACCGCTCCGTTCCCTATCCCATGCTCCAGACCTTCGATGCTCCCAGCGGGGAATCGTCCTGCGTACGCCGGCCGCTCTCCAACACGCCTCTTCAGGCTCTGACGACTCTCAACGAACCGGTTTTCCTGGAAGCGGCCCGGGCCCTGGCCCTGCGGACGCTGCGCGAAGGTGGAGACAACCGGGAGCAGCGGCTCACCTACGCCTTTCGACGGTGCCTGGCCCGGCAGCCCACCCGGGCCGAGGTCGGCCGTCTGCTGGCGTTCCTGAGTGAACAGAAGCACCGGCTGGCCGACGGGTGGGTCAGCCCCTGGGACCTGGCCGGCTACAGTCCCGAAGATCGACCGCGGCTGCCGGAAGGGACCACCCCGGCCCAGTTGGCCGCCTGGACGGCCCTGTCCCGGGTGCTGCTGAATTTGGATGAGACCATAAGCAAGGAGTAACGAAGTAGGAAGTTTGAAGTAGGAAGTTTGAAGTGGGAAGTTTGAAGTGGGAAGTGAGGGAGAAGGAAGAAAGAAAAAGGAAGAAGGGCTAAGCCATGAGCGATCAGCATCGTACCGGAATTACGGATCCCCATGAGATTTCCCGCCGCTGGTTTCTGGCCCAGTGCGGCGTCGGCCTGGGATCGGTGGCGCTGGGCCACCTGTTGGGAGAGACCGGCCTGGCCGCTGCCGGGCAGCAGCGCAGCGACCCGTTGGCTCCCAAGGCCCCTCACTACGCGCCCAAGGCCAAGAACGTCATCTTTCTGTTCATGGCGGGGGCTCCCAGCCACCTGGAACTGCTGGATCACAAGCCCCAACTGACCCGGTTCGACGGGACCATGCCGCCCGCCGAGCTGCTCGAGGGCTATCGGGCGGCCTTCATCGACCCCCATTCCACGCTGCTGGGCCCCAAGTTCAAGTACAGCCGCCACGGCCAATGCGGTGCCGAAATATCGGAGGTGCTGCCCCACCTCGGCAGTGTCGCCGACGACATTGCCATTGTGAAGTCCATGACCACCGACGCCTTCAACCACGCACCCGGCCAGATCCTGATGAACACCGGATCCCAGCAGTTCGGCCGGCCCAGCCTGGGGTCCTGGGTCACCTACGGCCTGGGCAGCGAGTCCCGGGACCTGCCTGCCTTCGTGGTCTTCAGCTCGGGCAGCAAGGGACCCAGCGGCGGCAATGCCTGCTGGGGGAGCGGCTTCTTGCCCACCGTCCACCAGGGCGTGACTTTCCGGAGCGCCGGAGAGCCCGTCCTCTATCTTTCCAACCCGAAGGGCGTCGATTCCGGCCTGCAGAAGGCGTCGCTGGACGCGGTTCGCGATCTGAACCGCATGCGGCTGCAGGCGATCGGGGATCCCGAAATCTCCACGCGCATCAACTCCTTCGAGATGGCCTTTCGCATGCAGTCCAGCGTGCCCGATCTCATGGATATCTCCAAGGAACCCCAATCCATCCTGGATCTCTACGGGGCGGAACCCGGCAAGTCCTCCTATGCCAACAACTGCCTGCTGGCCAGGCGCCTGGTGGAGAGAGGGGTCCGTTTCGTGCAGCTCTTCCATGAGTCCTGGGACCAGCACGCCGACCTCACCAACCGCATTCAGACAAACTGCCGGGACACCGATCGCCCCTCGGCGGCTCTGCTCAAGGATCTCAAGCAACGGGGGTTGCTGGATGAAACCCTGGTACTCTGGGGAGGCGAATTCGGGCGCACGCCCATGGTGCAGGGGCCTGAAACCGACGGCCGCGACCACCATCCCAACGCTTTCGCCGTGTGGCTGGCCGGCGGAGGCATCCGCCCCGGAACGACCTTGGGAGAGACCGACGAACTGGGATTCAACGTGGTGCAAGACAAGGTCCACGTGCACGACCTGCACGCCACCATTCTCCATCTGCTCGGGTTCGACCATACCCGGCTGACCCATCGCTTCCAGGGACGGGACTTCCGGCTGACGGACGTGCACGGGAATGTGGTAAAGCAGCTCCTGGCCTAGACGGTATGGAAGCCGGCAAGCCCGGCAGCGCGGCGACGGAATTCGAACAGGTCCTTTCCCGACCATGCCGAACAGCGGCGTCCCTCCACCGTCCTTCCCCACCATCCGCAGCACGCGAAACGCACACAAAGGAGATCCCATGTCGAAGGCATTTCCGGCTCTCATCGCAATGGTTCTGTCCCTGGCGGGATGCGCCGCCAGTGAGCAGCCTCCTGTTTCCGAAGAAGCCGCCGCCCCGGATCGCCCCCTGGAAATCTACTGGGTGGATGTGGACGGGGGAGCCGCCACTCTGATCGTCACTCCCGGCGGCGAGTCGGTCCTGGTGGATGCCGGAGAGGACCGGGAGAGCCACGCCGCCCGGATCCATCGGGTGGCCAGTGAGGTTGCCGGCCTGACACAGATCGACCACTTCGTGGCTACCCACTGGCATGGAGATCATTACGCCGGAGCGACGCGGGTGCACGAGCGGATTCCCATCAGGAACTTCTATGACCGTGGGTTTCCCACCGAGAGCGACTATGCCGCCAAGGGCGATTTGAAGCGGGCCAGGGAGGGGATCGCCAAGTATCGGGAGACGACCCGGGGGGAGTCCCGGACGCTGAAGCCCGGCGATGAGATTGCGCTGAGGCAGTCAGCGGGGCTGCCGGAAGTGGGGCTGCACTGCCTGGCCTCCGCGGGAGAGTTTCTGCCGACAAGCGGAAACTTCACTCGCAATCCGTCTTGCAGCGCCAGGACGTCCAAACCACCGGATGAAACCGACAATGGCCAGAGCCTGGTGTTGTTGTTGAGCTACGGTGACTTTTCGTTCCTGGACACGGGAGACCTGACCTGGGAGTTGGAAGCCGATCTGGTCTGTCCGGTGAACCGGGTCGGAACGGTGGACCTGTTTCAGATCAGCCACCACGGACTGGACTCCAGCAACAACCCGGTCATGATCGAGAGCATTCGACCGCGCGTCGTCGTCGTCAACAACGCTCCCAAGAAGGGCGCGGAACCCGAGACCATGAAAACCCTGATGCGGGTGGCGGGGATTGAAACCATCTGGCAGGTTCACCGCAACCTTCGGACCGGTCCCGAGTTGAATACCGATCCACGGTTCATCGCCAACCCCAAGGGGGAAGCCGGCCAGTTCATCAAGGCCTCGGTCCGGGCGGACGGCACCTTTTCGGTGCAGATCGGCGGAGAGGGCACCCTCAAGAGCTACGCCGACGAGTCCTCAGAGGCGACGGGCGGCTGAGTACCTCGCCCGCGGCAGATCGCAATCTCAAGAAAACTTCCACTGCTTCACCCTTGGCGGGTGGGCTCTCACCGCCTCCTCGTTCACCTCGGTGCCCCAGCCCGGACCGCTGGGCAGGTGCAGATACCCCTCCACGATGCTGGGTTTCACGGTGACCAGGTCGTAGTACCAGGGAACCGTATCGGGGTCGATCTCCATGATCCGCACGTTGGGAGCGACCGAGCAGAAGTGCGCGCTCATCATGGTGGCCAGGGGGCTGTAAAAGTTGTGGGGAGCCACGTTCACCTCGTGGATGTCGGCCAGCGAGGCAATCTTCAGCGACTCCGCCAATCCGTTCCAGGGGACGTCGATAATGGCTACATCCATGGACTGCTGTTCCAGGTAAGGCTTGTAGTCGCGCCTGCCGAACAGGCATTCGCCCGAGGCCAGCGGGATTCGAGTGCCGCGGCGAATCCACTGCAGGGCCTTGGGATCCCGGCTGTCGATCTCCACCCACAGCAGATCGAAAGGCTCCATGGCCCGGGCCATCTTCAGGAAGCCCTCGGTCTTGAAGTTGAAATTCAGGTCGACCAGGATGTCCATGTCGGGGCCGGCGCCTTCCCTGAAGGCCTCCAGCTGGTCGCAAATGGCCCGCAGGACCGGCCGTTCCGCGTTCAGGGCCGGAAACTCGTCGACCAGGGAGAAGCCGGGGATGTGCAGGCGCGGATTTCCGTCCAGCAGAAAGATGTTGGTCTTCAGAGCCGTGAATCCCGTGGCCACCACTTCCTTGCCCACGGCCACCACGTCGGCCAGCGTCTTTACCGGAGGGATGCCCATTTCCTGGTGCCAGGCCACCCGGTAGGTTCCGCAATGGGACCAGTAGAGGCGGATCCTGTCTCGCACCGGCCCGCCCAGCATTTCGCTGACCGAAATCCCCAGGGACTTGGCCTTGAGGTCCAGCAGCGCGTTTTCGATGGCCCCCAGAGCCTGCTGCACCAGGCCCCCGCTGGCTTGGCGCCTGACGGCATAGAGCATGGCGCCGATGGCCTCGTAGGCCCGAGGGTCTCTTCCCAGCAGCGTGGGCGCCAGTTGTTCGATGACGGCCGCCACCCCCATTCCGCCAAAGGACTCGTTGAATTCGCTCCAGCCGGTGAGACCGTCGTCGGTGGTGATCTTGAGGTAGTCGAAGTTGCGGCATCCCGCATCGGCATGCAGGCATTCCAACCGGCTGATCTTCATGGTCGCTCCTTGTTCAATCGATTAATGGGTAGAAAACCGGAGCCAATTGCAAAATTCGCAGCGGGGCAGGTCATCTTGCCGGCAAACCTGAGGTTCCGCCTGTTTCAATATCGGGTGCGACTTGGTGAAGAAGCTGTTTAACCACAAAAAGCACAAAAAGCACAAAGGGCACAATTTGTGTTTTTTGTGCCTTTTGTGGCCATTCCCGGTAAACGTCCCGCTGCCGAATTTTGCAAAAGGCTTAACCGGCCTAACTGGACAGGATCCTTGTTCCCGATAGGCCCAGATAATCCGCAAGGCAGGGCTCCCCGCCCTTCTTGCCTGCCATCCCCCACTCGGCTATAATCAGCCGACTTTTGAGCTACCGCACTTGCAGCGCCCGTAGCTCAGCTGGATAGAGCGTCGGCCTTCGAAGCCGCAGGTCGGGGGTTCGAATCCCTCCGGGCGCGCCAGCTCTATTGAAATACACCGGGCACCGGAACCTCCGCCCGGTGTCCCCCCCGGATCCATTGGCAGGAAGCCGGAAAAGGACCGGGGAAGCCGAAAGCAATTGTAACCCGGCCTTTCCACTCGCATCGACGGCTTCCGGCCGCGATCGGGGAACCCATGGCATCTTCAGACCAGAATAACCGGCCTGTCCTGTCCCAGGGCGGCGCCTGTCGCGCCTGCCTGCTTGCGGCCCTGGTTTGCATCCTTCTGGTCCCGGTGTTCCTGGCCACCGGCACGGCGCGGTTCATCGGACCGGCAGTGATTCTGCTATTCAGCCTGCTGGCCATAGCCGTGGGCAAGAGCCGCAACTATTCGGCCTTTGCCTTCACGCTATGGGTGGCCGCCTTCGTGGCCGCGGCCATGTTCTATCCGGCCGCCTTTCACACCTGGTCCGGGTTCGAGCTCAGCACGCTCATGGTGCCGCTCATACAGATCATCATGTTCGGCATGGGCACCCAGTTGACTCCCGGTGACTTTCTCCGGGTGTTTTCCTTTCCCAAGGCCGTGATCATCGGCCTGGTTCTGCAGTTCTCGGTCATGCCCTTCGTGGGAAAGGGGCTGGCGATGCTGACCACTACCAATCCCGAGGTGGCGGCAGGCATGGTGTTGATCGGCTCCTGTCCCGGCGGAGTGGCCTCCAATGTGATGACGTTCCTGGCCAAGGGGAACGTGGCCCTTTCGGTCACCATGACATCCGTCTCCACCCTGGCCGCACCGCTCATGACACCGGCCATGACCAAGCTCCTGGCCGGCACCTACGTCGAAGTACAGTTTGTCGCCATGATGGTGGCCATCATCAAGATGATCATCCTTCCGGTGGCTGGAGGGCTGGTGGCCAATGCCATCCTGACACGGCTGGGAGCCACCCGCCCCAACCTGAAGCTGGTTTCCACCTCCATCATGAAGGCCCTGCCTTTTGTCTCCATGTTCTCGATCTGCTTCATCATCGGGATCATCACCTCCCTGTCCCGCGACTCTCTGCTGGCCGGCGGCTTCGTGCTGACCATCATCGTAGCCGCGGTGATTCACAACGTTGTCGGTTATCTGTTCGGCTACGGAGGCGCCCGAGCGCTGGGTCTCGGGGAAACCGACTCCCGTACCGTGGCCATTGAAGTGGGCCTTCAGAACGGAGGCATGGCTTCGGGACTGGCCGTCAAGGTATGGCAGAGCTCCATGGCGGCCCTGCCTTCGGCCGTTTTCGGACCCTGGATGAACATGTCGGGCGCCATGCTGGCCTCCTGGTGGTCCAGCCGGCCTCCTCGGGATGAAGCAGTGACTTCAGAGCAATCCCAGCCAACCGCTCCCGCCCCCTGAAGCAGCCGCGAGTCCCAGGAATAGACTTCCGCAAAAAATCCACGAAGGGCTACGAAGCGAGACGGAATTGCTTCAACGGCCGCCGCGTTCGCGGCTCTACTCCCCTATGTGACGTCTTCCGATGGCTCCCCCCGGGCTCTGGCCCGGGGCATATTCTAAATGGAAAAGCACGTTTCCTCTTGCAGTGACGTGGGTTTGGGGAGAGCTGCGAATGCTGCGGTTGACGTGGGTTACCTGGCGAGACGCCACCTACGGGCCATCCCTATAGAGCTGCGTAGCTGCGGCTCAGGGTCGCCTGCTGGGTGAGCCAGGAGGAGCCTGGGAGAAGTCG
>VXMN01000356.1 GCA_009841055.1 Acidobacteriota bacterium
TTCTTACAGGAAAAAAACGCCGGTGAAACAACAATGAACACGAATGAACACCAATAAGAATGAGCCTGTTGCAATACTCGTTGCGGGGCAGATTTTGGTGCCGGCGACCGTGAGGTCTTGCCTTTTTCGGTATCGGGTGCGACCGGTGAGCCGTGCGGACTCACCACAAAAAGCACAAGAGTCACAAAACAAATTTCTTGAACAGGTTGAAGGCTGTCTGGCGGATGTGATCACACCAGGCCCGCATGCCCTGGTCGTTTCTCATCGTTCCGCTCTTTTTGTGATTTTGTGCCTTTTGTGGCCATTCGTGTTTATTCGTGTTCATTCGTGGTTCGCCTTTATTGACGATCGCTCGTTTCACAGTGAATGATCCGCACCGCGGGGCGGTGAATGGCTAACAAGATCCTGGTCATCGTCTTTATCTTCTTTTGCTTCGAGCTCGGCCTCTTCCTTGTGATCTTTCCCTGGACACCCTATTGGGAGCGCAATCTCTTCCTCCACTACCTCACCCCGATGAAACCGGTGGTGCTCAGCAACTATTTTCGGGGGGCCGTGTCCGGTCTGGGAATTGTCGACATCGGCATCGGCCTGTGGGAGGCCATCCACTTCAAGGCGACCCTGGCCCAGCTCAACGCCAAATAGATGGCATGGACCTACTGCATCACGGACCGCGGGACCTCAGAGGTCCCCATCCTTCAACAGATCCGTCGGGTCATCGGCGCGGGAGTCGATTTTGTTCAGATTCGGGAAAAGGATCTGCCGGCTCGGGAACTGTACCGGCTCGCCCTGCAAGCCCGAGCCATGGCTCGGGGTCGTGACACCAGGATCCTGATCAATGACCGCTTGGACATTGCGCTGGCGGCCGACCTGCATGGGGTCCACCTGGCGCAGGCCTCCCTGCCGGCCGATGCCGTTCGGAGCCGGGTTTCGAAAAGGGGATTTCTGATCGGAGTCTCCACCCACAACAGAGCGGAAGTGGACAAGGCTCTCCGCCAGGGTGCCGACTACCTGGTTTTCGGCCCCGTGTTCGCAACCCCTTCCAAGCGACAATACGGATCTCCGGTAACACCATCGGCCTTGGGAGAGGCCGTCCGGCAATCGAACCGACCGGTATTCGCCCTGGGAGGGATCGATTCTCACAACTACCCGGACTGTCTCAGGCAGGGTGCTGCGGGGATTGCCGGCATTCGGCTTTTTCGGCGTCCCGAACCCGGCCTGAACAGCCTGGTTTCGGCCATATCATCGCGCAGGGCACCCCCCTCCGATTGAGCAGGATAACGCTCTATCCATGGGGTTACGCCATATTCAAGGAGGAGATCACCCATGAACCCATCCGCTCAGGACCAAGCTTCCGGCAGCACACCCCCACTCAGCGGCAGCCGGCTGGAGGAACTCACGAAGTTCGATTCGCCGACCATTGCCAACGTCATCGAGCTGTTCAATCTGCGCTCCCGAGCCGCGGGCTACAGCAACCACTCGCTGAAGGCCATCTACCCGGAACTGCCTCCGGTCGTCGGCTACGCAGTCACCGCAACCTACCGCTCCGGTTATCCGGCCGACAAGGGTGATTCCTATGGGGGAATGGGACAGCTGATCCAGGACGCCGCCTCCCAGCCCGCACCCAGGATCATGGTGGTTCAGGACATGGACGAGACGCCCCGGGCGGCCACTTACGGCGAAGTGATGGTCACCGCCTTTCAGACCTTCGGATTCACCGGGATCATCACCAGCGGAGCGGGACGGGACATCGAGCAGGTCCGGGAGTTGCGATTCCCCTGCTGGGCCTCCTCCATCGTGGTCTCCCACGGCTACTGCCGGTTTCTGGATTTCCACCTGCCGGTGGTCGTGGGCGGACTGCAGGTCCATCCCGGGGACCTGATTCATGCCGACGGAAACGGCGTGGTTTCGATTCCCAATCGCATTGCGCCCTTCCTGCCGGATTTCTGCCGGCCCTTCATACAAGCGGAGCAGAATGTGCTGGACTACCTGAACTCACCCGCGGCGACTCCGGCAGGATACGCCGAGGCCATGAAAAAGATGAGAGCCGATATCGACGGGCTGAGGGAGGAGGCCCAGGCCAAGCTCAAGGAAGGCGGTTGATTGGTTACGCAGCCTCACGCGCGGGGACGGCGGGGTTCGATCTGGTGATCCATCAGCAATGTCGCCTACGCAGCCTCACGCGCGGGGACGGCGGGCGAGTTGAGAATCTCGATGGCTTTTTTCAACTGCAGGTCTTCTTCAGGTCCGGAATCGGGTCCACCTGAAGCCTTTTCGGGAGCGGGATGGACTGAAGCCCCGGCCACTTCGTGGTCGGGAGCCACGCCTCGGGCCTGAATCACCTGGCCCGATTGCGAGTAGTACTTGTGGACCGAAAGCAACACGGCCGCGCCTCCGGGAAGGGCAAAGAGCTTTTGGGCGGAGGCCTTGCCGAAGCTGCGCACGCCGACGATGTCTCCTCTTCGGTTTTCCTTGATGGCCACCGAAACGATCTCGGCCGCCGAGGCGCTGCCCCGGTTCTGAAGCACTGCCAGCGGCAACCTCGAGGCAAGCTTGCCCGGGTCGGCCACGAACTCCTTCCTGGGAGACTGCTGTCCCTCGGAATAGGCGATCACCCCGTGATCCAGGAACAGATTGGCCACTCCAACCCCCTCCTCAAAGGCCTCTCCCCCGCAATCACGCAGATCCAGCACGAGCTTCCGGGCCCCCTGGGCTTCCAGGCTCTTCAGTTTTTCACGGGTGGCGGCGCTCACTCCTTCCACAAAGCGGGGAATTCTCAGGTAGCCGATGTCGTCTTTCAGCAGGCGCCCCCGGACTGAAGGGGGCTGATTGCGCTCCCTCGGCACCGACATCAGCACCGGCTCGGATCTTCCGAGCCTCCGGATCTTGAGTTCCACCTTGGAACCGACATCTCCGGAAAGCAGGTACCCGGCCTGAACCAGGCCGATATTGCGAGTGGTGACTCCATCGATGGACTCGATGATGTCACCCGGTTTCACCCCCGATTCCGCCGCCGCGCTTCCCTCGATGGGGTGAATGACCCAGATATACCCGAGCGACCTTTCCTTGGACAGGTCCAGCCCGATGTCGCCATCGCCGCTGGTCCCGGTCTTCCGGTACCGGCTGTATTCCTCAGCCGTCAGATAGGTGCTGTAGGGGTCCAGAGATTCCAGCAGGCCCAGCAGGGCCCCGTGCATCACCTTGGAGAGATTCGGATCCTCTACGTAAACCCCCTGGATCTTGCCCAGCACTTCGATGAAGATGCTGAGCGGCGCATAGCCTTCGCCGCCGCCGTCTCTCCCCAGGAGACCTCCTACCACGGAATAGAACACCAGCACGGTCGAGACCAGAATCACCAGGAACTTGTTGCGGTAGCTCATTTTGCCTCCAGGCTGAACGACTCCGTGACTGGAATTATACTGGAAAAGCTCCCGCCGCTGCAGGTTTCTCCCCCGCTTCCGGAATCGCCCGGACGCGGTCCGGCGTCGTCGATTCAAGAACGCCGTTTCCCGAGCTTCCCGAATGCAGCTAGAATAAGCGGGTGAGAAAACTCAAGCTCGCAATCGTCTGCTACGTCAATTCGCTGCCGCTGTCCTGGGGCTTTATCCATAACCGCCCTAAAGACCGTTTCGAGCTGGAATTCTCGCCACCCGCTCTGTGCGCCGACAAGATGGCGGCCGGATCGGTCGATATCGGTCTGATACCAGCCATCGCATACCAACGCATTCCGAACCTCAGAATCATTCCCAATCTCTCAGTGGCGTCCAAGGGAAGCGTCCGAAGCGTCCTGCTGGTCAGCAAGGTGCCCTGGTCCCGGATCAGGACCGTCGCCCTGGATCAGTCCTCGAGAACCTCGGTAGCCCTCCTCCGCATTTTGCTCCGGATGAGATGTCAACTCGATCCGACCCTCTACTCCCATGAGCCGGAACTGGCCTCCATGTTGCGCCGGCGTGACGCTGCCCTTCTGATCGGCGACGCCGCCCTGACCGCCGATACCGCCGGCCTGTACCGATACGATCTGTCGGAAGCCTGGCGGGAGGAAACCGGCAAGCCCTTCGTGTTTGCCTTCTGGGCATGCCGCGCGGATAGCGGGATGGAGGACGGCTCCCCCTTCGAGGAATCCTACCGCTACGGCCAGGCCCGCCTGGACGACATTGCCCGCCGCCAATCCCGCCAACTACGGATGCCCACCGAGCAGATTCACTTCTATCTTACCCGGTGCATCGATTACTCGCTGGACGAGGAAAACCTGGACGGGTTGCTTCACTTCTACCGGCTGGCCCGGGAGATGAAGCTGCTCGCGGAAACCAAACCCCTGCAATTCGTCCGATAGTCAAGTCGCGCCGGCCTGCCTGTCCATGGCCAGGTTGGCCAGGCGGTCGGCCTCACGATTTCGGGAACGTGGGATGTGCCGGATGGAGAATGCCTTGAGCCGGCCAATCAAGGCGCGAGCCTGCCGGAAGGAACCAATGAGGTTGGGACTCCTGACCTTGTAGACTCCGCCGATCTGCCGCACCATTAGCTCCGAATCGGCAAAGACGGTCACTCTCTCGAAACGGTTGGCGAGGGCATAGTCGAGCGCTGCAATCAGACCCGCGTACTCGGCGTAGTTGTTGCTGCGGACTCCCAGGCATCCCGAGAGGTTGGCCAGGACCCTGCCCTCCCCATCCAGGATGTGAGCCCCGTAGCCCGCGGGTCCGGGATTTCCACGCGATCCGCCATCGACGTAGGCCACCAGGCTCTTCAACCGCCTTCCTCCTCCTATTTCGGTACGGGGGATGCGTCCGGCTCCCAGTAGAGAAAACGGGCGCAACTGTCGCAGTGAACGATCTGCTTTCCCGTCATGACCTGACCGAGCACGCTGGGGCGAATCCGCACGTGACAGCCCTGACAGTTCTCGTCGGCCCGAGCCAGAGCCACGCCCTTGCGCACCGTGGCTATCTTGCGATAGGTGCCGTAAACCTCGGGGGCAATCAAGGCGATCAGGGCGCCGGCCTCTCGCTGGCGGCGGTCCAACTCGACCCTGGTCTCCTCGATCTCCTTTTCCACCGCCTGCTTTTCCCGATCGACCTGAGCACTCTCCTTCTGAAGCTGCTGCTCCAGCAGCAACCGTTCCTCCCGCAGACCCTCCTCCTTTTCCATGTTGAGCAGGATCTCGTCCTCCATCTTGCCGATTCGCTCACCGTGAAAGTCGATTTCGTGCAGGAGCGCCTTGTATTGTTCGTTGGTCTTCACATCGGAAAGCTGGGAGCGGTACTTGGAAATCCTGTCTTCGACGATCTGTATTTCCCCTTCGAGCTGACGCCGTTCGGCGGCAATCCGATCCAGTTCCGCCTGCTGTCGTTCCAGCAGGCTCCTGGTTGCGCCCAATTGCTCCTCCATGGCGGCTATCTCCCGGGGAAGCTGCTCAAGCCTGCCGCCGGAATGCCGGATTCGAATTTCGAGAGCTTGAAGCTCGATGAGTTTTTCTATGTCCGGATGCATGAATGAATCTGTCGGGGAGGAATGGTGGGCCCAGTAGGACTCGAACCTACGACCGGCCGGTTATGAGCCGGCGGCTCTAACCAACTGAGCTATGGGCCCGAACTGGAAAACAAGAATGGTCCACCGGCCTACTCCTGGGTGGAGCCATCCATAAAGGGTCTCAATTTTCTGCTGCGAGAAGGATGACGCAGCTTTCGCAAGGCCTTGGCTTCAATCTGGCGGATGCGTTCGCGGGTGACCGCAAAGTTCTGTCCCACCTCTTCCAGGGTATGATCGCTCCCGTTGTCCAGACCGAAGCGCATCTTGATGACCTTTTCCTCCCGGGGAGTCAGCGTCTGCAGGACGTTTTCGGTCATCTCCTTCAGGTTGATGTTGATGACGGCTTCCGCGGGGGACACGACCTGGTGGTCCTCGATGAAGTCGCCCAAGTGGGAATCCTCCTCTTCCCCGATGGGTGTTTCCAGAGAAATGGGTTCCTGGGCGATCTTGAAGACCTTGCGCACCTTTTGCACGGGAATGTCCATCCGGGCCGCGATTTCCTCCGAGGTCGGCTCTCTTCCGTATTCCTGAACCAGGCTGCGAGAGGTGCGGATCAGCTTGTTGATCGTCTCGATCATGTGGACGGGAATACGAATGGTCCGGGCCTGGTCGGCGATGGCGCGGGTGATGGCCTGACGAATCCACCAGGTGGCGTAGGTCGAAAACTTGTAGCCTCGACGGTACTCGAACTTGTCCACCGCTTTCATCAAGCCGATATTGCCCTCCTGAATCAGATCCAGGAACTGGAGCCCGCGGTTGGTGTATTTCTTGGCAATGGAGACCACCAGGCGCAGGTTCGCCTCCACCAGTTCCCGCTTGGCGCTGTTGGCCAGCCTCTCGCCGTCCTTGATGGCCTGGAGCGTCCGCTTGAGCTCAATAACCCGCGTCTGCGTTTCGAGCTCCAGGGCGGCGGTCTTTTCCCTGATCAGGCTCAATTCCTTCTTGAGCGCGGCCACCGTCTTGCCTCGGCTGTGGGAAATCCTTCGCTGCAGGTGGGCTGCCTTCATCTCCAAGGGACGCAGGCAGTCCCCGTGGCGCCGAATCTGTTCGATCAGCCGGATATTCTCGGCGGGGATCAACCCCAATCCTCGTATGGCCTGGGAGATCAGAACCCGGTGTCGCATAAACTCATAGCGCCGCTTTCGATAGGAGCGCCCTTGCCTGGACTTCGGCGTCTTCTGCAACCCCTGCAGGATCCGATCGTGCTTTCGGCGCCAGCGCTGCATCCGCCTGATGCTGCGCAGCGCCCCCCGAAGCCGTTCCTCCAGGATCTCCGGGGTGAGCACGTCGTCGTTCAGGACTATGGTGTCGTTGATGGACCGTTCTCGCCGCTGGAGCTGCAGCCCCAGGTCGATCACCTCCTTGATGGCGATGGGAGACCGGGAAACGGCTTTCAGGACATTCAACTGGCCCCGTTCAATCTTCTTCGCGATCTCCACCTCCCCCTCCCGGGTGAGCAGGGGGACCGTTCCCATCTCCCGCAAGTAGAGCCGAACCGGGTCGTTGGTCTTGTCCAGCACGCCCGGGGTCAAGTCCAGACTGGGCTCCTCGTTGTTCTCCCTTTCAAAGCCCAGCTTCTCCGTGCCTGTCGTCTTGGGGTCGCCGTCGATGACCTCGATGCCCTGGGCGCGAAACACGGCAAACATCTCGTCAAGCTCTTCCGAGGATGTCACGTTCCCTGGAAGCAGATCGTTGACCTCGTCGTAGAGCAGGTAACCCTTCTCCTTGCCCAGTTCGATCAACTGCTTGACCTCGTCGTACTTGTCCTCGAGGCTGACGCTGAGGTTGCGCTCGAGGTTCTCAATGGCGTCGTTTTCTTCCATGTTGGGCATGACCATCCTTTTTCTCATTCTTCCGCCGGCAGACCCGGGCAACGGTGAGCGCCCTTATCCGGCCACGGACAGAGTGAGTTTTTCTTTCCTGGAATGAAGACTGGCAACAAGTTCAAAGTCCCGGGAGCGTTCAGCCTGTTCGATCTGCTGTTGCAGCCGGGCCACCTCTCGTTGCACCTTCTTGCGTCCCAGCCACTCCAGACAACCGTCGACCTGCTCCTGATCTCCCACCTCAAAAACGGCTTCGCTAATCCAATTCTGCTCGCGGTCCCCGGGAAGCGACTCCCGCAGACGCTCCGCCTCGACCCGCCCCTCTTTCCTGTAGAGAGCGACCATGGCGCTAAAGACGACTTCCGACTCCATTCCCACGTGAACCTGCGAGCGGTCCAGTTGATCCACGATTTTGCCGGCCTCCCGATCGAGGTCCAGAATGACCTTGATCAGTTGCCGCTCCACCGGACTCAGGGAAGGCTTGCGAGAGCGTCCCAACTCCAGTTTCCGGGGGCCGCCGCCGGCCGCCGTCGGCGGGGCCGCCCGCCCCGCGGTTTCCTCCACCTGAAAATACTCCGCCAACCGCCGGGTCTTCTCCTCCCGCTCGATGCGGTTGGAGACGCGGGCCAGGTAGGGCAGCAGCTCTTCGATGGCCCCGACCTTCCCCTCGATGGTCTCCAGCGGATGCTTGTCCCGAGCGCGTGCCAGCAGGTACTCGAAGTCGCTGGGCGCCCGCTCCAGCAATTGCCGATAGGCGTCGGCCCCACGCCGCCTGATGTAGGCATCGGGATCGAGCCCGTCGGGCAAGGCCAGCACACGCACGCCGAAACCGCCCTGCAACAGGAGGGCCAGCGATCGAAGGGTGGCCGAATCCCCGGCGTCGTCGGGATCGAAATTCACCACCACCTTCTTGGTGAAGCGGCCAAGCAGGCGGACCTGGTCCTCGGTCAGACTGGTGCCGCAGACGGCGACCGCATTGCCGACCCCGGCCTGATGCAGTGCGATACAGTCCATGTAGCCCTCGACCAGAACGGCCCGGCCCTGTCTTCGGATGGACTCCCGCGCCAGGTTGAGGGCGTAGAGCGTTCCGCTCTTGCTGTACAGGGGCGTTTCGGGCGAGTTCAGGTACTTGGGTTGCTCCTCTCCCAGCGCCCGGCCCCCGAACCCTACGATTTTACCCGCCTCGTTCCAGATGGGAAACATCACCCGGCCCCGAAAACGGTCATAGTGGCTGGAATCCCGCTCGCTTCGCTGGATCAACCCGCTGAGGCGCAACTGATCCAGGGAATAGCCGCCCCTCAGTTCCTGAAGCAGCCCATCCGACCGCCTGGGGGCATAGCCGATGCCGAAGCGTTTCTGAATCTCGGGAGCCAGGCCGCGATCTTCCAGATAGCGTCGAGCCAGCCGGGCGCCGCCACCGGCCAGTTCCCGGTGGAAGTAGCGGCCGGCCCCGGTCTGAATCTCAAGAAGAATTCGGCGCTCCCCGGCCTTGCGTTCGTTTGGGCGGCTCCGGCCGTCTATCGGAATGCCGTATCGCTCGCCCAGCCAGCGAAGGGCATCCGCGAACGTCAACCCCTCCATCTTCTCGACGAAATGGATCACGTCTCCCTTGGCGTGGCAGCCGAAACAGTAAAAGAATTGCCGTTCCGCGTGGACGTGGAAGGATGGAGTCTTCTCGGAATGAAAGGGGCAGAGCCCGATGAAGTTGCTCCCCGACTTGCGCAGACGGACATGTTCTCCAACGATCTGCACCAGATCGGCAGCGCTCTTCACTCGGTCAACCCCATCGCCGGCCAAGCTCATGCTCACCTCACCGGAATCCCCGCACGCTGTTTCTCACCGGGTCCGGCCCCACCGCTATTCGGGTCAGACATGGAGAGAGACCACCGTCACTCCGTTTCCTCCCTCTTCGGATGCAGCCGGATGAAATTCGGAAACATGAGACTGGTCGGACAGCCACTCGGAAATAGCCCGCCGCAACACGCCCATTCCGCTGCCGTGTATCAGGCGAACCGGAGACAAGGAAGCCAGCAGCGCGCTGTCCAGAAACTTGTCGGCCCTCCGAATGGCCTCGTCCGCCGTGCACCCGACCAGGTTGATCTCGTTGGAGGACAGCTCCTCGGACTGAAACCGGACCGAGACCCCGTAGGAGCCTCCCCGCACCGGTGGGGGCGGACCGCTGTCCAGCCCCAGGGGCTCCAGTTCCTCGCCTTTCAACACACACTTCAAGGCGCCCACCTCCACTTCCCAGGAGCCTTCTCCTCTGGGTCCCGTGATGGTGCCGATCGAACCCAGACGGGCCACTCTGACCCGGACTCCGGCTCGAATTCCTTCCCCGGGAGCCTTCTCCCTCTCCGGCAACCCGGGACCGGCGCTTTCAGCCGGCCGGGAGCCGTTGACCTGGACCTCTTGCAGCTCCCTGGACCCTCTGCGAACTTCGCTTCTCAGCCTGGCTTCTTCAAACCGGTCCCGGATCCCCGCCAGGAGGTGCGACGCCTCTTTCTCGAAGCGCTGGCGCGCCTGCTTGCGGCAGCGGGCAATCTCCCGGCTCCTGGATTCTTCCAGTTCCCGCTGCTTTTTTTCAAGCTGGGCCCTCCGATCCTTCAGCGCCGCCCGTTCCGTTTCCAGTTGGTTTCGCAGCCGGGCGGCCTCCGTGAGCTGTCGGCCGAGCGCACGAGCGTATCCGGCAACCTCCCGCTCCGATTCGGAAACCAGCCCTCGGGCGCGGGCCACCAACGGTTCCGGAAGTCCGAGCTGACGTGCCATGTCGATCCCGCTGCTGTTTCCCGGAATTCCCTGGATCAGCCGGTAGGTGGGCCGCAGGTCGGCCTGCTCGAACTCCACGCTGGCGTTGACCACCCGCTCGGTCTGAAAGGCATACCGCTTGAGCCCGTTGAGGTGGGTGGTGACAACGGTCAGGATGCCTCGGGAGCGGAGCTCCTCCAGGATGGCGGTTCCCAAAGCGGCCCCCTCGCCCGGATCGGTGCCCGTGCCCAACTCGTCGAGCAGCACCAGCGCCGGCGGCCTGACCTCCTCCAGGATGCCGCGAATCTTTCCGAGATGGGCGGAGAAGGTGCTCAGGTCATCGGTCATGGACTGGCGGTCGCCGATATCGGCGAAGATCTGCCGAAACAGGCCGATGCGGGCCGACGCGGCCGGAACGGGAATTCCCGAAAGCGCCATCAGGGTCAACATGCCCACGGTCTTGAGGGCAACCGTCTTCCCGCCGGCATTGGGACCGCTGATCACCAGGACCTGACTGCGTTCCCCCAGATTTACCGAAACGGGAACGATCTCCCGTCCCTGCTCCTTCAGGTGCATCTCCAACAGGGGGTGACGGCCCCTGTCGATCTCGAGTACCGGGCCCGCCTCGAGCTCGGGAAAAACGCATTGAAACTTCCGGCAAAAGCGAGCCTTGGCAAAGCTGAAATCGAGAATGCCCACCAACCGGGCCGCCGCCTGCAGCTCCTGCAGGTGCTGCCGGATGGCCTGGGTAAGCGCCCGAAGGACGCGAAGAACCTCTTCAGCGACCTGTTCCTTGAGTTCGATCAGCCGATTGTTGAGCTCGACACTCTGCAACGGTTCAATGAAGAGGGTCGAGCCGCTGGAGCTGCTCCCGTGGACCACGCCGGGAAGAGCCCTTTTGCGATCGGTGCGCACCGGGATGACGAACCGCTCGTTTCGGACGGTCACCAACTCATCCTGAAGCGAGCCGGTCTTCTCTCCTCCCCTCACCAGGTCGACCAATGAACGGCAGATGCGGGATCTCAGGCCGGCGACCTGCCGCCTCAGGGTCCGCAACCGGGGACTGGCTCCATCTTCAAGCTCACCCGTGGGACCGATCTTTCCGGCCAGTTGGGAACTCAGCCCGCTCAGGTCGCCGACCTGACTGCGAGCCAGGCCGGAGAGAGCCGGGAACTGCCGGCCGGCGGCCTCGAGAGCCGCGCGGCCTGCCCCGGCCACCTCGGCCAGGTCGAGAACCTTCAGGATTTCGGCAGGATCCAGGACGGCGCCCTGCACACCGAGCCTGCCGAAGATCGGCTCCGGATCCACCACGCGGTGGAACCGCAAGGATTGCCCCGACTCAAGCATTTCCAGGCACTCGCGCACCATTCGGAGTTGCTTGCGGACTTCTCCCGGGTCCCCGGCGGGGATCAGCCTGTCAAACCGCCGGGACCCCAGGGGCGAATCGGCAAACCCGGCGATGACCCGCTTCAGGTCTCGATAGTCCAGGACATCCAGGTCGGAAACGGTCATTGAAAATCGGAGGAAATTCAAAATCGTTAATTTTCCGTCCGCCGCTCCATCCTGTCAACATTGCCTGCCTTTATTTCTGAGACAGGACACTGGATTCAACGGACCACGGAATGACAGGTCCCCATCTCCTCGTGCTCGAGGCTCCGCTCCTCCAACTGGATTGTGGAGTGCTCGATCTGAAACCGATCCCGCACGATGGCGCTGAGCCGCTCCAGAACCTGGTGGTTTCTTCGATCGCCGGACAGCACCGCATGGCAGCTCATGGCGTGAAACCCCGAGGTCAGGGTCCAGACATGCAGATCGTGGATCGAGTCGACGCCTTCGACCCCGCACAACTCTTCCTGCACGGCAGCCAGGTCTATGTGCACGGGAGTCGCCTCCAGCAGGATGTTGGCCGAATCCCTGACCAATCGCCAGGCGTTGTAGAGGATGAGGGAGGCCACCAGGATGCTGGCCAGGGGATCGGCGAGGTACCACTGCTTGTAGGCCATCAGCAGGCCTGCCACGATGGCTCCCACCGAGCTCAGGGCATCTCCGGCCACATGCAGGAAGGCGCTGCGAACGTTGAGACTGGCGGATTGGGATCCGTGCAGGAAGTAGGCGCTCGCCAGGTTGACGGCCAACCCCAGCGAGGCGATCAGCAGCATCCAGCCGCTCTTGACCTCCTGGGGGTTCAGGAGCCGGTGGTAGGCCTCATAGAGGATCCCGAGGGAAATCACCACCAGGGTCACTCCATTCAGCAGCGCCGCCAGAATCTCTGCCCGGTGATACCCATAGGTCTTGGAGGCCGTGGCCGGCCGGCCGGCGCACCAGAGAGCAAACAGGCTCAAGCCCAGGGCCGCCGCATCCACCAGCATGTGCCCGGCGTCGGCGATGAGGGCCAGACTTCCGGTATAGAGTCCACCCAGAAACTCGACCACCAGATAGGTGGTGGTGAGCAACAGGGCGATGCGCAGCGCCCTTAGAGGCGAGGGCCCCCGGCCGGCCCGCCCTTCACCTGGACGATGGTGGTGATGATGGACCATGACTCATCCCGCGGGAGCCGACCGCTGGACCGGCCGGCTTTCGCTCCCATTATAGCTCCGGCAGCCCGCGAGCGCTCGAACCACGCCGTAAACGCACCGCCGCCATCCGCTCCCGGGACACCGTGCTTACCCCTCCGGCTCAACCGCGGGCTCCGCCTTTATTTAAAACAAAAGAAAAAAGAGTTATCCACGAAGGAACACGAAGGGCGACGAAGGGCCACTAAGGGGTTGGAGAAGGCTCAAGAGGGATGCGCCAATGGCCGGCAAGGAAGTCAACGAAGGACACACGGGACAATAAGGATTTGTCAGCGAAGGGGCAACAAGGACCGCGGCGAAGCCAGTAGGGGGCGCTTCCCACCGCATCGCGATGTACAGGGATTTTTAACATCGATGCACAGGATGGACAGGATTTCTTCAGGAAACGGCCAGCTTCCAATACCGCCAATCCGCAAATCCGCATCGGAGCAGGCCCACCCGGGAGCGCGGGCGTCCCGCCCGCATTCGTCTCCGCACAGCCTCCC
>VXMN01000053.1 GCA_009841055.1 Acidobacteriota bacterium
AGCTGGACGATCGGCCCCTGGCGCCGACTCTTTCCTGGATCGAAGCCAAGTTGAAGATGAGTCCGGAGTTCCTGGCCGCCAACAGCCGGGCCTATCGAAGCGGCTACACCTCCGCCGACACCACCGAGCTCTTCACCACCCACTACCGGGTTCGCACCGCCAAGCTGGCTCCGGGCAAGTACCGCAACATTACCGGCAACGAGGCCACGGCTTTCGGCTTCATCGCGGCTTCTCAGAAGCTGGCGCGTCCCCTCTTCTACGCCAGCTATCCCATCACCCCGGCCAGCGATATTCTGCACGAGCTGGCACGCCACAAGAATTTCGGAATCAAGACTTTTCAGGCCGAAGACGAGATTGCGGCCGTGGGCGCCGCCATTGGCTCTTCCTTTGCGGGGCACTTGGGACTGACCGGAACCAGTGGGCCGGGAGTCGCCCTGAAATCGGAGGCGATCGGGCTGGCCGTCATGACGGAACTGCCGCTGGTGATCGCCAACATTCAACGCGGCGGTCCCAGCACCGGCCTGCCCACCAAGACCGAACAGGCGGATCTGCTGCAGGCCCTGTTCGGGCGGAACGGGGAGTGTCCCGTGGCCGTGGTGGCGCCAAGCACGCCGTCCGGCTGCTTCCGCATGGCATTCGAGGCTTTTCGCCTGGCCACCCAATTCATGACCCCGGTCTTCTTCCTCTCCGACGGCTACCTGGCCAACGGCTCGGAGCCGTGGAAGATTCCTTCGGTGGAGGACCTTCCCGACATAGAAGTCCATTTCCGGACCGACGCCGAGGGGTTTGAACCCTATCTGCGGGATGAGGAGACACTCTCCCGGCCCTGGGCCATTCCGGGCACCCCGGGGCTGGAGCACCGCATCGGCGGGTTGGAAAAGCAGAACATCACCGGGAACGTCAGTTACAACCCCGAGAACCACGACCGCATGGTGCGTCTGCGGGCAGAGAAAATTGCCCGGATAGCCGACTTCATCCCTCCGGTGGAAGTGTTCGGGAGTCCGGAAGGAAGGGTTCTGGTGGTTGGCTGGGGTTCGACCTACGGGGCAATCACCTCGGCCGTGGAAGGCATGCAGGAGCAGGGCCACTCGGTCTCCAGCCTTCATTTGCAGTACCTGAATCCTCTCCCCGGGAACCTGGGAGAGGTTCTCTCTCGATTCGACAAGGTCCTGGTGCCCGAGCTCAATCTGGGTCAGTTGCTGATGATCTTGCGGTCTCGCTACCTGGTGGATGCCGTCGGTTTCAACCGGGTGCGAGGCCTTCCCTTCAAGATTTCCGAACTGCGGGAAGCTATTGGAGAGATGCTCTGACTACAGAGGTTCTCCCGGGCCGGGTCTTTCCCCGCTGAACCTCCAACCGAGATGGTAATCTTATTTCCGAGACAGGACGCCAGGAGCAATCAGCCATGAGCCATGACGGCGACAGAGGACCAAAGGGGGCGGCAGTGCTCCCGTTGAGACGCCGGGATTTTGTGAGCGACCAGGAGGTGAGATGGTGTCCGGGTTGCGGGGACTACTCCATTCTGGCCCAGACTCAGAAGATGCTGCCCGATCTGAATATCCCGAGGGAGAACTTTGTCTTTGTTTCCGGCATCGGTTGCTCCAGCCGCTTCCCCTACTATGTGAACACCTATGGTTTTCATGGAATTCACGGCCGGGCTCCGACTCTGGCTACCGGCATCAAGGCCTCCCGCCCCGAGCTGTCGGTCTGGGTGATTACCGGAGACGGCGATGCCTTGAGCATCGGGGGCAACCATTTCATGCATGTGGTTCGCAGAAATCTGGACGTGAACATCATTCTGTTCAATAACAGGATTTACGGATTGACCAAGGGCCAGTATTCCCCAACGTCCGAGTTCGGCAAGAAGACCAAGTCCACTCCGCTCGGGTCCATCGACTATCCCATCAACCCCTTGTGCATTGCGATCTCCAACGAGGCCACCTTCGTGGCGCGCTCCATCGACGTGGATGTGAAACACCTCTCCTCGGTTCTTACCCAGGCCGCCCATCACAAGGGAGTTTCCTTCGTGGAAGTGTTTCAGAATTGCAACATCTTCAACGACGGAGCCTTCAAGCACTTCTCGGAAAGGGGATTTCGAGACGATCGCACCATCCGGCTGGAGCACGGCAAGCCGCTGGTATTCGGCAGGGACCGGGACAAGGGAATTCGGCTGAACGGCCTCAAACTGGAAGTGGTGGATCTTCGCCGGGGGAATACGGAAAAGGATCTGCTGATCCACGATATTCACGCTCCGGAGCCCAATCTGGCAAACCTGCTGGCCCGCATGGACTATCCTGACTTTCCCGTGCCTCTGGGAGTTTTCCGCTCCGTGGCCAAACCGACCTACGACGAGCTGATGGAAGCCCAGGTGCAAGACGCAATCAGCCGTTCTGGAGACGGAGACCTGGAACGACTGCTCAACAGCGGGGATGTCTGGGTGGTGAACTGAATTCCCTATTCCGATGGAACCGCCGATCCGGCTTTGCCGGACTTCGGCGAAAGTGTCGGCGGGGGAAAGCCACGAACCTGCCCTCTTTCGAGGAATCTCATGATCTGTCCTGCTTGCGGCTCGGTCAATCTTCCCGGGGCGGACCGATGCGAAGACTGTCTGTTGCCTTTCACCAAGCTGGACATCCCCTTGCCGATCGAGGGGCTGCAGAAGCGGCTCATGGAGGATACGATTGCCGACCTGAAGCCCCAACCCGCGGTCACCATTTCGCCTGAGGCTCCGGTCGAGGAGGCGGTCCAACTCCTGAAGGGCAAGAGCGTGGGGTGCGTCCTGGTCATGGAAGAGGAAATCGTGGTCGGTATCCTGTCGGAACGGGACGTGCTCTACAAGCTCGGGGGAATGGAAAGCTCCGTCAGCTCGGTCAAAGTCTCCGAGATCATGACCCCCAATCCGGTGACCATGGAGGCAGAGGAATCCATTCGCTTTGTCCTCCACCAGATGTCGGTGGAGGGATTTCGCCACATCCCCATCGTCAGCCTCGACCAGCCTCCCAGGATCGTCTCCGTGCGGGCCGTGCTCGACTATCTCCACCAGTCCGCCGAAGATGCCTCTCCGGACCCGTCGTCCCGGTGAGCCATGCGTGCCCGGTACTTGCGCTCACGGCCTCGCTACTCTACGTTTCAGCCGGCGCTTCGCGGTACTCGGTAGGGGCCCGGCAGCACATGCAGGGTCCGGGCGTGTAGGTGGTGATGTTGCATATCTCGCAGAAGTAGTGAAAGTCGTAGACCTTGCCTCCGCGAATCAGTTGGGTCTTGACGATTTGAAAGGTCTTGCCGCTATCCAGGCTTCTCAAGGTCAGCCGGAATTGTCTTGTCTGCAGTCGCTTTTCCTGGAGGAGGGTGCTGGCGGCGTCCCCGGCGGCCAGAATATGGAGCTGTCCGGTATCCGCTTTGAGGGCTAGCCGGGCGGGGGCGTCCCGGCAGGAGGTTTCCTTCAGGTTGGTCCCCAGACACGCCAGGCGCCCGCTGACCACCAGGTTCTTGTCCCCCGAAGTTGCCGCCCAGGAATGAGCCAGCAGCGCCAGGGCCACCACGGCCGCCCGCCTTGCCGCTGTCCCCGGACGCTTGTTTGCCGCTCCGCTCATGGCGCCGGATTATACCAATTTCTTGAGGTGAAACATGTCCGATCGGCAGGAGAATAACGAGCTTCCACCCCATTCAAGGACCCTTGCGGTTGAGGTGGAAGATTTCTCCTATCAGACCGTTCAGCAGCAAAATGGGCGGGCCTCGGTAATCCGGTTCGAGCTCAGGAACCCTGAAGTCAAGCCGGGCGATGCGCTGGTGGTGCTGTCCGGAAGCGACATCCTCTTCCATGGACTCATCATGAGAGTCGATCAGGGCTGGGCCACCTGCGGCGACCGCAACAGCCTGCTGCTGCCGGACACGGTCCACTGAGGTTGCAGAGCCCATGGCGGGAGCCTGAACCCATCGTTCGATTCCAGGGTCCCCGGAGGCGCCGGATCTCCGCGGCAGAGGGTTATTGCCCTCCGGCTGACCCCCTTTACAGTCGAAGCGTTTTCCTTATAATTATCTGTTCGAGCGCCCCTCGGGCTCACCGCTGTGCCGGATTCGGCGGGGCTCGCTCGGTATCGTCTCTTTGAAATCGGAAAGGGAGAACTCTTTTGATTGAAGTCGATCGACTGACCAAGAGATACGGGAACCTGAAGGCTGTCGACGAGGTGTCCTTTCAGGTGGAAAAGGGAGAAATTCTGGGGTTCCTGGGGCCTAACGGCGCCGGCAAGACCACGACCATGCGCATTCTGACCTGTTTCCTGCCCGCCACCGAGGGCACGGCTCGGGTTGCCGGGTATGACGTTTTCGAGAATGCCATGGAAGTGAAACGTCGCATCGGCTACCTGCCCGAACACCCTCCCCTCTATGACGAGATGACGGTGGACGGCTACCTTGGTTTCGTAGCCAGGATCAAGGGCGTAGCTCCCGAAGACCGCAAGAGGCGTCTTCAGGAGGTCAAGGAGACCGTGCGTATCGAGGGCTACGGGAAGAAGCTGATCAAGCACCTGTCCAAGGGGTTCAAGCAGCGGGTCGGCTTGGCCCAGGCATTGATCCACGACCCGGAGGTGCTGATCCTGGACGAACCCACGGTCGGGCTGGACCCCAATCAGATCAAGGAGGTGCGAGAGCTCATCAAGAGCCTCTCCGGGAACCACACCATTGTTCTTTCAACCCATATCCTGCCGGAGGTCAGCATGACCTGCCAACGGGTGGTTATTATCTCCGACGGGAAGATCGTCGCCGTGGACACCCCCGAGAACCTGACCCGGCAGCAGCAGGGGGCCGCCCACATTTACATGGAAGCCAGGGGCTCCGATGTCGAGGCGCAGCAGCGGTTGCATCAGATCGAGGGAGTGCTGAGCGTGGTTTCCAGACCGCTGGGGGAGGGGGAGGTATCCTCCTACCGCATTGAAACGGAGCTGAAGCAGGATGTCAGAGGCCGGATTGCCCGGAGCATCATCGAGGGAGGCTTTGAGCTGCTGGAGCTTCGCTCGCTGCAGTTGAGCCTGGAGGAAGTCTTCACCCAACTTACCACTCAGGAGGAGGTGCGTAGTCAATGAGAAACCTGTTGGCTGTGATTGACAAGGAGATGAAGATCTATTTCGCCTCCCCCGTCGCTTACGGCGTGCTGACGGTATTCCTCCTGGTGAGCGGGTACTTCTTCTACAATATCCTGACGGTTTTTATCCAGCGGTCCATGATGATGGCCGTCCAGGCCCAGCAGTTCGGCGGCGGCGCTCCGGCCATGGATGTTCCTGCGCTGGTGGAGAGAAATTTCTTCGGCATCGTCAGCACCATCATCCTGTTCATGGTGCCCATGATCACCATGGCGACCTTTGCCGATGAAAGACGCCGGGCCACCATCGAGCTTCTCCTCACCTCTCCCCTGACTCATTTCCAGCTCATCCTGGGAAAGTTCCTGGCAGCCATGGGTTTTTTCGTGGTCATGCTGTTGCCGACCCTGGTCTACCATGCCTTCCTTTATTTCTACAGTTCTCCCAAGATGGCTCTGGAACCGGTTCTTTCCGGATATCTGGGTCTGCTGCTGCTGGGCGCGGCCCTGATCTCCCTGGGCATCTTTATCTCGACCCTTACCGAAAGTCAGATGGTCGCCGCCAGCGTTACCTTTGGCGCCCTCCTGATCCTCTGGGTGATCGACCTCTCGGCCCAGGCTGCCGGACCCCTGGTGCAGGAGATCCTCGGTTACGTTTCCATTCTCAACCACTTCGACGACTTCTCCAAGGGAGTGGTCGACAGCTCGAGCCTGGTCGTCTACCTGAGCTTCGTCGTTCTCGGGCTCTTCCTGACCTATCGATCCATTGAATCCTGGCGGTGGAGGACATAACGGGATGAACGCACTGAAAAGCATCGTCTCCTTTGGCCCGGTACTGATCATACTGGGCTACGTCTGGTACTCCATCCAGGGGGTTTGGGACTACCGGGTGCAGATCGTCCTCTATGGAGGCCTGGTTCTTACACTGGCCATGATTGCCTTGAACTTCGAGCAGCTCAAGGCCGGCTTTCGGCGGCGGTCCGCCCAGTATGGCGCCAACACGGCCTTGATGGTGGTGATGGTCGTGGGCCTCCTGGGGATGGTCAACTACCTGGCCAAGAAATACCAGGAACGTTGGGACCTCACCAGCAACCGGCTCTACAGTCTGTCCGACCAGACGGAGAAGCTGGTCAGGGGGTTGGAAGCGGACGTCGAAGTCATCCACTTCGACAAGGACCCCAATGCCGGTCTGGACGACCTGATGAAGGAGTATGTGGCGCTCAACCCCTCGGCACTGAGCTACCGCAAGGTGGACCCCCAGGCCGAGCCGGGACTGGCCCGAAAGTTCGAGGTCAACCGCTTTGGAGAAATCGTGGTGGTTGCGGGAGAGAAGCGGGAGAGCGTGGAGGCTGCCCGCGAAGAAGACATTACCAACAGCATCCTCAAGGTGACGCGGGAGCAGGACAAGGTCATCTACTTCACCAAGGGACACAACGAGGCCGACATCGAAAACAGCCGGGAGGAGCGGGGATACGCGGCCGCCCGGCAGGCCGTCGAGAACCAGAACTACCGGGTGCAGAGCATCAATCTGGCCGAGGCCGGAAGCATCCCCGAGGACTGCTCCGCCCTGGTGATTGCCGGTCCGGCCGTGGCCTTGCTCCCAACGGAGACGGCGCTCATCGACGGATACGTCGACGCCGGGGGGAAAGTTCTCCTGTTGCTGGACCCCGACCTCGACTCCGGCTTGAAGGAACTGCTGGAGAAGTGGAAGATCGGGGTGGAGAACGACATCGTGGTCGACTCCAGCGGGTTGGGTCAGCTTTTCGGCATGGGCCCCGCGGCTCCTCTGGTGACCTCCTACGAGTCGCACCCCATCACCGATGACCTCGAAAATACCATGACCGTGTTCCCTGAAGCTCGCTCGCTGAAGGCGGTCGACCACGAGGATTCTTCCTTCGTCTCCAGGGAGCTGTTTCGCACCTCGGAGCGGAGCTGGGGAGAAAAGAACCTGGTGGACGGAGCGGCGGAATTCAATCCGGCCGTGGATATCGAGGGCCCGGTGGTCCTTGGGGTGGTCAGCACCCTTTCGGTGAGTTCGGCGGCTGCCGATTCGAACGGAGCTCAAGACGAAAACGGGGGCGACGATTCGGACCGGAAAGAGTCGGAAGATGACGGATCCTTCGGCAAGGAAGCCCGGGTGGTGGTGATCGGCGATTCCGACTTTGCCAATAACGCCTTTCTGCGGCTCCAGCGAAACGGGGACCTGTTTCTGAATGCGGTGAGCTGGCTGGCCGAGGACGAGGACCTGATCTCGGTTCGACCCAAGGATTCGGAAAACCGCAGTGTCCAGATGACCGCTGCCGACTCCAGGACGCTGTTCTGGGTGACCATGGTCCTGTTGCCGGGGGCTGCGATGGGCTTGGGCTTCCTGGTTTGGTCAAGGAGGCGCAAGTCGTGATCTGGAGAAACCTGGGCATCGTGGCTGTTCTCTTCGTCGGCTTGGGGGCCTTCGTCTACTTCTATGAGATCGAGGGGGGCAAGAAACGCGAGGAGGCTGCCGAAGAGGCCAAGAAGTTGTTCCAGTTCGCAAAGGAGGAGGTGAATTCCATCTCCCTGGTCCGCGGCGACGGTTCCATCGTCATGAAAAAGGAGGACGCCGGCTGGACGCTGGTTGCTCCGATCGAAGCCAGGGCCGACGAGGCGGCGGTGGAGGGGCTGGCTTCCGAATTGAGTTCCACCCAGGTGGAGAGATCCCTGGAGCCGGATTCGGTGGACTGGAAGGACTATGGCCTGGAGAGCCCCGGCCTGAAGCTCACCGTGGGTTTGGAGGATGGCCGCAGCCTGGATCTGGAGCTAGGAGACAAGGACTTCAACCAGGCCTCGGTTTTCGGCAGGATTCCGGACCAGGAGAAGGTGCTGGTGTTGCCCACGTTGCTCCATACCACCGTCGATAAGGAGCTGTTCGACTTCAGGGACAAGTCGGTGATGGATTTTGACAGGGAACAGGTCAGGGAAGTCCGGATCCGGGCCGGGCGCAAGATCTACCGCTTGCAGAAGGAAGGGGAGGATTGGTCTGTCCGAGAGCCGATCCAGGCCAGGGCCGACCGCTCCGAGATCAGGTCCCTCCTCAGTGACCTGGAGTTCGCCAGAGTGGAGGAATTCCTGGAACGGGGAACCGGCAGCCTCAAGGCCTACGGACTCAACGCTCCCTCCTCCAGCGTTGATCTCTACCTGGGCGACAATCGGGCCAGGAAAACACTGCTGGTCGGCAAACAGGTCGGCGCCCAATTCTACGCCAAGGATGACTCCGGGGGGGATGTCTTCAAGATCAAGGAAGACCTGGTGGAGAAGTTGAAACTGGACCTGTCCAAGCTGCGCGACCGGAAGATGGCCCGCTTTGAGCGAGATGAGGTGAAACGGGTCGAAGTCAAGCTGCCCGACCGGAAGTTCGAGTTCGCCAGGGACAGCGAAGACCAATGGAGGTTGCGGTCTCCGGACGGCCATGAGGAGAAATCGGTCCTGGAGTACAAGATCTTCTGGCCGTTGGAGGATCTGGAGGGGAAGGAGATCGTCGACCGGGCCAATCTGGATGACCCCAGGTATGGATTCAGCGAACCTTCGGCCGAGGTCAAGGTAGTGAGAAAGGACGATCGGGTTATCGAGGTGGTGTTGGGGAAGACGGAGGATGAGGTCGTTTTCGGCAAGGCCGTCGCCGACCCGACCCTGTACAAGGTGGACAGGAAGGTACTCGAGGACCTCGACTTCAAGGTCGAAGACCTCCTGGAAAAGAGCGAGTAGAAAAGACGCTGCCAGCGCCCCCTGGGGGAATGCCTGCCGGCAAGCCAACTGCCCGTGGCCCGGTCTGGACGAGGGGGCTCGACAAACGGTCGGGCCTGTCTGCCGGGTGGCTGCAGGAGGAGCAATCCATGCCCGTTAGCCCCGAGCTTCTGGAAATCCTGGTCTGTCCCCTCTGCAAGGATTCGGTCGTTCCGACCCCCAACGGCGACGGTCTGAAATGTTACCGGTGCAAGCGGGTCTTTCCCGTCAGGGATGACATCCCGATCATGCTGATGGATGAGGCCGAAGTCGAGGAGTAGGAAGAGCATTACACTCGCAGTTTCCCGGTTGCCGGAGGCCTTCGCAATCGGTCGCTCCAAACAATTCCTTGTTGATTTGTACGCCTGAATCTCCGGCGTTGACCTTTGCTTCCTGGCGATTTCAAAGTGACCTCCTGAAGGGATCCACCGGCAGATGGAAGGACCGGGTAGTCGAAGGTCCGTGGCCGCTGCAGGCTTTTTGACAAGCGCCTGAGCCGATCTTATGAATTGCCTGTAGCGGAAACCGCAACAGGAAGACGCCAATGCGCCATGACAAGCTGACATTGAAGGCACAGGAAGCCCTGGTTGAATCGGAACGGCTGGCCAGTGAGCATGCCCATCCCCAAGTCGAGCCGGAGCACCTGCTGCGGGTTCTCCTGGATCAGGCCGAAGGAGTCATTCCTCCGGTCCTGAGCAAGTTGGGGGTTGGCCGGGAAGCGCTGTCCGGGGAGATAGAGAAAGCCCTGGCCGGGCTGCCCAGGGTCCAGGGCGTTGTCAACCGGTCGATTTCCGGCGCGCTCAACACCGTCCTGGAAGCCGCCTTTCGTCAGGCAGACCGTCTCAAGGACGAGTATGTCAGCACCGAGCACCTGCTGCTGGCCCTGGCCGATGTCAAGGGGTCGGCCGCGCACCGCGTCCTGGCTGCGCAGGGCGTCGGTTCCGACAAAATCCTGCAGGCTCTGGTGGATGTTCGGGGTTCACAGCGGGTCACCGACGCCAATCCCGAGGACAAGTACCAGACGCTGCAGCGCTATGCCCGAGACCTCACCGAGCTGGCGAGAAAAGGCAAGCTGGATCCGGTCATCGGCCGGGACGAAGAGGTCCGCAGGGTGATTCAGGTCTTGTCCCGGCGGACCAAGAACAATCCTGTACTGATGGGCGAACCGGGGGTGGGCAAGACGGCCATTGTGGAAGGCCTGGCCCAGCGTATCGTGGCCGGGGACGTTCCCGAGAGCCTCAAGCACAAGCGCCTGGTGGCCCTGGACCTGGGCGCCATGATTGCCGGAGCCAAGTATCGGGGGGAGTTCGAGGATCGGTTGAAGGCGCTGCTGCGGGAGGTGACGGAAGCCGATGGGCAGGTGGTCCTGTTTATCGATGAACTGCACACGCTGGTCGGCGCAGGCGCTGCCGAGGGGGCCGTGGATGCCTCCAACATGCTGAAGCCGGCCCTGGCCCGTGGGGAACTGCGCTGTATCGGCGCCACCACTCTGAACGAGTACAAGAAATATATCGAAAAGGACGCCGCCCTGGAACGGCGGTTTCAGCAAGTGTTCGTGGGGGAACCCACCGTCGCCGATACCATTGGAATCTTGCGCGGCCTCAAGGAGCGCTATGAAGTGCACCACGGAGTCCGGATCAAGGATTCAGCCATCGTGGCCGCGGCGACCCTCTCCGACCGTTATATCAGCGACCGCTTCCTGCCCGACAAGGCCATCGACCTGGTGGACGAGTCGGCGGCCTCCCTGAGGATGGAGATCGACTCCCTGCCCGTCGAGATCGACGAAGTGGAGCGCCGGATTCGCCAACTGGAAATCGAACGGCAAGCCCTCAAGAAAGAAGAGGACCAGGCCTCGAAGGAGCGGCTGGCTTCCCTTGAACGTGAGCTGGCCAACCTCAAGGAGACCTCGGCCGAAAAGAAGGCCCGCTGGCAGAACGAGCGCGCCCTGATCTCCGGAATCCGAAGCCTGAAGGAGAGAATCGAGCAGGCGCGAATCGAGGAGCAGAAGCAGGAGCGGGCCGGCGACCTGGGCAGGGTCGCGGAAATCCGCTACGGGTCCCTGGTCGATCTGCAGAAGGAGCTGGATGCCGCCAATCTCGAGCTTGAACAGATGCAGCAGTCCAGTCGGATGCTCAAGGAAGAGGTCGATGAGGAAGATATCGCCCAGGTGGTTTCCAAGTGGACCGGCATTCCGGTGGCCAGGATGCTGGAAGGAGAGGTCGGCAAGCTCGTTCACATGGAAAAGAGGCTGGGCCGCCGGGTCATCGGTCAGGAAAAGGCTCTGGCCTCGGTGTCCAACGCGATTCGCAGGAGCCGTGCCGGACTGCAGGACCGGGAACGGCCCATCGGGTCCTTCATTTTTCTGGGTCCTACCGGAGTGGGCAAGACGGAGTTGGCGCGAGCGCTGGCCGAGTTCCTGTTCGACAGCCGGAAGGCCATGGTGCGTCTGGACATGTCGGAGTTCATGGAGAAGCATTCGGTGGCGCGGCTCATTGGCGCGCCCCCTGGCTACGTGGGCTACGAGGAGGGGGGATTCCTGACCGAGGCCGTCAAGCGAAGACCCTATTCGGTGATCCTGTTCGACGAGATGGAGAAAGCCCACCCGGAGGTGTTCAATCTGCTGCTCCAGATCCTGGAAGACGGACGCTTGACAGACGGGAAGGGGCGAACGGTAGACTTCAGGAATACACTGATTGTCATGACCTCCAATCTGGCCGGATCGACAATTCAGGAGATGACCGGGCGAGACCCCGGGGAAATTCAGACTCAAGTATTCGAAGTGCTGCGCGCCTCCTTCAAGCCGGAGTTTCTGAACCGCATCGATGACATCATCATCTTCAATGCCCTGGGACGCGAGGAAATCAGCCGGATTGTCGACCTTCAACTGGAGCGGCTCAAGGCGCGGCTGGCAGAGCGCAAGATCGACCTGGAGCTCACCGGGCGGGCCAGGGAGGTTCTCTTCAACCAGGGGTACGATCCCGACTATGGAGCCCGCCCGCTCAGGCGTGCGCTCCAGCGCCTCATCCAGGATCCTCTGGCGCTCAAGCTGCTCAACGGAGAGGTTCATTCGGGGGACCGTCTCCTGGTGGACGCGGACCCCGGCCGCGAGGCAATGGTCTTCCAGCCGGCCGCGGTCGCCGGGCAAGCCTGACAGGCACCGCCCGAGTCGACGGTCCGCTTTCCCGTCGAACCCCCTCGGAGGCGTCCGGACCGTATCTGCCGTATCCCCGTTCCACCCCGAGTAAGAGGAGGCAGGCCCTCATGCGGAAGTCCAAGAAGTCCACATCGTTGCCAACGAATGAACCGGACGCGCCCGGGGTTTCCGAAATCGGGGACCAGGACCGGGAAGTCAAGATTCGCGTCACCGACAAGCGTTTCTGGGTTCAGGACGGTGAGGATACGCCGGCACGGGAATCCTCCGCATCGCTCAAGCCCACCTACGTGGAGGAACTGGAGAAAAGACGGGCGGAGGCCGAGAAGAAAGTCGAAGAGGTTATCGCCTCCTATCGGGACTATCGGGACCAGTCCGAGGCAGAGAACCGGCGGGCACGGGAGCGCATTGGAAACGAGTACGAGAAACGGCTTCAACAGGCTCGGGGAGAGACGGTCGAGAAGTTCATCGACATATTCGAGAACTTCGAGAGGGCACTGCTGCACGCCCGCAATAGTCCCGACCGTGAGGGACTCCTGGAGGGGGTTGAACTGATCCACACTCAGTTCGGTGGTATTTTGGCCGAGTTGGGGTTGGAAGAGGTGGCCGGGGCGGGAGAGGCATACGATCCCGAATTGGCCGAGGCGGTTGCGGTGACCGAGGTTTCGGAGCAGGAAAAGGACAACCTGATTCTGGAAGTGGTCCGAAAGGGGTACCGCTTGAACGGCAAGCTGGTGCGCCCCGCCAGGGTCAGGGTCGGACAGGTCAGGGATTAGTGGTCAGTGGCCAGTGGTTAGTGGATAGTTGTTTTATCGACACGTTCAGCAAGTGAAACAAACCTGTTTCCCTCCCGTATGATCCGCCCGCCAGGGCGGGGGCGGTGCTTACCTTAAACAAACGCCTTGTGCCGGGTAGAAGGAAACCGGTTCCAAGGCGGGCATGGGCAGATTTTTAATTCACATCGATGGACAGGATGGACAGGATTTTTTCTGGAGACGGCGGCCTTGCAGTCCTGGACATCCGCAAATCCG
>VXMN01000337.1 GCA_009841055.1 Acidobacteriota bacterium
CGGATCGACTGTGGCGCGCCGCGCCCGGCGCGGTCAGCCTCCGCCTGGTGGTGTTGTTTCGAGGCGGAGTCGCCGAAGATAACGCAAGCTGGCCGGCGCCGCATCCTCCAGGCCGGCCCCGCGGTAGACTTTCACCGAAGCGAATCCGTCGTAGTCGATCCGGTCGAGGGCGCCCAGGACGGCCGCGAAGTCCAGGTGCCCGCTGCCCAGCAGGGATCCGTTGCTTTCGCAGAGGTGGACGTGGCGCAGGGAAGATCCGCATTCCAGGATGGGCTCCACCAGGGAGCGCTCTTCCACGTTCATGTGGATGGTATCCACCATGGGCTTGAGGGCGGGAGACCCCACCTCGGCAACCAGCCGGCGGACTTCGGCCACGCTGTTGTTGAAGCCCACCTGCAAGTGGTTGACCGGCTCGACCACCACTTCCACGCCTTGGGCCTCGGCCTGCGCGGCGAGCCGGCGGAAGCAGCCGCGGATTCTGGCCTGAGCGGCTGCGACGTCGGGTTCGTCGCTCAGAAGTCCCTGCAGCAGCCCGACCACCAGGATGGCCTTGAATCGCCGGGCAACCGCCAGGTAGCCCACCAGGCGGTCGACCGATTTCCGTCGAATCGACGGATCGGGCGAGCTCAGGCAGAGTCCCTGCCCATAGGCCTCGCCTGTCAGGAAGGAGGGGATTACCAGGTCCAGCTCGTCCAGCCACTGCTCCAGGCGGTCCAGGTCGAGATCCGGTGAATCGGTCAGATTTACTTCAACCCCGGCGTAACCGCACTCCTTGAGAAAAGCCAGTGTCTCCCACACCCGCCGCTCGAACCCCATGGATTCCAGGGGCGGGATGATGATGTAGCTGTAGCGGAACATGGGCTTGCTATCCGGTTATCTCGACGGCAAGCGAGGCGGCAACACCGCCCCGAATCGGGAGGTTAAACTATCACAGCCCATGACCGGTTCCAATCCACGAAGGTCCACGAAGGACGACGAAGGGCCACCAAGCGTGACGGATGTGCCGCATGGGCAGGGACTGCGGCCCGGCAATGCGGCGCACACCCGCTTGAGGGGCAAAAGTGATGGGAGGAGGCGCCCACCCGGGAGCGGGGGCGGGGCGCCCGCATGCACTCCCGTAGCGTACCGCTCAGTTTCCCTGCGATGCGGGGGCCGGCCAACCAGGAGCCATGGAACAGGCAAGCCCCGGGGTCGCTTGCCTGGCCGGATGGCTTGTGTTAGCTTTACTCGTTTTTGACGACGGCGGCGTCTGCGACAGTCAGGCCTCCGGTGATGCCGCGTTTCTCCCGGGGGTGCGGTTTCCGCTTCAAACAACGGGTTCCCGCCCAGGTCCCCCCATTTGGTTGAAGCGCCCCATTCCAGCCTGCCCAATGGAAATCTCATGATCAAGGCCATCAAGGGGACTCGGGACATTCTGCCGCAGGAATCGGCGGTATGGAATCGGGTGGAGGAGACCGCCAGGGAGATCCTTTCCCTCTATGGGTTCTCCGAAATCCGCACGCCGGTCTTCGAAAGCACCGAGCTGTTTGCCCGGGGGGTGGGAGAAGACACCGATATCGTCGCCAAGGAGATGTACACCTTCGACGACCGTGACAGCCGCTCGCTTACGCTTCGGCCGGAGGGGACGGCATCGGTGGTTCGGGCCTATCTGGAGCACCAGATCCATCGGGACCCGCAGATCTGGAAGGTCTACTACATGGGGCCCATGTTCCGCCGGGAACGGCCGCAGAAGGGACGCTTTCGACAATTCCACCAGTTGGGCGCCGAGGTGCTCGGCTCGGATCATCCGGCCATCGAGGCGGAAGTGATCGAGCTGCTGCAACTGTTCCTGGATCGGATCGGCGTCGGCGAGACCGAGCTACTGGTGAACTCCATCGGCTCCAGCCAATGCCGCGCCCGTTTTTCGCAGAAACTGCAAGTCGCGCTGAGCGAACGGGAGGACGCTCTCTGCCCCGACTGCCGCCGGCGCTGCCGTTCCAATCCACTGCGGGTCTTGGACTGCAAGCGTGACCCCTGCCAGCCCGCGATCGAGACGCTTCCCTCGATCCTGGAATTTCTGGACGAGCCCTGCCGCCTGCACTTCGATCGCTTTCTGGGCCATCTCAAGCGCCGCGACATCCGGTTCAGGATCGTGCCCCGCCTGGTGCGGGGGCTGGATTACTACAGCCGCACCACCTTCGAGATCACCAGCCCGAGACTGGGCGCGCAGAATGCTCTGGTGGGAGGCGGGCGCTACGACGGGTTGGCCGAGGTCCTGGGGGGCCGGCCCACCCACGGCTTCGGCTTTGCCCTGGGACTGGAGCGTGTCATTCTCCTGTGCCGGCAAGCGGGCAGCTCTCCGGCAGCGGGGCGGCCCCAGCTCTTTTTTGCCCCCTTGGGCGAGGGGGCCTTCGACAGAGCCTCGCTGATGGCCCGGGAATTTCGACGCCAGGGCATCCGCTGCTTTCTGGACTTCGCGCCCCGAACTCTGAAGAGCTCCATGCGTCTGGCCAACAAGCTGCAGGCCGGCCATGTCCTGATCGTGGGTGAGAATGAGTTGGAAACCGGAGAATTTCCGCTGAAGCGCATGAGGG
The DNA here is from genome assembly GCA_009841055.1 of Acidobacteriota bacterium. Taxonomy (GTDB): domain Bacteria; phylum Acidobacteriota; class Terriglobia; order Versatilivoradales; family Versatilivoraceae; genus Versatilivorator. The sequence goes on from VXMN01000337.1 coordinate 2,574, forward strand.
ACGGGCGGCAGATCCTGGTAAGGCAAGAGGAAGTCGTTTCCAAGCTTGGAAATGGTTGGGGAGACTAGGGGAGGGAATCGGCTTTGGCATTGGACTCGTTGGGAACAGCGGTACGGAGCCATCATTGCGGACAACTGCGCACGAGCGATGGCGGTCAGGAAGTGGTGCTGATGGGTTGGGTGGCCAGGCGTCGCGACCTGGGACATCTCATCTTCATCGATCTGCGGGATCGGGAAGGAGTGACCCAGGTGCTATTCAATCCCGACCAGTCCCCGGAAGCTCATCAGAAGGCCAAGGGGTTGCGCTCGGAGTATGTGATCATGGTTCGAGGCAAGGTGCTGCAGCGGGATCCGGAAACGGTGAATCCCGCCATCGGTACCGGCGAGATCGAAGTGCTGGCCTCGACGCTGCTTCTCCTGAACGAGTCCAGGACCCCTCCGTTCCCCATCGAGGACGACACCTCCACCTCCGAGGACCTGCGGCTCAAGTATCGCTACCTGGACCTGCGCCGCCCCGGTCTCAGCCACAATTTCAAGTTGCGTCACCAGGCCACCATGGCCGTCCGTCGCTTCCTTGACAGCCAGGGCTTCTATGAGATCGAGACTCCCTTCCTGACCAAGTCGACGCCGGAAGGGGCTCGCGACTACCTGGTTCCCTCCCGACTTCATGCCGGAGGCTTTTACGCCCTGCCTCAATCCCCCCAGCTCTTCAAGCAGCTCCTGATGGTCGGGGGGATGGACAAGTACTTCCAGATCGTGCGCTGCTTCAGGGACGAAGACCTGCGGGCCGACCGGCAACCCGAATTCACCCAGATCGATATCGAGATGTCGTTCGCCCAGCCGGAGACCGTTTTCCGGGTGGTGGAACCGATGATGGCGGAGATTTTCAAGTTGACGGGCCATCGCATCCGGACGCCGTTCCCCCGCATCCCCTATGAGGAGGCCATCGGTCGGTACGGCACCGACAAGCCCGACACCCGCTTCGGCCTGGAACTGGTCGATTTCAGCCAATGCCTGGAGCAGACGGAGTTTCCGCCCTTTCGGAGCGCCCTCGACAATGGCGGCCAGGTCAAGGGGATCAGGGTTCCGGGCTGCTCCGGCTACTCCCGGAAACAGTTGGACGACCTGGCGGCGGTGGCTCGAGTCTACGGCGCCCCCGCGCTGGCCTATGTCAAGGTTCTGGACTCCGGGCTCCAGTCTCCTCTGCTCAAGCGCCTGGGAGAGGCGGGCTGCGGCAGCCTGGTGCAGCATGCCGGGGCGGAACCCGGAGACCTGGTTCTGCTGGTTTCCGGGAGCCGGAAGGTGGTCGCGGATTCCCTGGGGGCCGTCCGCCTTCAATTGGCCAGGCAGGAAAACCTCATCGACCGGCAAGCCGACCACTTCCTCTGGGTGACCCAGTTTCCCATGTTCGAATACGACGAGGCCGAGAAGCGGCACGTCGCCTGCCATCATCCCTTCACCTCGCCCATGGAGGAAGATATTCCCAAGCTGGAGACCCACCCCGGATCGGTACGTGCCAGAGCCTACGACCTGGTGCTCAACGGGGTGGAAATCGGCGGGGGCTCGATTCGTATCCATCGCCAGGACCTCCAGTCCCGGGTCTTTCGCGCGCTGGCCCTGGGGGAGGAGGAGGCGCGGCTGCGCTTTGGCTTCTTCCTGGAGGCATTGGAATACGGTGTGCCGCCCCACGGGGGGATTGCCCTGGGGCTGGACCGCATCGTGATGCTGCTGACAGGAGACAGTTCCATTCGGGATGTCATCGCCTTTCCCAAAACGGCTCGAGCGGTCGACCTGATGGCCGATTGCCCGACTCCGGTGAATCAAGAGCAGTTGGACGAGCTGGGGATTCGCCTGGCGGACAAGAGCCTGGATTGACCGGCGCCGGCCCGGCCTGATCGCAAGTTGACGAGCGCCCCCTGTGCCTTGCGTAGCCGGGCTCTTCCCCGCCGCCGGCCGGTGCCACCGGAAGGGGTGTGTTTCAACCGGAGTATCGTCATGTCGAGGATACGCCTTCTGCCGGAGGCGCTGGCCAACAAGATCGCAGCGGGAGAGGTGGTGGAACGTCCGGCCTCGGTGGTGAAGGAGCTGATGGAGAACTCCCTGGATGCCGGGGCCCGCAACCTGGAAGTCACCGTTCAGGCGGGCGGAAAGCGTTTGATCCGGGTGCTGGACGACGGGGAGGGCATGATCCCCGACGATGCCTTGTTGGCCTTCGAGAGGCACGCCACCAGCAAGATCCGGCAGGCCGAAGATCTCAGCCGGATCCACACCCTGGGTTTCCGCGGTGAGGCGCTGCCCAGTATTGCCGGGGTTTCCCGGCTCTTGATGGAGACCCGGGCGAAGGCAGAGAGAGTGGGTACGGCGGTGGAAATCGCCGGGTCCCGGATGGTGCGGGTGCGGGAGATTGCCCGTGCCGTGGGGACCACCCTGACGGTGCGGGACCTGTTCTTCAACGTGCCGGCGCGAAAGAAATTTCTGAGAGCGGACCGCACCGAGCTGGGCCACGTCGTCAACGTCGTGACCCAGTACGCCCTGGCTCATCCGGAAGGCCGCTTTGCCCTGGCCGGCTCGGGGTCCAGGATGTTCGACTTCCAGGCCGTCGATCCCTTGCGCGACCGGCTGTTCCAGGTGTTCGGAGCGGATCTGCTCGGGCAACTGGTTGAGCTGGAGGAGGAGTTGCCGCTCCCGTCCCACTCCGGGTCACCCCGGGATCCGCGCTCGGGAGAAAAAGTCCGGATTCACGCCTTCGTCTCCAAGCCGGAAGTGCAGAAGCCGAATCGCCAATCCCTCTATTTCTTCGTAAACCGCCGAATGGTGCGGGACCGGATTCTCATGCACGCTCTGGGTGAGGCCTACCGCCGCATCCTTCCGGACGGTAGCTTTCCGGTGGCCCTGGTGTTTATCGAGATGCCGTTTGCAGAAGTGGATGTCAATGTCCACCCGTCCAAGACCGAAGTACGTTTTCGCCGCCAGTCGATGATTCACGACTGCCTGCGCGAGGCGGTTCGCAAGGCGTTGATGGAAGCCCGGCCTCAAGCCGCCTTTTCGATTCAGCCTGACGGAATGGGGATGGAACCGCCAATAGCCCCCGGGAGGCCGGGTTCGCGTCCGCCGGACTGGCTGTCCCGTTCGGACCGGACCGGTGTTGGCGGGACGGCCTCCCTGCCGCTGACGGTGGGGGAGCCGGTTCCTGCCGGACTAGAGCCCCGGTCAGGTCTTCAAACCCCTTCCGGGCCGGCGGCAACGGATGCCCTTCCCACTCCATCCTCCGGCCGGGACCCCTCTCCCCCCATCTGCGCCGCCGCGGCGCTGGTCTCGAGGGAACAGGCCGAGGCCATCCAGGCTGCCTCCTCGATAACGATCTCACCCGACCACATCCACCCCCTGGGCCAGATCGAGGACAGCTTCATCGTGGCCAGCGATCGTGGGTCCCTGCTCATCATCGACCAGCACGTGGCCCACGAGCGGGTGCTCTTCGAGAAAGTCCTCAGGCAGCGCGGACAAGGGAGGGTGGAGAGCCAGCGATTGCTGTTGCCGCTGATTGTCGAGTTGAACCCCCGCCAGCAGATCCTGCTGGACGACCTGACTCCGGAACTGAACTCCTGCGGGTTCGAAGTGGAACCCTTCGGCCGCCGAACGCTGGCCGTCAAGGCTCTTCCCGCCGACCTCGGCCCCTCGGACTGCAGCAGGCTGCTGGGCGAGTTGCTGGAGGGGCTGGAAAAGGAGGCTCGGGAGGTGAGCCTGGAGCGGCTGCAGGAGAAGATTGCCGCCTCGGTGGCCTGTCATGCGGCCATCAAGGTGAACACCCACCTGGACCGGTCCAAGATGGTCTGGCTGATCGACGAGCTGCTCAAGACCCGATACCCCATGACCTGCCCCCATGGCCGTCCCGTCATTCTGCGCTACGAAAAAAAAGAAATTCTGAAGGCATTCAAGCGAATCTGAGGATGTTTGGTGGTTCTCAAGATAGCGTCCTCTCCACAAAAAGAGTTGTCCACGAACGATAGGGCGACTTGAGAGACTTAGCGTCTTGCCGCCAATACGCCGGCTAATGCACCTACAGCCGCAGATCCGATAGCGAGAAGGGCCTGAGTCTCTATTCCGTAGAACGCCAACAGTACGGACCCCACTACGGATAGAATAATGGCCGCTCCCAACGACACTGCTACTACTCGGTAGAAGAACGGGTCCGATGCGTAGGCAGGGGCGCGATCAATCTTGGATTGCTCTTCGGGGCTTTCACTAGACCCCCAATCCAACTGCTCGGGAGGAGAGTTCTCAGGCATCCTTCAGTCCCGTAATGACAATACGCTCCATGGAACCGTCGCGGTTTCGTCTGAGCAGCGCACTACCGTCTCCAAGCAACCTGGTGAGTTCGTTCGTGATTGCCAACGCACTACTCACAGTCGATGCCTTGCTTCGCGAGTTCAATTTTTTCGACAACTCTTCAGTGATCTCGATATCGCGCTCGGTCAGATTCATGGTGACTTTTTTCAACATGTTCGCCTCCTCCGTAGTAGCAGAGTCCAACCAGGCTCCGTGTCAACAGGACAGGTAAGACTTAATCAATACAAAATACAGCAAAAGTATGGTTATCGTCAAGATCTGAATCGAGTCTGACCATGTCGCTTGACTGTCACTCCGAGCAATCATGACCCAAAACGTCCCCTACTCGCTCCCTTTTTTGAACATCGATGCACAGGATGCACAGGATTATTTCAGGAAACGGCTGGCTTGTATTCCTGGACATCCGCAATCCCGTACCGGATCATCGCCCGAGCCGGCTTCTGCTGCAGGAGCCTCATGTCCTGCCAATCCTGTGCATCGATGTTAATAATCCCTTTAGTGGCTGTGCGTGCCGTTGAAGCAGCTCCGTCTCGCTTCGTGGCCCTTCGCTGTTCTTCGTGTCTCTTCGTGGATCCCTTCGGTGGATCACTCCTCCATAGTCTTCCAGCCCCTGCGAGCACTGCAAACCTCAACGGCCCGTCCCGAAAAACTCTCTGAGGTTTTGCAGAACCAGGTCGCTGTTGCCGGCCACACGCCGGCAGTCGGGAAGCGAATCCAGGAACGTGCGGCCGTAGGACTTGTCCAGAACCCGCCGGTCCAGAATCAGGATGCATCCTCGGTCCTTGCGGTTGCGGATCAGCCGTCCAAACCCCTGCCGGAAACGAATCACCGCTTGAGGAACGATGTACTCCAGGAACGGATCGCCATTCCTGTTCCGGATGGCCTCGACCCGCGCCGCCACCACCGGGTCTCGCGGAACGCTGAAGGGAAGCTTGGTCAGAACCAGGTTCTCCAAGGCCTCCCCGGCGACGTCCACCCCTTCCCAGAAACTGGCGGTGGCAAACAGAACGCTGGTCTTGTCCCCCTGGAAACGGCCTGTGAGCCGGTGTCTGGGGGCGTCTCCCTGTTTCAGGGCGGCGATCCCCAATCGGCTCAGGGGCTGGACCAGGCGCTGGTAGGTGCGGCTCAGCAGGGCGTAAGAGGTAAAGAGCACCAGGGCCCTGCCCTGGGAGGATTCCAGGGCTCGCAGCAGAAACCGGCCGAGGGCCTCGGCGAAGGTGCTGCGGTCGGGATAGGGCAAATCGGTGGGAATGGCCAGAACGGCCTGGCGCCGGTAGTCGAAGACGGGAGGGAGCGCCAGCTCCACCAGGCGCGAGTCAGGATCCTGGTGGAGTCCCAGGCGTTCTTTCAGGTAGTCGAATCGCTTTTCGCTGGTAAGCGTGGCGCTGGTCATCACCACGGTTTGGAACCGTTCGATAACGTTTTGACGAAGGAGATCGCCGATGTACAGGGGGACCTGGCGAAAGGTCACCCGTTTGCCCGATCGGGTCGGGGCCCATTGGATCCACCGGACCTTGTCGCTTTCCTCGGTCCCGAAGATCTCGGCCAGGGTGACCGTTGTCGCCTCCAGCCGATCGGTCAAGGCGTTCAACTCGATTCTCTGACGTTGCAGGGCGTCTCGAGTCTCCTCCGAAAGGTCGGTCAGCAGCCGATCCAGAGCCCGCAGGTTGCCGTAGAGGATCTGGATGGTCTGCAAGAGCTGGTGTATTCGAGCCAGGATAGAGACTTTCCAGTCTTCCTGCCGGTAGAGTTCACTGGTGAAGCGGACTTTCCGTTCAGCGGCGGGTTCGCGGCTGCGGGATTCGAACCAGGCGGCGCAGTCGTTGAAGACCCCTTCGGCCAGAAACGAGGTCTGCTCCAGTTCCGGCAGCAGGCGGCTTCGGACGTGCTCCTCGATACGATTCGACAGATCGGGATCGACTTGCTTTTCCTGGGAGCGGAGTCCGGCCAACAGTATGGGGATGGCCCCTTTCTCGCGGACGGTCCCCCGTTTTGCGACCCGGTAGAAACGCGCCAGGAGTCGGCGCAGGGAGAGCTTGGAAACCTGCAGGCCAAAGTACTCGGTGGCGACGTCCTCCACGTTGTGGGCTTCATCCAGAATCAACCTGGAATAGGGCGGGAGAACGGCGGCGTCATGGTAGCGCCCGGTGGCTCGACGCACGGCCAGATCGGCGAAGAGCAGGTGGTGGTTCACCACCAGCAGGTCGGCTGCGGACGCCTGGCGCCTGGCCTTGTAGAAGAAGCAGCGGCTGTAGTGATCGCACTTGATTCGGGTGCAGGTGTCGCTCTCGCAGGCTACTTTTTCCCAGAGGGCGGAAGAGACATTGAGAGACAGATCGGACCGGCTGCCGTCCGAGGTCTGCCGGGCCCACCGGGATAGCGCGGTGAAATCGGCCCACTCCTCTTCCAGAAACAGCTTCCCCTGTCGATCCAGGGCCTGCAGCTTGTCCAGGCACAGATAGTTGCTCCTTCCCTTGACCAGCACGGCATTGAATTCACAGTTCAACACCTGCCGCAGCAGCGGTATATCCTTGTGGATCAACTGTTCCTGCAGATTGATGGTGTTGGTGGAGACCACGACCCGCTGACGGTTGCGAGTCGCCCACAGGATTGCCGGAATCAGGTAGGCCAGGCTCTTTCCGGTGCCGGTGGCGGCCTCTATCAGTGCCACCCGGGATTGGTTGAAAGTCTCTGCGACGGTTTCGGCCATCCCTTGTTGAGCCGGCCGGTGCTGGTAATCGCTAAATCTCTTGGCAAGAGCACCTCCGGGGGCGAAGAGTTGGAGGATTTCGGAAACCTCCAGAGTCGGAGAAGCCGGTTTTCCGAATGCCTCCACGACTACGTAGACCTTGTCCACGGAGTTGTTGACGATATAGAAGCCCACTCCCTGGTTGCCGTAGTGGGCGGCCAGCTCGAGGTCCGCCTCGGAAGGGACCAGGTGTCCCGAAGGATGGTTGTGGAGGATCACGTCTCCCTGAGAAGCTACCTGGAGAAGGGCGGGCACGGCCGAGTCGTTGCCCCGCGCCAGGGGATCGACCTCTTGAAGGACTCCGGTCTCGTCGGTCGTTCCGAGGAAGAAGACCTCGTTGCCCTGCGCTTCCTGGATGGTGAACCTCAGGATCCGGAGGGCCGCGTCGGAGCAGAGATCTGGAAGGCGGGACATGATCGGTCCGGAGGGAGTGGCGGACGGTGGCCGGCCGGGAAGAATCTTATCACTTTCTTGACTTCAGGATTATACATTAGTAGGATTGTACACAAGTAGGTGTTCAAAGATGGGAATGAACGAACCCGGCAAGCCGCTTCGACCGCGGGGAGGGGCGGTGGTCGGGCGAACGCCGGGTCCGAGCAGGGGGAAGGATGAAGACTGTTTCTGTGATCAGCCAAAAAGGCGGGGCCGGCAAGACGACCATGGCGCTTCACCTGGCGGTGGCTTCAGCGCTGTCGGGGCGGAACACGGCTGTCATCGACCTGGACCCGCAGGCCTCCGCGGCCAACTGGGCCGACCGGCGGGAGACCGAGGTGCCGGTGGTGCTGTCGGCCCATGCCAGCAGGTTGCGCCGGGAAGTGACCCGGGTGGCGATCATCGGGGGCGAGATGCTCTATCTGGACACAGCTCCCCATTCGGACGGCTCGGCGCTGGAAGCGGCCAGGCTGTCCGACCTGGTGCTGCTTCCCTGCCGTCCGGCCATCCTGGACCTGGACGCCCTCAACAACAGTCTGGATTTTATTCGTACCGCCCATAAGCCGATCTGCGTGGTACTCAACGCGATAGCCCCGGTGGGTCACGACGCCGACCAGGCGGTAGAGGCGCTGCAGGGGCTGGGGGTGGAGATCTGTCCGGTTCGATTGGGAAACCGGGTGGCCTTTGCCCGCTCGCTCATCACGGGGCAGGTGGCCCAGGAGTTCGATCCCAAGGGCAAGGCGGCCGCGGAGATGGACCGGCTGCACCAGTTCGTTCAGAGTCGGTTAGGTCAAGTGTGAGCAAATGGAGGCTTTCCGGATGGCTAACAAATTCGCCACTGCCTTGAAACCCAAGGGGACGCGGAACGGGCGTGGCCGACCGCGCCAGGGGACGAGGCACATCGGGGGACACTTCCCTCCGGAAACGGTGAAGCAGCTTCGACTCATTGCCGTCGAAGAGGACACGACCTCTCAGGCGCTACTCGAAGAAGCGCTGGAACTTCTGTTCCAATCCCGCGGCAAGCGTTCGTTCGGCTAGAGATGTCCTGAGACGGAACACCGGCCATGGTTGATCTGAGAACCGAATTCGCGGGCATCAGGTTGAAGAATCCGGTGATGACCGCAAGCGGTACCTTTGGTTACGGTGAGGAGTTCAGCCGGTTGGTGGACTTGAACCGGTTGGGGGGCATCGTTGTCAAGGGGCTGTCCGCGAAACCGATGGCAGGCGCCGAGGGTCCGCGGCTGCACGGTACGGCCATGGGAATGATGAACGCCGTGGGTCTGCAGAACGTGGGGGTGGGCGAGTTCGTATCCAGCAAGCTGCCCTTGCTCCGTGACTATCGGACCTGCGTTTTTGCCAACGTCTTTGGATTCACCACCGACGAGTACGTGCAGGTGGTGGAGGTGTTGAACGAGTCGGAAGGCCTGGCTGGTTATGAGCTCAACATCTCCTGCCCCAACGTGAAGTCGGGGGGACTGATGTACGGCTCCGATCCGGGGGCTACCCGGGAGGTGGTCGAGGCCGTCAAGCTGCGGGCTCGCCGTCCGGTGCTGGTGAAGCTGTCTCCCAACGTGACCGACATCAGGGAGGTGGCCAGGGCTGCCGAAGACGGAGGAGCGGACGCGCTCAGCCTGGTCAACACGCTGACGGGCATGTCGGTGGACGTGGAGAGCTTCCGCCCGCGGCTGGGAAACGTCACTGGAGGCCTCTCCGGGCCGGCGATCAAGCCGGTGGCCTTGAGAATGGTTTACGAGGTCGTGCGGACGGTAGGGATCCCGGTTGTGGCCATTGGCGGGATCCGGACGGCCGAGGACGCGCTGGAGTACCTGATTGTGGGAGCCAAGGCCGTGCAGGTGGGGACGGCCAACTTTGTGGATCCACAGGCTCCGCTGAAGGTGATACGGGGGCTTGCGGCTTTCTGTCGGCGCAAGGGTTTCCCTTCCATCAGCTCGGTGATCGGCCGCCTACGAGTCGACTGAATGGTCTGGGGAGGGATGAAGAACGAAGATCGCATCATTGTTGCCCTGGACGTCGACTCTCCCGACGAGGGTCTGGGACTGGTGCGGCAGTTGCGCGGCCGGGTGGGGTTGTTCAAGGTTGGCAGTCAACTGTTCACCTCGGCAGGGCCACCCGTGGTGGCCGGGATCCTGCGGATGGGTGAGCGGGTGTTCCTGGACCTGAAGTTCCACGATATTCCCAATACGGCCGCCAAAGCCGCCCTGGCCGCCCGGGCCATGGGCGTGTCCATGATCACCGTTCACGCCGGCGGGGGTTCCGCGATGTTGTCGGCGGTGATGGCCACCCTGAAATCGGCTCCGGCCGAGCCGAAGCGCCCGCTGGTTCTGGCGGTGACCCTGTTGACCAGCCTGGCCTCCACTGACCTTGAATCCCTTGGAGTCGCCGGGTCTCCGGCAGACCAGGTCCTGCGGCTGGCCGGGACCGCCCTGGAGGCCGGCGTGGATGGCCTGGTAGCCTCTCCGGCCGAAGTCGCCCGGTTGCGCCGGCACTTCGGTTCCTCCCCTCTCCTGGTGACCCCAGGAATCCGCCCCGCCGGCACAGCTCTCAACGACCAGGCCCGGGCAGCCACCCCGCAAGAAGCCCTCAGGTCCGGCTCCGACTTCCTGGTGATTGGCCGGCCGGTAACCGCGGCCCCGGATCCCCTCCGCAGTTTGAATAGGATTATCGAGACGATCCAGGCGGCAAACCAGGGAATTTAGACCCGGATTTCTCTCGGTTCGGGGCAAACGCGGCGTTCCCTGCTTTTTTATGGAGGCGTTGCTTTCCGGGACGGGTGCTATCTATTCGCCGCATTCGCGGCTGGGTTGGCGCAGAACCCATACGACCCCGGGTTGACACC
>VXMN01000270.1 GCA_009841055.1 Acidobacteriota bacterium
TCCTTATAGAGCAGCGTAGCTGCGGCTTAGGGTAGCCCCGGGTGCCAACCCGGGGTCGTCTCAATTCCGCTCTGACGCAGCCGCGTAGGCGGCGAATTAGCAGCACCCTTCCAGAACCCACAACCTCCCAAGAATCCCAACGCCCCGCGGCCCATCCCATCCATTCGTCTCTCAACACCCTCGGTGAGCAACACCCCCTACGGAACCTTGGCCGACGCCCTGGTGTTGAGCGGTAGCGCGTCGCAGAGGTGAAGCGCCACCAAGGGATAGAGGGTCCCGCTGAAGGCGATGAAGTGGTAGTTGTCGGTGTTGAGCGAACGGGTCCACCAGCGACCCGACTCACGCTGATTTGACAGCAGCCAGCGGACACCCTTTTGGACCCTGGGATCCCGGGCGCTGACTCCGGCCTCGCGCAGCGCAATGAGAGCCAGCCCCGTCTGGTGGCCGTCGCTGGGGGGGTCGGCGAACTCCTTCTCGGCCCTGAGCTTCTCGGCCCGGTTCCCTTCGCCCCACTGCTCGGGCTCGGCGAAGGCCCGCAGCGCCCAGCCGCCGTCGGCGCGCTGCTTGCTCCAGATCATTTCGATGATCCGCTCCTTCTCGCCCTCCTCCAGCAGTCCGTCCAACTTGGCCGAGGCCCACAGGAGCACCACCCGCCCGTAGTCGTGTGGCGGCTCGACCCGGCGCAGATAGTCCTGCAACCGCTTCACCCCGGCCTTCAGTCCCTCGTCGGTCAGGCCAGCCAGCCAACCCGGAGCCGTCCCCACCGCCAGGGCCGCCACCGTGGCTTCCTGAAAGGCGCTCGACTCCAGCGGAGGCCAGCACAGAGCGGCCTTCCACTCGCCGGTAGGAAGCTGGCGCTCGAACAACTGCTTCAGGGCCTGCCTGGTATCGTCCGACAAGGTTCCCGACACGTGGGCGTCCCATTCGGCCAGGCCGCGGGCAAGGTAGATCATTTGCGAGTCGCCCAGCTTGCGCTCCTGGCCCAGTCGCGCGGTTCCTTCCCGCAGCACCTTCCCGAAAAAGTCCCGCAGTTCCCCGGCGGGTTGGCCCAAGGGCTTGGTTAGCGCGGGACGCAGGGCCATGTAGCTTCCGTTGGTGTGGCAGGTCACGCACTTGTGTCCTCGGCTCCAGGCGGTGGCCCCCTGGTCGAGAAAGTCCAGGGCCCGCTGCACCGAGACCTCCGGGAGCTTGGGCTCGTCGGCGTCCAGCCTGGGGATCCGGATGGACTCGAACTCATACTGATACTTGAATTTCTCCTCGGCCCCGGCAACCCCGGCCCCTCCCAGCAACAGCAGAACTCCCAAGCCACCGGCCAGCCATGCTCTCTTCACCGTTCGACCCATCATCCGCCACCTCGCTTCCCATGAATTTCGTCAGGCGTCAGGCCGCTCCAGACGGCCCCGCCCCCCATCATCGCAAATTCCGGCGCAACTCGTCCATGCTTCTCACACGAGCCCAGGACAAAGTGTCGATGGACTCCTCGGCAGCCAGACCCAGGCAGTGCAGCCTGGCCATGTCTTCCGCCGGCACCCCCGAGGAAGCCTTCCCCTCCAACTGGTTCAGGAAGTCCGACAGGCACTCCCGCAAGCCGGGCCATCCGGCGAAGGGCCGCAGGGCCGCGACCACTCGATCCACCTGCCACTCCGGGTCGGACCGGTTTCGAAGTCGCAGTTCTCCGGTGAAGAGATCCGCAAAGAGGTCTCCGTCCCGGCCCTGGATCTCGACCCAGGTTTCCGGGCCCTGAACGCTGGAGATGTTGGCTTGAAAGGTCCCCCAGACCCCGCCGTAGTCGAGCTGGGTCAGCGCGTAGGCCTGCATGCGCCCTTCGGTTCCCCGTCCGTCCTGCACCAGCACTCTTCGGGGATGAGAATCCAGGATGGCGTCCAGGGCGTCCACGTACCAGGGAGCCAGCACGAGGGGCAGGCTGAGGCCGGCTCCCGGCCGGGCGTTCCAGTTGCCGTTCATCCGGATCCTGGCGGTCTGCGGTTCTCCGATGGCGCCCTCGGCCAGCCGCTGCGCGGCCGCGGCCACCACCGGAAGGTATCTCAGCTCCAGGTCGGCCTGCTGGACCTGGGTGGCTCCCAGCAATGCCTCCAGTACCGGAGCGATCCGGTCCCGGCGGTGCGACACCGGGGGCTCATAAAAAAAGGGAATCCCCGAAGCGATCGCAGCCAGCAGGCTCTGCTCATGCACGGCTTCGGGAAGAGCCATCAGCACGCCATCCAGGCCTCCGGCCTCCAGCATGGCTTCGAAGTGGGGATAGATGCGGACCCGGCTGCCCAGTTCCTCCCGAATGCGCTGCCGGGTGGCCCGGCTGGGAGCCGAGGCGGCCACCACTTCGCCTCTGCCGTCAGCCCGCAGGGCCGGCATGTAAGCCTCGCGAGCCCAGTTGCCGTAGCCGGCGAGGCCGATGCGCAGTGGGTTGGTGGCTGGGTCTCGTGTCGTCAATGCGGTCTCCCGTGGGAAACGATTCGTGTTTGGTGCGGTATTGGAATAGTCCTGCGTTCCCGGACCCGGCCACTAATTCGCCGCTTCGCGGCTACAGCAGCGCGGGGTTCAAACGACCCCGGGTTCCCACCCGGGGCTACCCTAAGCCGCGGCTACGCTGCTCTATAAGGATGGCTTGTAGGTGGCGTTTCCTCGGGTTACCCACGTCAACCGCAGCTTCGCAGCTCTTTCCAAAATCACGATACTGGGGATACGAAACGATTTTCTAAATAATGGGCTCCTCTTGGTTTTCCTTTGTGTCCCTTCGCGGCAGACTCTCTTTTGTGGCCCTTTGTGGAATTATGAGCCGACGTTGGCGAGTTCATCCGGGCCGCGCGTCAAATCCCAGCAGGGCCTCCACCTTGCGGGCGGCGGCCAGCAAGGCCGTGTCCGCCATGGGACGGGCCGACAGTTGCAGGCCCAGCGGCAGCCCCTCGGGGGAGAGCGCCGCCGGCAGCGTCACCGTGGGACACCCGGTATAGGTCCACAGCAGGCTGAAGCGAGGGTCGCCGGTGATGGCCAGGCCCCGGTGTGCGGCTCCCTCGGCCGACGGAGACAACACCAGGTCAACCTCCTCCAGCAATCCCGACAGGGAGACCGTCAGCCCGCGCCGGTGCTGTTGAATCCGATCCAGATCTTCGGAAGTGACCTGTCTCCCCTCCAGCAGCAGGGCACGCAGCTTGGGGGGATAGCGGTCCCCGTGGCGGGCCATCAGCTCCGCGTGTCCCCGAGCCCCTTCGGAGGCAATCAGGTCCCAGTGGTTCCGGTAGGCGGCGGCGCACTCCTCGGGCAGGCTCATCGTCCTGACCTCGCATCCTGCGGCGGCCAAGCGGTCCCCGGCCTGCGACAGCGCCCTCAGCATGATGCCCTCGGCAGGCTTGGTGTGCAGGTCGGGCGCCAATCCGATCCTCAAACGTCCGGGTTCTCCTGCCGCGGGCTCTCCCAACAGGGCTACGGCCGCTTGTTGCATGTCGGCAACGCCGCGGGTGAAAAAACCCACCGTATCCACGCTGGGGGAAAAGGGAAAGACACCGCCGACCGGCAGTCGTCCGTAGGTGGGCTTGAACCCCGTGACCCCGCAGTAGCTGGCCGGACGATTGACCGAAGCCGCCGTCTGGGAACCCAGCCCCAACCGGACCATCCCGCAGGCCACGGCCGCGGCCGAGCCGCTGCTGGAGCCGCCGGGCGTGTGGGCGGGATTCCAGGGATTACGGGTGACTCCGGGGTCCAGAAAGGCAAACGTGGTGGTAACGGTCTTGGAGAGGACGAAAGCGCCCAGGGAAAGCAGTTGCCCCACCACGCCGGCGTGTTCCCGAGCCGGCGTTTCCGGGAGATAGTCGACGTTGCAGCGGGTCGGCATTCCCTGCACGTCGATGATGTCCTTGACCCCCAGCGACCAGCCGCTCAGCGGTCCGCCGCTGCTCCGCTCATGACGCTGCCGGGCTCCGTCGAGGTCCCAGTCCACCAGGGCCCTAACGGTTCCCTCCCAGAACCGGATGGCTGCAAGTTCTTCTTCCATACCAGTTCCCCCGAAGCTACCCTTCAACCGGTCTGCCGGGAACCTTGGGTATAATCATGCCGGCGCGATTGCGCCCGACCCGGCCCGCCGACCGACTCCATGCAACCCATCGCCCTGCTGCTGATCCTTGTCTCCGCGGTCATTCACGTGGGATGGAACACCCTCGGCAAGCGGAGCCAACCCAGCGGCGCCCTCTTCCTGGCCGCCAACCTGGTGGGCTGCCTCTGCCTGTTGCCGGGGCTGGCCTACCATATCCCGAAAATTCCCGCGTTTCTAGCGGAATTGTGGCCGCTGCTGGCGGTCAGCGGCTGCGCCACCGTCATCTACTACCGCAGCCTGGCCGCCGCCTACAACTCCGGGGACCTCTCCCTGGCCTATCCGCTCTCCCGATCTTCCCCGCTGTTTATCGTGACGGTCATGTTCCTGCTGGGCAGAGGCTCGGAGATCAGCCCCGCCTGCCTGGCCGGCATCGTGCTGGTGCTGGCGGGCTGCATTCTCCTGCCCATGAGGCATATGACCGACCTCAAGGGCAGCCACTACCTCAGCCGCGTCTTCCTGGCGGCCCTTCTGGCGGCCCTGGCCACCACCGCCTACTCCATCGCCGACGAGCAGGCCTTGCGGCTGCTGGTCTCGGGGCGGTCGGGACCGTTGTCCAACCTGGAGGCCAGCC
The DNA here is from genome assembly GCA_009841055.1 of Acidobacteriota bacterium. GTDB lineage: Bacteria > Acidobacteriota > Terriglobia > Versatilivoradales > Versatilivoraceae > Versatilivorator. The sequence continues at coordinate 4,677 of VXMN01000270.1, forward strand.
TGGTCTACGCCGCCCTGTGGGCCCTCTCCTCCAGCGGCTTGCAGGCGGCGGTGGTGCTGGCCCGCAAGCCGGAGCGGACCGTCTTCCTGGAGCTGATTCGGCGGAGGTCCCGCATCTACATTCCCCTGGGCCTGGGGATCAACCTGGGCTACGTGCTCATCCTGGCCGCCATGACCTGGAGCCACAACGTCAGCTACGTGGTGGCCTTCCGCCAGGTCAGCATTCCCTTGGGCGCTTTGCTGGGAATCTTCTGGCTCAAGGAGCCGCTTCCCCTTCCCAAGGCCCTGGGCCTGCTGATTCTCCTCTTCGGCCTGACCCTGGTGGCCGTCGGATGAAAGCTCCGGCAAGCACAATTCAAAGGGAGTGACTTTGATTCGGGGCTCTTGTATATTCTGGTACATCCTGCAATTAGTAGCTTGGTTTAGCCGCCCGGGACTGGGGCAGCCGCAGGGAGCGTTGATGGAACAACCATCGCCACATTCCAGCCCACTTCGGACAATCCGCAGGAGGTTGCCGGGAGCCTGCCTGGGCGCGACCCTGCTGCTGATGGCCGCGGTTCCGGCCCCGGCGGCCGTAGACTTCCAGGAACAGGTGCTGCCCGTCCTGCGGCAGAACTGCCTTCCCTGCCACGACCGCCACACCCGAACCAGCGGCTTTTCCGTGGAAAGCCTGGACACGGTCCTGGCGGGAGGGGCCCGCCACGGGGCCGCCGTCATGCCGGGAGCCCCCGAGCAGAGCCCCCTGATCAAGGTGCTGCGCGGCCACATGGAGCCGCGGATGCCGCTGGGCCGGGCCTTCTCCGAAGACCGGATCCGACTCATCGAGCAGTGGATCGCCGGGCTCTCCGCCACTCTCCGGACGGACTCGCCTGCGGAGCCCTACTGGGCCTACGTCACACCCGTTGCCGAGTCGCCACCCGACGTCCAGGGCTCACCCTGGATCCGGAACGGCATCGATTCCTTCATTGTGAAGCGCCTGCAGGAGGAGGGGCTCTCACCCGCGCCCCCCGCCTCCCGCAGGACTCTGATCCGCAGGTTGTTCTTCGACCTTCTGGGGGTGCCGCCCGAGCCGGCCGAGGTGGAGGCCTTTGCCGGCGATCCCTCCCCCAACGCCTATGAAGCCCTGGTGGACCGCCTGCTGGCGTACCCACGCTACGGGGAGCGATGGGGGCGCCACTGGCTGGACCTGGCCCGTTACTCCGACACCAACGGCTACGAAGGCGACCCGGAGTACTACCATACCTGGCGCTACCGGGACTACGTCATCGACGCCTTCAATGGCGACAAGCCCTACGACCTGTTCGTGAAGGAGCAGTTGGCCGGAGACGAGTTCTTCGAGATGATGTCGGCCGGAGCGCTGCCGCCTCCGGACCCTGAATCGGTGGTCGCTCTGACCTTTTTGCGCCTGGCCCCCTTCACCGAGCCCCGCGGCGAAGAGGACCGGCACGTCCTGCTCAGCGAGATGACCTCGACCGTCGGTTCCGTCTTTCTGGGACTGACGGTTGGCTGCGCCCAGTGCCACGACCACAAGTACGACCTGCTGCCCACCCGGGACTTCTACCGGCTCAAGGCCTTTTTCGCCACCGTGCAGATCGACCCCCCGCGCCCCGGGGACATCCAGCAACTGGGAGGACCGCAACCCGCCAGTTTCGTCAATCCGGCCCGCAAGGAGCGATGGGACCGGGAGCGGGCCGCACTGGAACAACGGTTGCAGACCACCGAAAAGTCTTTCGCCCTCTTCTACGAACCGCTGCTGGAGCGACTGAAAGCCTACAGGATGGAAGTCGCCCGCGACCGCCTGGCCTCCCCGGAACCCGAACCGCCCACCTTCAAGGACCTGAAGAAAGCCATCCGTGACGACCAGGGCTACCGGAAGTTTTCCATGGAAGAACACCGGCAGTTCACCGACTTCAGGCACCGTGTTCTTCGTCTCAAGAACGCCATCGAGCGACGCAAGCCGCTGGCCATGTCCCTGAGAAACGCCGACGGTCCTCCCTACGGCCCCAACGTCTCCACCACCTACGTCCTGGAGCGGGGCCATTGGAACCGCAAGGGAGAACCGGTGGAGCCGGGATTCCCCAGCGCCATCGAGGGGCATTCCCAACCGGCAACGATCGACCTGGATCCCTTCGGGCGCTACCCGACCCGGGGCCGCCGACTGGTGCTGGCCAAGTGGATCGCCAGCCCCGAGAATCCCCTGACGGCCCGGGTGATGGTGAATCGTCTCTGGCAGTGGCACTTCGGGAGGGGCATCGTGGACACGCCCAGCGATTTCGGCAAGAACGGGGCGGCCCCCACCCATCCCCGCCTGCTGGACTGGCTGGCCCGCGAGCTGGTGGAGCAAAACTGGAGTCTCAAGTCCATGCATCGACTCATGGTGACTTCCGGCGCCTACCGGCAGTCTTCGCTTCACTCCGATCCCGACGCCACCCGGATCGACCCGCAGAATCGATACCTGTGGCGCTTCCAGCGGCGCCGGCTGGAGGGAGAAGCCGTCCGGGACAGCATCCTGACGGCCAGCGGCAGGCTCAACGGCGACCGCGGCGGGCCTCCCGTCTTTCCTCCCCTGCCCCCCGGGCTTGACGAAGCCCAGAAGGTCCAGGGCACCAACACCTGGGAGACCATGCCCGGCCCCCGGGGCCGCAAGCGAAGCGTCTACATCTTTCAGCGACGGTCTCTGAGCATGCCGCTGATGGAAACCTTCGACGCGCCGGTCCCCAATGCCTCCTGCGCCCGGCGGGAGACCTCGGTCTCGGTCCTCCAGGCCCTGACCATGTACGACGGGGAGTTCGTGAACGAAGAGGCGCGCCACTTCGCCGAGCGGATCAAGCGGGAGGGCGGCGCCGGCGCTACCTCCCGGGTCCGTCAGGCCTTCCGGATTGCCCTGGGCCGGGACCCCCGGCCCGAGGAAACCGCGCAGGCAAGGCGACTGTTGGAGGAGAGCCCCTCCGGCGACGGACTGACGGCCCTCTGCCGGGTGCTGCTGAACAGCAACGAGTTCGTGTATGTCGACTAGCGGGGGCCGTGCCTTCGACGGACAATTATGGAAAAGAGGAATCCACAAAGGGGCACGAAGAACTACGAAGGAACACGAAGAAACTGATAAAATGAATGGCCGATGGGTGATGAAGGAGTTGGACCATGAATAAGGAACACCGGAACCGCATCGCCGGGCTGCCGTTGCAGGCTTTGTCCCGGCGGGACTTTCTCTGCCGTTCCTGCAACGGGATCGGAGCCCTGGCCCTGGCCGGCATGCTGGCGGACGAACTGCCGGCAGGAACACCGGCCACGGCGGGACCTCCCCTGCCTCATTCCGGGCGCAAGGCCAAGCACTGCATCTTCATGTTCATGGCGGGCGGGGTCAGCCACGTGGACAGCTTCGACTACAAGCCGGCCCTGCAGAAACTGGCCGGGCAGAAGCTGCCCCCCTTGAGCGGTCTTTCCGGAGAGATCCAGGGCTACCTCAACAAGCCCCACCGGGTCATTCCCAGCGCCTTTGAATTCAAGCGCTACGGCCAGTCGGGCCGCGCCATCTCCAGCCTCTTTCCCCGCATCGGCCAATGCGCGGACGACCTGGCCTTCGTCTACGGGATCGAGGTCGAGAACAACAACCACGGCCCCGCCACCATGCACGTCACCACCGGGTCCCAGTTTCAGGGCAGCGCTTCGGTGGGTTCCTGGGTCACTTATGGGCTCGGCAGCCCCAACCGGAACCTGCCCGGCTACATGGTGATTCAAGACCCCAGGGGCGCCCCGGTGAACGGCGCCGCCGTCTGGGGGAGCGGCTATCTGCCCGCGGCCTACCAGGGCACCGTGCTGCGCTCCAGCGGCACCCCCATTCTGCACCTCGATCTCCCCGGCGGGGTGGACCGCGCCCAGCAGCGGCGGGAGTTCGACCTGCTCCACTTCCTCAACTCCCGGCACCTGGACCAGCGGCCCGGCGCTTCCGAGCTGGAGGCCAGGATCAGCGCCTACGAGCTGGCCTACCGCATGCAGGCTTCGGCTCCGGAAGCGGTGGACCTGTCGGAAGAGCCGGCCCACACCCGCCGTCTCTACGGACTGGACAATCCCGTCACCGAGGGGTTCGGCCGCCAGTGTCTGCTGGCCAGGCGGATGGTGGAACGGGGGGTGCGCTACACCCTGCTGGTTCACGGCGTGGAGATCAACAAGCACAGTTGGGACGATCACACCAACGTCGAGGGACGCATGCGGAACCACGCCGCTGAGGTCGACCTGCCGGTGGCGGGGCTGCTGCAGGACCTCAAGCAGCGGGGACTGCTGGAGGAGACGCTGGTGGTCTGGGCCTCGGAAATGGGCCGGACTCCCTTCCTCAACGACCTCGAGTCCAAGACTCCCGGCCGCGACCACAACCAGTTCGCCCTGGTGATGTGGATGGCCGGCGGAGACGTCAAGGGCGGCGCCACCGCCGGAGCTACCGACGAGTTCGGTGTCAAGGCCCTGGAAGAGCAGATCCCCCTGCGCGACGTGCACGCCACCATCCTCAACCTGCTGGGCCTGGACGACATGCGCCTGACCTACCTCCACGGCGGTCGCTTCCGCCGCCTCACCGACATCGGCGGCCGCGTACTCCACGAAATCATCGCCTGATCGATACCGCACGACTGCCGCAGCCGCGTAAGCCGCGACTTGGCAGCATCCTCCCGAAACGCACTTCCCCCTCAACTCCGCAACCGAAGACCTGAAATTCGGGTCACAGGTCCATGACCCGGTCCACGTCCGGGTCCAGCTTCCGGGGCTTGGAGAGGAGGGAGATCCCGAAGAACAGGGTGAGGGAGACCAGCAGGGCAATGGCGCCGGCGTCGATGCGGAAGGGGATCCGGACCTTGAGCAGCTTGACCCCCAGATTGATAGCCAGGCTGGAGATCATGGCCGTGTTGGCGGCCAGGGAGGTGGCCCGCTTCCAGTTGAAGCCGATGGTCACCACCGGGACCAGGGCCGCCGCAAAGGTGCCCCAGCCAAAGGCTCCCAGGATGGCCACCAGGTCGCCGGAGTAGACGGCAATCAGGGATGCCACCAGGGCAATGACCACCGTGGCCGTGCGGGCCCAGAGCAGCTCGTTCTTCAGCGACCGCCCCCGCAGGGATTGGGGAATGTCGTGGACGATGGCGGCCGAGCCGATGTTCAGGAAGCCGTCGGCGGTGGACATGATGGCGGCGAACAGGGCCGCGAAGACCAGGCCGGCCAGCAGCGGATGGGTATAGGCCTGCAGGAACTGGGGCGCCGCGGCATCGATCCCGGGCAGTTCCGGATGGCTGCCCGAAAGCACCAGGGTTCTCATGGCCAGACCGATGCCCAGCCAGAGGAGCGCGGTCAGCGAGTACCCCACCACCGAGATGGGCAGGGTGCGGCGCACATCCCCCACCCGCTTGCTCATCATCAGCTTGGTGATCACGTGAGGCTGGCCCGAAGCCCCCAGGGTGAAGAGGAAATACCAGGAGAGGCATCCCAGCATGCCGACCGATCCCCAGGGGCTGATGGCTTCGGGGTCGTCGGCCCCAATGGTCAGCGACATGCCGGCAAAGCCGTCCGGTACGGCCGTGGTGGCCGCCACCAGCACCAGCAGGGCCGCGATCACCATGATGAAGCCTTGAATCACGTCGGTGTAAACCGAGGCGATGATGCCGCCGGTGACGCAGTAGAACACCAGGACCGCGAACGACACGGTCACGCAGGCTTCCAGGCTCAAGCGGCCGATGGGAGTATTGGCGATGATGTCCTGCAGGACGGTGGCCATGGCCAGAATCTGGGTGCCCAGGTAGCCCATCACACCCAACAGGATGGCCAGGGAGGTCAGCAGGCGGGTCAGCCGGCTCTTGTAGCGGGCGGCCACCACGTCCGGCAGCGACACCGACTCCTTCAACTCGGCCAGCAGGCGGATGCGCTTCCCCAACAGGTAGAAGGAGATGCAGGTGCCCATGGGGGCGCTGATCACCATCCACAGGGAGCTCATTCCCATGTGGTAGACCAGACCCGGCCCGCCCACGAAGCCGAAGCCGCTCATGATGCTGGAAAAGACGGCGAAACCGGTGACGATGACCCCCAGGTTCCGGCCGGCCATGAAGAAGTCCGCGCTGGAGCGGGTCCGCCGAAGCGCCCACAGGCCCACCGCGATGCAGATCCCCATGTAGACCACTACCGAGAACAGGATGGTGACGCCCCGGTCCGTGTCCATCATCCATTCTCCTCCGGCGATTGGGGGCCGGTTGGGGGGTTGCTGCCCGTCGACCATGCATCGACCAGCTCCCGGAAGCGGCGGCTGTCTTCCTTGCGAAACACCCAGTCGTCGAACTTCAGGCTGTAGACCAGCACGAAATAGAGGGGGAAGGGCCACAGAACCCACAGCATGACGGCCGTGGGCGGCGGCAGCGACACCAGCAGCCGGGTGGGATCCTTCACGTAGTCCTGGTAGGTGAGGACCAGGGCCATCAATATGGCCAGGTAGAGGACACCGCCCAGCAGGAGGGCTCTTCTCTTGGCCCGGGACGAGCCTCTGGCGCCCCGCAGGCCAAAGCCCAGGCAAGCCACGAATAGCAGCAGTTGCAGGACCCCGAAGGCGGCGCCCAGCCACAGGACCTGGGCATGGCGCTCGCCGGTCCCCCCTTGCCGCATGGTGCGCAGTTCCCCGTGCCCATACCCCTGGCTGTCGGGGGGCTCCTCCCAGAAGAGCGCTATTCCCACCACCAGGCACAGTGCCAGCAGCAGTCCGAAAAGGACCCAGTGCAGCCAATCGGAGTCAGGGGTTCGGGTGGTGGTCAAGGAAACGGAACCCTTCAGGAAATGGATTGAGCGTGATCAGAGCATTCGTTCCACGTTGCCGCAGACGCTCAGGGCCTGACCCGTGATCGCGGCTCCCGCCTCCGAACAGAGGAAGAGGGCCATGTTGGCGATCTCGTCGGGGTTCACCATTCTGCGAAGCGAGACCTGCCGGAAGTGCTCCGCCTCCAGTTCCTCATAGGTCTTTTGCATAGCCGCCGCCTTGGCGGCGATGACCGAACGGATGCGATCCCCATCCACCATTCCAGGCAGCAGGGCGTTCACCCGGATCCCGTGAGGCCCCACCTCCATGGCCAGGCTCTGGGTGAAGCCCACCACGGCCCACTTGGAGGCGGCGTAGGGGGTTCGCATGGGATACCCCAGCCGGCCGGCCACCGAAGAAAGGTTGATGATGGAGCCGCCTCCCGCCTCCTTCAGCAGGGGCACCGCCAACCGGGCGCAGAGAAACTGGCCGGTGATGTTGACGTCCAAAGTCCGGCTCCAGTCCTCGGGGCTCACCTGCTCCACCGGAGCGGTGGGGCCGGCGATGCCGGCATTGTTGATCAGCACGTCCAGCCCGCCTAAATGGGCTGCCAGGTCCGCGAAGACCCGCTCCACCTCGGCGGGGACGGCCACGTCGGCCCGGGTGAATCCCACTCCCGGAAGCTCCTCGAGCAGGTCCGCGCCCCGGTCCCCGGCAACGTCGCAAACCTGCACCCTGGCCCCCTGCGCCAGGAAGGCAGCCGCAATCGTGCGGCCGATCCCGGAGGCTCCGGCCGTCACCAGCACCCGTGTTCCCTCTCGAATCTTCATGGTTCGCTCGTTGGTTGCTTGCTGATCCCCTGACCGCGGTCTGTGTCGGGGGGCCCCGATCCCCGGTGGAACAGTCGCAGCAGGGCCAGAAAACGGCGGTCTCGCTCCGACACCTTCGCTTGCACCGCCTCCGGGGTGTAGCGGTAGATCCCCTCTCCGCTCTTGACTCCGAAGCGGCCCGACCGGACCGCCTGTTCCAGCGCCGCCGGAAGCTGGCGGTCGGAGCGGACGTCCACCACCAGGTTCTCGAACACGCTGGCGGTGACGTCCAGGCCCGCGAAGTCGATGACCTCCAGCGGACCGATGGCGGCCAAGCGAAAACCGATGGTGCTCTTCACCGCCCGATCGATCTCCTCGGGATCGGCCACCCCCCGGTCCAGCAGGTCCAGTATCTCCCGCAGCATGGCAATCTGGATGCGGTTGACCAGAAAGCCGGGGACTTCCTTCTTCAGTTGCACCGGGGATTTCCCAGCCTGTCGCAGCAGCGCCAGGGTCGCTTCGACCGCCTCGGCACCGGTCTTCTCACTGTAGATATTACACAAA
>VXMN01000266.1 GCA_009841055.1 Acidobacteriota bacterium
CCACCACCTCGATCTATGCCCCCTGGTAATCTCCCTTCTTGCGGGTTTCCATGATTGCTTCGGCGGCACTCCGGGCGAAGGTCGCGTCCAGCGTGTGGATCTCGGAATCCTCCAGGGAATGTTCCAGGTCTTCCAGAGCGTCCGGGGGACAGCGGGTCGAGCCGGGCTCCCGCATGTCCTCCAGCCGGTCGGCCAGGGTCAGCGTGCTCTTCAAGGGTCCCACCTGGCAGATGGAAGACAGGATCACCGTCCGGAAATGTTCCCGTAGAAAGATGCGGGCGATGGAACCGGCGATCACGTCCGAGATGGTGGACCGGTAGCTGGAGCGCCCCCCTCCTCTGGGGTCCGCGTAGCCTCGGGACTGGTGATGCTTGACCAGGTCGGTGTGTCCGGGGCGAACCTCCCCTTCGGGTCCTGCAAACTGCTCATAGTCCTGCGGGCGCTTGGATGAGGAGAGCACCAGGGCTGCTACCGGTTCGCCGCTGCAGTAGCCCTCCTCGTAGGAGGGAACCGTAAGGGCCTGGTCCGCCTCGCCGACCCGGATCGGCGCGCCGGCCGTCAGGCGATCGGTATCCGCCTGGTACAACCCCGAAAGGAGGATCAACCGGTCCTGCTCCCGGCGGGGAGTCCCATGCTTGCTGCTTCCCGGACGCCGGCGGTCCAGGTAGCGCTGAATACTCTCGCGGGAAATCCGTAGCCCGGGAGGGCAGCCGAAAATAATGGTCGTGATGGCCGGCCCATGGGATTCCCCGGCTCCGGCAACCCCGTACAACGGTCCACCCAATATCTCCATCATAAGCTCCCGGCAAGGCTTGAACTGACAAATGCCATATTATCACAAGCTTAGACTGCATTCCCCACCGGGCGGTCCAATATCGTCTTCAAATGGGTCAATCCTGAGCGGGGAGTCGGCGGTGTTGCCGGGCTTCGCGGCCACCAACGGCGGCCGTTGAAATTCAAGGGCAGGCCTCATATAGTGTCGCCGGCTACAGGAGAGGGGAGACGAAAGCGCCCGTAGGACCATGACACATCCATCCTCCAAGGTGAAGGTGGGCCTGCTGCAGATGGCGAGCTGCCCGCAACCTCGAGACAACCTGGAGAAGGTCCGGGAGGGCATTGGACGGGCGGCCGAACAGGGAGTGCGGATCCTTTGCCTGCAGGAGCTGTTCCGTTCGCAGTACTTCTGCCAAGCGGAAGACGAGGCCTTCTTCGATCTGGCCGAGCCGATTCCCGGCCCCACCACCGAAACCTTGTCGGCGCAGGCGCGGCGGCATCGAATGGCGCTGGTCGTTCCTCTCTTCGAAAGGAGAGCGCCAGGCGTCTACCACAACACCGCGGTCGTCCTGGATGCGGACGGGGCCTTGCTGGGAAGCTATCGAAAGATGCATATTCCCGATGACCCTCTCTATTACGAGAAATTCTACTTTACCCCCGGAGACCGCGGTTACCCGACCTTCGAGACCCGCTACGGGCGCATCGGCGTGCTGGTGTGCTGGGATCAGTGGTATCCGGAGGCTGCCCGGCTGATCGCCCTGGGCGGGGCGCAGATTCTCTTCTATCCCACCGCCATCGGCTGGCACCCCTCGGAGAAACAGCAATACGGAGACGCCCAGCAGGAGGCCTGGAGGACCATGCAGCGCTCTCACGCCATTGCCAACGGGATCTTCGTGGCATCGGTCAACCGCGTGGGCTTCGAATGCCCCCAGGGTGGCGAAGGCCTGGAATTCTGGGGAGGTTCGTTCGTCTGCGATCCGTTCGGCATGGTGTTGACGGAAGCCTCCCGGAAGGAGGAGCTGGTGGTGGCGGAATGCGACTGGGGTCGGATCGAAGCAGTCCGGCGGCATTGGCCCTTCTTGCGAGACCGCCGCATCGACAGTTACGGGCCGATCGTCAATCGCCTCCTCGATCGTCCGCCGCCGGTTTGAAACCGGCGCCAAGAACGGGCCGGGCGGTTGTTTGCCGCCACCGCGCCTGCCGCCGCTCCACTATTGTGAAAAAGGGGTTACCCTCGGAAAGGACCGGGACCGATGTCATTCTCCCAATGGACCATGGGCTGCAGGCTGACGACGGCCGTTCTTGCTCTGGTGGCGATCGTTTTTGGCCTCAGCTTGGCCGCCCCAACGGTGTCGGCCCTGGAGTCGTCGGAAACACGGGAGGCCTCCAGGAGTTGTTTGTGGGAGGTTTCTTCCGAGAAGGGCACCCTGTATCTGGTGGGCACCGTGCATTTGCTGAAACCCGGGACCCATGTTGTTTCTCCGGCGGCGAAAGCGGCCTTTGAGCAAGCCCAGACGATTCTGCTGGAATTGGACCTGGACGAAGCCGAGTCGCCGGCAAGCCGGCAATTGTTCGCCCGGAAGGCATTGCTCGAGGGAGAGACGCTCGTGGACAAGGTCTCCTCGGAAACCCTGGCGCTGGCGGTCGAGAAAACCGAAGCGCTGGGCCTGCCCTTTGACCGGCTCAGCAACCTCAAGCCCTGGTCTCTCAGTCTGACTCTTACCCTCTTCAAGTTGCAGGCACTCGGATTCGATCCCAGGCACGGCGTCGACCGCTATTACTTCGACCAGGGCAAGCAGGCCGGAAAGGAAATCGGCGCTCTGGAAACCATGGAGTACCAGTTGGACCTGTTCGACGGAATGTCCGACAGGTTGCAGGAAGAATTGCTCCGGCAGACGCTGGGAGACCTGGATCTCCTGGAGGAAGAAACGGAACAACTGGTGCAAGCTTGGTCCCAAGGGGAAGTCGAGGTTCTGGAGGAGTTGATGGAGACGAGCTTCGAGGACTATCCCGACCTGTATCGGAGACTGGTTGTCGATCGAAACAAGAACTGGGTGCTCCAACTCAAGCCCCTGCTGGATCAACGGGGAACCACCCTGGTGGTGGTCGGAGCGCTCCACCTGGTGGGCGCGGAGAGCGTTGTGGAACTGTTGAAAAAGCAGGGATATACCGTGAAGCAGCTTTGAATCGGGAGGGTCCGATCCCTTGAACCCGATGGGCCTGATTTCGACACCCGACGGTTACCGCATGCCGGCGGAATGGGAGCCTCACGAGGCCACCTGGATCGCCTGGCCGCACTATCGGGCCGATTGGCCCGGGAAGTTCGCACCCATTCCCTGGGTCTTTGGCGAGGTGGTGCGCCACCTGCACCGTCACGAACGGGTAAGGATCCTGGTGGAGAACGGGCGGCTGGAGCATCGGGCCCGCAGGCTGCTTTCACAGGCCGGGGTGTCTTGGGCTTCCGTCGAAATCCACGGGGGGGCCACAACCCGTGGGGGGCGGCGCGACAGCGGCCGGATTTGCGTCGGGGGTGGGGGTGCGGGGCAGGGCGGGATGGGGATTCTGGACTGGAAATTCAACGGCTGGGCCAGGTATTCCAATTGGCGGCGCGACGATGCCGTTCCCGCCGCCATCGCTCGTCTGCTCGGCCTGAAGTGCCGTCAGCCCGAGATGGAACCCGGCGGGCGCAGGATCGTCCTGGAGGGAGGCGGCATCGACGTCAACGGCCGGGGAACCCTGGTCGCCACCGAGGAATGCCTGCTCAGCCCCGTCCAGGCGCGCAACCCGGGCGCCTCCAGGGCGGAGATGGAAGGTATCCTTCGGCACTGCCTCGGCGTGAGCAAAGTCATCTGGCTGGGTCGAGGGATTGCCGGCGACGATACCCACGGCCACGTGGACGACATCGCCCGCTTCGTAGACCCGACCACCCTGGTGGTTTCCGTGGAATCCAATCGGCGGGACGCCAACTACGAGACTCTGGGGGAAAACCGGAGGCGGCTGGCGGAGGCCACCGACCAGGACGGCCGGCCCTTTCGGGTGGTTGAGCTTCCCATGCCGCGGCCGCTGTTCTTCAGAGGGGAGCGTCTGCCCGCCAGCTATGCCAACTTCTACATCGCCAACCGGACGGTCCTGGTCCCCACCTTCAACGACCCCAACGACCCCCTGGCGCTACGCCGGCTCAGCCGGCTGTTCCCGGAGCGTTCCGTGGTCGGCATTCACAGTCTGGATCTGGTCTGGGGGCTCGGCACCCTTCACTGCCTCACCCTGCAACAGCCCTTGGCGTGAGCCCGTGGGCTAACCTCGACGGATCACCTGGCGGGCGGCCTGCGAGATGGCCTTGACGCCGATCTGGTAATGGTCGTAGAGCTCCTCGGCCTGACCCGACTGTCCGAATTCATCCACGCCCAGACACAGCGCCTGGCTGCCGAACACGCTCCCGATAAAGGAGAGCGCGTGGGAGTGGCCGTCGAGTACGGTGACGACGGGGACCCGGCGCTCCGAGGGTGGGATCAGGCCCTCCAGGTGAAAGGTGAAACGGTTTTCGGGGTTCTTCATCCTGAGCTTGCCGGCCTGCTGCCAGCCCCGGAAGAGCAGGTCGGGACTGGTGACCGCGATCACGTTGGCGAAGATGCCTTCGCGAGCGAGTCTTCGGCTGGCCTCCAGGGCGTCGACCACCATCACCCCGCAGGTGAAGATGTTGAGGACGTTCTTGCCGGGAGCGTACCCGGGGGCGGATCCGTGATCCAGGAGTCGATATCCGCCCCGCAGGACCTCACGGCGCAGGCGCTCCAACCGCTGGGGAGCTGTTTGCCGGTCGGCTGGAAAGAGATTCTGCGGCACCGGGCGGGTGGAGAGCCGCAGGTAGAGAATCCGGCCTCGCTTGCGGTCCAGCAGGTTCCGCAGGCCGGCCAGGAAGATCCATTCCAGTTCCTGGGCGAAGGTGGGTTCGTAGTAGACCAGGTTGGGCATTTCCATGCCGATGGAGGGCGTGATCAGGGATTGGTGAGCGCCTCCCTCGGGACTCAGGGTGATTCCCGACGGGGTGCCGGCGAAAATGAACTTGGATTCCGTGTAGGCCGCGTAGGTCAGCGCATCCAGCCCGCGTCCGATAAAGGGGTCGTAGACCGTTCCGAAGGGAAGCAGCACTTCCCCGGAGAATTCCTGCGACAGTCCGAGCATGTTCAGCAGGAGAAACAGGTTGTTTTCCGAGATGCCCAGCTCGATGTGGTGTCCCTTGGGGGACTGCTCCCAGCTGAGCATGGAGGCCACGGCATTCTCGCGAAAGAAATTGATCTTCTCCTCGGGGCTGTAGACCCGCATCTTGTGAATCCATCCCCCCAGGTTGGTCGAAATGGACACGTCGGGGGACGTCGTCACCATGCGGGCCGCCACCTCCGGAATGCGGCTCAAGGCGGTGAGCAGGCTCCCCAGGGCTTGTTGAGTGGAGAGGTCGCCACGGTAGCCGGACCCCAGGCTGGCGGGAATCGGGAGAGGCGCGGCTGCAGGCGGCGCTACCGCCTTGGCAGTTCCATTGAGAAGCTCGAGGCGTGACTGGATGAACCGGTCTTCGCGGCCTCCCGGGGGGAATCGGGCGAATTCTTCTCCGGAAACGACCCCCAGCCGGGACTGAAGCTCAGCCATTTGATCCGAGGTCAGGAGCTTGGCGTGGTTCAGGGGATCTCCGGCGATCGGCAGCTCCCAGCCCTTGATGGTGTAGGCGATGATGACGACCGGCTGGTCGGTAATCCGGTCGGCCTCGTCCAGCCCCTCCAGGATCTTGCGCAGGTCATGGCCGCCCAGATCGGCCAGCAGAGGCTTGACTTCATCGGTGGAGTAGCTGCTCAACAGTTCCAGCAGCTCCTGGTCCTGGCCGTCGGGGGTGTTGACCAGCCGCCGCCGGATCTTCTCTCCGTCCTCGATGCGCAGCAGGCTCTGGTACTCGTCGTTGCTCATCAGGTCGATGCGCTGTCTCAGCTTCTGGCCGTGGGGACGTCTGAAAACCCCTTCCAGTTTGTGGCCATACTTCAACTCGAGCACACGCCAGCCGTTGATGCGAAACATCTCCTCGATCTTCTGGGCCTTGCCGCTGGGGACGACGCGGTCCAGGCTCTGGCGATTCAGGTCGACGATCCAGAGGACCTGGCCCAGCTCCTGCAGGGTTTCTTCGCCCAGGGCCTCCCACACGTTTCCCTCATCCAGCTCGGCATCGCCCATCAGTGCAATGAAACGGTTGCGCCGGGGGTGCCCGAAATGGTCGCGCACAAACTGCCGGGTCAGCCGGGCGAAGTTGGGAACCACGGCTCCCAGACCCACCGACCCGGTGGAAAAGTCGACCTGGTCCACGTCCTTGGTACGGCTGGGATAGGACTGAAGTCCGTTGAAGCTGCGAAACTGGCGGAGCTTCTCTTCGGGCAGGTTGCCAAGGAGATACTGGATGGCGTGGTACACCGGGGAGCCGTGGGGCTTGACGGAGACCCGGTCTCCAAATCGTAGCGAGTGGAAATAGAGGGCGGTCATCAAGCTGACCATGGAGGCGCAACTGGCCTGGTGGCCCCCGACCTTGGCGCCGGCGCCGTTTTCCCGCAGGGAATTGGCGTAGTGCACGATCTGCATGCTCAGCCACAGAACGCGCTCTTGAATCCGCTCGAGGATGTCGGCCTCGGAATCCGCCAGGTTCCCGGCGAGCTCGACGCCGACCCTGGATTCCCGGCCGCTGCTGGTGAGTTGTGGGGAATTCCCGGTCATCCCTGCACCCGCTCGCCCGAAAAAAGGGGCTTCGATTCGCCGACTCGCTGGGTTGCTCCGGCTCGATCCGCCGGGCCGGTCAGTGGTAGGGTTTCAAACGCTCCACGCATTGGGCAATTTGCCGCAGGATCGACGGTGGCGGCGGGGCGTTGAACGGACCCCCTTCTCCCAGGTCGATGTCCCGGAATCCACCCAGTTGGCAGGCGGCGACCACGGCGGAGTAGTTGTAGATCCTGTCCTCCATGAAACGGATCTCTTCAAGACCCGAAATCACTTGCTCCAACTTGGCGCAGGCCTCGAAGTCCTCGCGCCGGCAGGCGTTGTTGATGGCATCGCAGAGGCGGGGGCAGATCAGCGTCAGTCCTGAGGTGTGGCCCCGCGCGCCCAGGCGGGCGGCAGCCGTCACCCGATCGCCCACTCCCCAGAGGACCCGTTTGGAGGGGGGCACCGCGGCGTGCAGCACCTGCACGTCTCCGGGATGGGTGCCCACCTTGATGCCGGCAATGTTGGCAAGTCTGGAGGCGAGTCTAGCATAGGCTGCGTTCAGGCGGCCAGTGCGCAGGTAGAGGACAAAGCGCCCCGCCCCTTGCTTTTCGAAGAACTCCGACAGCGCGGAAAGCTCGGCTTCAACACCTTCCGGATTGAACAGACCGGGTATGGGCATCAGCAGAAAGTAGTCGGGAGGCCTCTCCAGGTCCAGGCATTCCAGGATGAATTGCCTGGCTTCCGACGGGGGCGTGGGAATGACCCCTGCCATGAAGAGCGCCTCGGAACCCAGCTGCCGACCGGTTGACCGAACCAGCTCCAGCAGGGTTTTCCGGTCGAGGTGGTGAATCAGGCTGGTTCCTCCGATTCCGATGACCCTCCTCCGCCCTTCATCCAGAAAACAGTTTTCCAGCAAGTAGTCCACGTTCCCGGCGTGTGCCCGCCCGTCCAGCCGTCCACCCCGAAAGGGCATCGGCAACAGCACGGTGACAGTGTCGAGCTCGGCGAAGGGGCCCGGATCGATCCCCGTCTCAATACTCTGATTGTATTGTGTCTCCATAGCCTGTTTCTCCCAGGTTTCCGAATTCGTCTGTGCCTCCCGACCGAGGGCTCTCTATCTTAAATCAACGGGCCCGCCGAGTAGTGTTCTCTCTTGGGAATTTGGCCCTCCTATTTCTGAGACGTGACAGCACTGTAAGGCCAGATCAGCCTTCTTGCCCTGGACCAGGAGCGCGAAATCAGGAAGATCAGCGTCGAGCAGAACACAAACAGGCCCGCCGCCGTGAAGATCCAGAGGTATCCCCATTGGTTTCCAATGTACCCCCAAAAGGGGGAACCCAGAAACATTCCCAGGCTGAACGCGGACATGTAGAGACTCATGGCGCTTCCGGTGTGAAGAGGATGGAAACGCGCCGCGGCAAAGGAACTCAGGGCGGGGTAGTAGAGGCCGTGGCTTACGCCGCACCCGAGCCCGATCATACCCAGATGCCAGGGATGGTCTGCATGCGGAATCAAGGCAAGCCCCACCCCGTAGAGGGTCAGGCTGGAGATGGCGATCAGGCGATTCTTGCCCCTGTCCAGCTTTTGACTCAGGCCGAGGCGACTCACCAGGGCTCCTGAACCGTAACCCACGCCAAAGGCGGAGATGGCGCCGCTTCCGATCTCGCTCACCGTGGGGGCCAAAAAGCTGTTCCAGGCAGACAAGCCGAAACCGAAGCAAAAGGCAAAAAAGATGACCGGCCTCAAATTGGGAAAACTCTCTCTGAAGGCGCGGCTGAACGGTTCCCGTCGAGTGCCCTTGGGAGCCAGGGGGCGCGGCAGGCAGCGGAGAAGTACGCCAACCGCCACGAAGTTGACCAGAATGAGCGTGAACACACCAGCCATCCCCCAGGAATGACGCAACCTCTCGGCAATCAAGGGCCCCACGCCCATCATCACGAACCCCGGCAGGCCGAAATAACCCATCACCCGCCCTTTGAGGTTCTGGGGTACCGATCTCACCAAATGAAAGAGAGCGCCGGCGCCGACCATGGCAGCCCCGGCTCCGTGTAAGGCGCGAGCCGCAAAGATGGCATCCGGCCACCTGAGGGCAACCCAATAGAAGATGCATCCGCCCAAGGCAATGCCGGTGCCGATCAGGGCCGTAGGTACGTTCCCGATGCGGTCTGCCAGGTGGCCTGAAAAAACCTGAGAGAAGAGAGCAACAATGAAGAACAGGCCCATGGCCCAGCCGATCTTCTGCGCCGGCCATCCCTGGTGGGACAGGTAGTCCGGGACCAGGATCATGGTCCACACGGTGAAGCTCAGCAAAGCGCTGATCCCCAGATAGGCGAATAGCTTGAATCCGTCTCGACTCATTAACATGCCGTCTGCATTATAGTGCAGCTTTCGAGCCTCTGTTCCGGCAGCCGGTCGACTTGTTCGCCTCACCGGTCAAAACGATTGAAGAGCCGGTTGGGCATCGATAAACTATCGAAGCGCGGGCCCTCGGCGGGTGAATCGCCCCCCGGCCGAGAAGGGTGGATCCGGTCGGAGCCAAAGACTGGAAAGCTACCGGCGACGCGGCGCTTTTCCTACGGGAGGACCAAGACGATGAAACTGTCCCGATTCGTTGTCATCACCCATGTGCTGCTGTTGACGGCGATGGCCCCGGTCATTGTCTGTCGAAGTTCCAAGAACCTGACCAGCAAGGATGTGGACCGGATGATGACCTCGCTTTCCAACTGGGGCCGTTGGGGGGCGGACGACCAGTTGGGGACCATCAACCTGATCACGGCCGAAAAGCGCAAGCAGGCGGCCGCCCTGGTGCAGGAGGGCTTCTCGGTTTCGATGGCGCACGACGCCATCAAGGTCGAGCAGGACGGATCGCCTCCCTTCGAGCACAAGATGTTGCCCGAGAGTTTCAAGCCCGACTCCGTGGGGGCAAACGACAGGTTCGCGGTGAGCTACCACGGCTTCACCACCACCCATATGGATGCCCTGTGCCACTTCTTTTACCAGGGAAAGATGTACAACGGTTTCTCCAGGGACGAAGTCACCCGGAGCGGGGCCGGCAAGCTTTCCGTCCACACCATGAAGGACGGAATCTTTACCCGGGCTGTCCTTATGGACATGCCCCGCCTTTGGGACGTGGACTATCTCCCGGGGGACAAGGCCATCTATCCTGAAGACCTGGAAGCCTGGGAGAAGAAGGCTGGGGTCCGGGTGGGCTCGGGAGATGCCCTACTGCTACGGACCGGCCGTTGGGCCAGGCGGCGCGCCGAGGGGGGGTGGGACATCATGCAGAATTCGGCCGGTCTGCACGCGTCCTGCCTGCCCTGGCTGAAAGAGCGCGACGTGGCCATCGTGGGCAGCGATCTGGCTACCGACGTCATGCCCTCTCAAGTGAAGGATTCCTTCCTGCCGGTTCACATGGTACTGATTGTGGGGATGGGAACACCTATCCTGGACGTCTTGGACCTGGAAGCCGTGGGCGAGGCTGCCCAGACCAGGAAACGGTGGGAGTTCCTCATGACCGTGGCCCCGCTGCCGGTTCCCGGCGCCACCGGCTCCCCTCTGAATCCCATTGCGACGTTCTGATCCCGAGAATACCGGAGCTTCGTCGTGAAGGCCATGGTTCTGGAGACTCCGGGCAGGCCCCTGGTCGAACGGGACCTGCCCAAGCCCGGGATCGGGCCGAGCCAGGTGCTCCTCCGGGTCCTTGCCTGCGCGGTTTGCCGCACCGATCTCCACATCCTGGACGGCGAGCTGCCGGAGGCCAGGCTGCCGCTGGTTCCCGGACATCAGATCGTGGGAACGGTGGCCGGTCGCGGTCCGGGAGTCACCCGACTGCGTCCGGGGGACCGGGTGGGGGTTCCCTGGCTGGCCTGGACCTGCAACCGCTGCGGCTACTGCCGGTCCTCCAGAGAGAACCTGTGCGATCGGGCTCGTTTCACGGGCTATCATCGGGACGGAGGCTATGCCGAATACGCGGCGGCTGACGAGCGCTACTGCTTCCCGATTCCACCGAACTATTCCGATGTTCAGGCAGCCCCGCTCCTGTGCGCGGGCCTGATCGGCTTCCGGTCTCTGAGAATGACCGGCCAGGCCAGGCGGGTCGGATTTTACGGGTTTGGGTCCGCGGCCCATCTATTGGTTCAGGCGGCTCTTCACCAAGGCCGGCAGGTCTACGCCTTCACCCGGTCCGGAGACCGGGCCAGCCAGGAGTTCGCTCTTCGCTCGGGGGCGGTCTGGGCGGGTGAATCGGGTGAGGAGCCGCCGGCGCCTCTGGAGGCCGCCATCATCTTCGCCCCTGCCGGTGAGCTGGTTCCAGCGGCCCTGAAGGCGGTAGCCAAGGGGGGCTCGGTCATCTGCGCCGGTATCCACATGAGCGATATTCCAGCCTTTCCGTATTCGATCCTTTGGGGAGAGCGGGCGGTGCGCTCGGTCGCCAATCTCACCCGGCGCGATGGCGAAGAGTTTCTGGAGCTGGCGAGCCGGGTCACCCTCGCAACCCACGTCAATCCCTTTGCTCTGAGCGACGCCAACCAGGCCCTGTCGGCGCTGCGGTCGGGAACGATTCAGGGCACGGCCGTTCTGGTGGTCGATTGACTATGTCGGGAGCACGCTTGTTTCACCCCTTACGAGACGCTCGGGTTTGTGGGACGGCGGCGCAACCAGGTGAAAAGTGAATAGTGGCCAGTGGTTAGTGGATAGTTGTTTAATCGACACGTTCAGCAACTGAAACCAACCTGTTTCACTCTCCCATGATCCGCACGGCAGGGCGGATGCGGGGCTAACCACTAGCCACTGATCACTTGTCTGGAGCACCCCTGTTTCACCCTGGAATTCAGCGCTACGATGCAGGGCGGGGTCGGGGTTGATCACCTACTGGGCGCAAGCCGTTTGGAGCGGTATATATGTGTTATGATGGGGCTAACCGAGTTCGATGGTGGCAGGCCGGAGTGGATGCAAGATGCAGGGTTTGAAGCCATGAGCGTGGAGCTGACCCTACGCGAGACCAAAATTCGGCACCTGCAGCTGAAGGAGATGGTTTGCGTGGCCCCGGAAACAAGTCTGGGGGACACCATCTCAACCATGCAGCGACGGCGCAACGGTTGCGCCCTGGTGGCGGTGGACTCCAACCTCCTGGGAATATTTACCGAAAGAGACCTGATTCGCAAGGTGGTCGGACGTAGCCAGCCAGGTCTGGAACGGCCGATTCGTGACCTCATGACGCCGGAGCCGGCGGTCCTGAGTCCTGACGATTCTCTTCTGGATGCGGTTCGTTTAATGAACGAGGGCGGCTACCGCCATATTCCGCTGGTCGATTCGGCCAATCGCGTCTGTGATTGTCTGTCCGTGATCAATATCGTCGACTATCTTTTGGAGTGCTATCCCCAGGAGGTACTGGCCCTTCCTCCCAGGCCCGATCAGAATTTCAGCGAGCCGGACGGAGCCTGAAGAAGGATTTCGCCGGTATCGGGGTCCTATTGGGAAGTTGAGCTTCAAGGAGCGAAAATCTCAACCACCGTGCCTGCCACAACCACCGAAAAAGACCACAAGCCGGACCGGGCCGTTGTCGAGATCGAGAACGCAACCATCCGGTTTGCCGGGGACTCGGGCGACGGCATGCAGTTGACCGGAACCCAGTTCACCAACACCTCGGCGATCTTCGGGAACGACATCAGCACCCTCCCCGATTTTCCGGCCGAGATTCGCGCGCCCGCCGGGTCGCTGCCGGGCGTGAGCGGTTTCCAGATCAACTTCAGCAGTCGAGACATTCGGACTCCCGGCGATCAGCCCAACGTTCTGGTGGCCATGAACCCGGCGGCTCTCAGGGTGCACTTGTCGGACCTTGAGCCGGGGGGCATTGTCATTGCCAATTCCAATACCTTCTTGCCCTTGAATCTGAAGAAGGCGGGCTATGGATCCAACCCCCTGGAGGACGGGAGCCTGTCGGGTTATCGCCTGATTGCGGTTCCCTTGAACGAGTTGAATGGCAAGGCGCTCCAGGAGTTGAATCTTCCCAGGAGGGATGCGGACCGGTGCAAGAACTTCTTTGCGCTCGGAATCACCTACTGGCTGTACGATCGTCCCCTGGAGCCGACGCTTTCCTGGATCGAAGCCAAGTTCAAGATGAGGCCCGAGATCCTGGCCGCAAACAGCCTGGCCTTGCGAAGCGGCTACAACTACGCCGACACCCTCTCTCTAATACAAATCACAGACACAACGA
>VXMN01000184.1:0-12275 GCA_009841055.1 Acidobacteriota bacterium
CACCGGCTACGCTTCACCAGTTAGCCTGGCGCTCGCGGGCGGGACGCCCGCGCTCGGTGGGTCCTCTTCCCATCGCTCTTGCTCCTCGAGGGGGCCTACGCCGACTTGTCGGGCCGCAGCACAGCCCGTTCGGCAGAGCCGTCACGCGTGGGGGGCCTTCGTGGTTCGTTTATTGTGGCGCGGGAGGACTCAGGGGGCGATAGCCAGGAATCTGGGTTTCACGCCAATTCCACCGACACTCTTTTCCACTTGTCCGGTGGCATGATCAATGGTCAGCAGGGTCCTCGTCTGAAATCACTTGGGTCGGGCTCAGGCCGATATGGGGGGCAGAGGCGGGGCGCTTCGCGATTCGAATTGGGAGATGAGGTCTTCATGCTGCAGCGTCAGGCCGATATCGTCCCAACCGTTCAGGAGGCAGCGGCGCCGGAAGGGATCGACCTGGAAGTCGTAGCTCATCCCGTCTTCGGCCTGAATCTGCTCTTCTTGCAGGTCAACCGTCATTTGAAAACCGGGCGATACGCGAACGCGCTGAATAATGGCTTCCACCTGCTCCTCGGAGAGGCGCACCGGGAGCAGACCGTTCTTGAAACAGTTGTTGAAGAAAATATCTGCGAACGAGGGAGCGATGATGCAGCGGAAGCCGTAGTCCAGCAGGGACCAGGGGGCGTGCTCCCGCGAGGACCCGCATCCGAAGTTGGCTCGGGTGACCAGGATGCTTGCCCCCCGATAGCGCTCCTGATTCAACTCGAATTCAGGATTGAGGGCCTTCCCTTCCAGGAAACGCCAATCGTAAAAAAGAAACTGGCCGAAGCCGGTCCGCTCGATCCGTTTGAGGAACTGCTTGGGGATGATCTGGTCGGTATCCACGTTAGGCAGATCCAGCGGCGCCACCAATCCGCGTACTCTGTCAAAGGGTTCCATGTCGGTATTCTCGGCGATTGTGCAGAGGTCAGGACGGGTTGGAGGAGGATGTTCCCTTCAGATCGTATTGCCTGACATCCACCAGGTGTCCTTCAATGGCTGCGGCCGCCGCCATGACGGGACTGACCAGGTGGGTCCTGCCTCCCTTTCCCTGTCTCCCCTCGAAATTGCGGTTGGAGGTGGACACGCACCGCTGGCCCGGGCTGAGGATGTCGGGGTTCATCCCCAGGCACATCGAGCACCCCGATTCACGCCACTCGAATCCGGACTCCCGAAACAAATGGTGCAACCCCTCCTCTTCGGCCTGCCACTTGACCTGTTGCGAGCCGGGCACCACCATGGCCTGAACCCCGGAAGAAACGCGCCTCCCCTTGACGAAGCGGGCCGCCGACCGGAGGTCCTCGAGACGGGAATTGGTGCAGGATCCGATGAAGACCCGATCCACCGCGATGTCCACCAGCGCCGTTCCCGGCTTCAGATTCATGTAGTCCAGGGCTCGTTCGGCAGACTTGCGGGCGTTGGGATCGTCGAATTCCGCCGGGTCGGGAACCCGGGAATCGATCGGGACCACCTGTCCCGGATTGGTGCCCCAGGTCACCTGTGGACTCAAGCCTGCGGCTTCGATGTGGATGATGTTGTCGAATTCAGCTCCCGGGTCGCTGGCCAGTCTTCTCCAGCCGGCAACGGCCTCTTCAAAATCGGCCGGAGCGTACCTTCGACCTCGGAGATAGTTGAAAGTCGTGTCGTCCGGGGCGATCATCCCGGCTCGGGCTCCTCCCTCGATCGACATGTTGCAAACGGTCATGCGTTCTTCCATGGTGAGGTCCCGGATGGTTTCCCCGGCGTACTCGATCACCGACCCTGCCCCGCCGCTGGTCCCGATCCGGCCGATAATGGAAAGGATAATATCTTTCGCCTCAACACCATAGGGGCGCGTGCCTTCCACTTGGACCAACAGGGTTCTGGGTCTGTCCTGGAGCAGACACTGGGTGGCCAGCACATGTTCCACCTCACTGGTGCCGATCCCGAAGGCCAGGGCTCCAAAGGCGCCGTGGGTGGAGGTGTGGCTGTCTCCGCACACCAGGGTCAGCCCGGGAAGCGTCAAACCGAGTTCCGGACCGATCACGTGCACGATACCCTGGAACGGACTGTTCAGATCGAACAGGGTGATCTCGAAGGCACGGCAGTTCTCCTCCAGCGTCCGCACCTGTTTGGCTGCAATGGGATCCCGGATGGGCAGTTGGCGGTCGGTCGTCGGGATATTGTGGTCCATGGTGGCAAAGGTGAGATCGGGTCTGCGAACCGGCCGTCCCGCCAGTCGAAGGCCCTCGAACGCCTGCGGCGAGGTCACTTCATGGACCAGGTGGCGGTCGATATAGAGAAGCGAGGGCTGACCCGGCTCCTCCCGAACCAGGTGGGCTGTCCAGATCTTGTCGAACAGGGTCTGTGGCTTCATGATTGAGGAACTCCTCGCCCGTGAATTTCCCGAAGGCTATTATAGCGACTTCCGCAGCAGCCCTGCCCAAGGATCATTACGAGGGAAAACGGTCGATCTCTAACAAAAACGAACCACGAATGGACACGAATAAACACAAATGCAAATGGAACCGAGCCTTTTGCAAAATTCCAAGTCGGGAATGACATTGAGGCGGCGAAGGTGACGGGCTGGTAGCTCCGGTATTCACCACAAAAAGCACAAAGGGCACAAAATGAGTTGCTTGATTTCGAGCCTTGACGATCCGATAGTTCCTTTTGTGTTCTTGTACCTTTTGTAGCCATTCCCGGAAACGATCCCTCTGCCGATTTTTGCAAACGCATCATTCCAAGTAAATAAGCACGTTCCCCCTGGCAGTGTTGTGGCTTATGGGAGAGCTGCGAAGCTGCGGTTGACGTGTGTTACCCGGCGAGACGCCCCCTACAAGCCATCCTTATAGAGCTGCGTAGCAGCGGCTCAGGGTAGCCCCGGGTGGCAACCCGGGGTCGTATCGGTTCTGCACCAACCCAGCCGCGAATGCGGCGAATAGGAAGCACCCGTGCGGGAACGCGGTGCTCTTCCAAAGAAACGCCGCCCCACGTCACTACGGCTGGCAGGCCCGGCGATAGTCGACCAGTCGCTCCGCCACGAAGCCTTCCAGGTTGACCGACTCGAAGAAGCGGGCGCCCATGTCGTAGAGCTGCTTGACGTGCTCATCGTCCTCGGGAGAGACGCCCACGTGGATGCCGTGTTTCCTGCCGACTTCCAGAGCCTTGTCCAGGGCCTGCAGCACCAGGGGATGGCGGGTCTCGATGGGGTGTCCATAGGCCGTGGACAGATCCCAGGGACCCATGTTGAAGATATCGATACCGGGAACGGCTGCAATGGCCTCCAGTTGCTCCACGGCGGCCGGCTCCTCCAGCATGAGCGCCACCAGGACCTCATCGTTGGCCTGATCCAGGTAGGCGCGGGCGTCCCCCAGCCCATAGTCGATGGGGCGTCCGGGCCCGGCGCCCCGCCTTCCCTGCGGGGGGTACTTGCAGAGCGATACCGCCGCCCTGGCGTCCTCGGCGCTGGTGATATGGGGAAAGAGGATGCCGTCGGCTCCATGGTCCAGGGCCTGCTTGACCAGGGTCCGCTCCACTCCCGGCACCCGCACGATGGGAGTGGCCCCGGTGGCCCGCACGGCCAGGATCATGGCGTCCAGGGTGTCGCTGCTGATGGTTCCGTGCTCGGCGTCGAGCATGATGCACTCGTACCCTGCCAGACCGCCGATCTCGGCCAGGTTGGGATGAGGGGTTCGAATGGTGCAGGAAAAGACAGCCTTGCCCTCGCGCAGCAAGGCCTTCATTCGGTTTTGCATTGGCTTAGGACTCCTGTGGTAGTGATCGGCCAGCCCCCGCCCTCCCGTGCGGCTCATAAAGGGTCAAACACGGGACCAATAAACGTGGTTTCGACACGTCGGTGCAATCTCGAACGACGCCACTTATTCGCCGCCTTCGCGGCTGAGTCAGCGCGGGATTCATACGACCCCGGGTTGACACCCGGGGCTACCCTGAGCCGCAGCTACGCTGCTCTATTAGGAAGACTTGTTGCAGGCGCTACTTCAAGCGACCCACGTCAACCGCTGCCTCGCAGCTCCCCCTAAACCACAACACTGCTAGGGGATAGGGCTATTCAATCATCATTCTCCCAGGCGCCAGCCTGGGCGTTCCAGTAAGTCGTCAAGACAGGGGGTTTGCGAGTGAGTGGTCAGTGGAGGGCATCGGGATCAGGCAAGCACCCTTTGACCTGGTTGCACTCATTGAAGGACTGCTCCGAGACCACCAGGATGCTAATCGCATCGATCAAAAAAACTAACCACTAACCACTGACCACCATCCACTCAGTTCATTCCCTCCGGGTACCGGAATCCCTTCACTTTCGTCTGGATGGACCAGACCGAGGACTGCCCCACCATGTAGAGCACGTCGTAGTTCTTGCCGCCGAAGGTCAGGCTGACCGGAAACTGCGGGCACCAGATGGTTCCCACGTAGTTGCCGCCGGCGTCGAAGATCTGAGCGCCCGAGAGGGTGGCCACGTAAATGCGGCCGTCCATGTCCACCGCCATTCCGTCAGCCTGGGAGTTGAAGCGGTCCTTCACTTCCTCGGCATCCAGCACGTCCGGTCCCAGGTTCAGCATGGCGAATTTGCGCTTGTTGGTGAGGGAGCCGTCCTCCTGGACGTCGTAGGCCCAGACGAAGTTTTCGCCGGGCTGCTGCCAGGTGTTGTTGACGTAGAAGGTCTTGCCGTCGGGAGAGATCTCCACCCCGTTGGGGAAGGCGTATTCGCCCGCCGGGATCACCACCTTGCTCCTGCCCTTGGGGTCACGGTAGTAGACCTGGGTTCCCGGCATCTTCTTGGCGTCCGGGATGAACTGGGGATCGGTGACGTAAATGCCGCCCTTCAGGTCCATCACGATATCGTTGGGACCGTCGATGCGGTTGCCGCCGACCCTGGAGAGCACCGTCCTCCGGATACTGCCGTTGTGGCGATTCATCTCGATGACTCGATGCCCGAACATGTCGCAGACCAGCAGGTGCCCGCGCCTGGAGGCGATGGTTCCATTGGTCTGCATCCCCTTGGCGATCGCCTTCCACTTGCCGTCCGGAGACATGCGGATGGTCCGACTCTTGCTGACATCGGCCGACCAGTCGGCGCGGAAGTGCATGTCGGAGAAATAGAGATTCCCCTTCAGCCAGGTGGGTCCCTCGGTGAAGACGAATCCCTCGGCCAGCTTGACGGGCTTGGTCCCCGGGTCGATGACTTCCTTGTAGAGAGCGTTCTGCTTCTCCGCGTAGGCAATGTAGTCGGGGCGGACCGGCCAGAAGATGTCCAGGGCATCGGCTCCATGCTCTCCCATGTGGCCCGAGTGGACCATCCCGCCCGGCAGCAGGTGCGTGTGCTGCTCCTTGCCGTTTATGGGATGGCGGGCATCCAGGATGCCCTGCTCCAGCGAACCGCGCAGGGTGACCATCAACTGATCCTCGGGGTGGATGTGGAGCGGGAAATTGGAGTTGGGGTCCATGCGAATCCAGCTCAGCATGACGTTCTTCCCCCAGATCAGCCGGGAGAGTGCCTGGCTGCGCTTGTAGCTCTTGTCCTTGGCCGGGGGAGTCAGGCCCGTCCACTGGATCTCGTTGAGGTTGTAGACCTTGTTGGGCTCGATGGACGGGGTCACGCCCTGGTCGGGAAAGGAAACCAGGGTGTTCTCGGCGTGCGCTTTTCCGGCCAGGCTCAAGTGATCCAGCCGAACCGGAGAGAAAACCTCGATGGCCTTGAGTCCCTTTTCGCCCGCCTTGAGGGAACGCTTGCTGCCGGGCGTCAGGTAGAGCAGGCTGTCCTTGGCCAACTCGAAGGTCTCCTCCCCGGCCGTAACGGTCGCAGAGCCCTCCTCCACCAGCGTGATCACCTCTTCAGCCAGCGTCTGCTCGGGATAGCTGCTGCCCGCCTCCATGCTGAGGCGCTCCATCAGAACGCCCTCGCCCCAGGCCACGCTGGCCTGGACGCCGTCGGCGATCTCGATCACCGGCAGCTCAGACGAGGGAACGGTCTTGCCCGCCTCCAGGCTGGGCGTGACCTGGGTATGGGGTATATCCCGCTCCCGTCCCTTGACGTTGTGCTCCTCGATGACCTCCTGGTTGAGGGCCCGCCACCCGTTTCCGGCGGTGCAGCCGGCAAGGCCGGAAATCAGCACCCCGCAGACCAGCAGAACCAACAATGGTGAAAATCGGTGTACCCGCTTCATAGTGGAAACTCCTTCTCTATTCGGAATCGAAGCAACTCTCAAACTGACAATTCCGGGGCGCCCTCTGATTCCCGGCTGTGGGAGGGGGAACCCGGGATGTAACTGCTTACCCGCGGCGATAGCTCACGTGGATCTCGACGCTCTGCACCGTCAGGGGCGGCCGGATGCGGGGATCGCGCTTCAGCAGCCGCACCTGGACGTGGTGGACGCCCCGCTCGGCCTGATCCGGCGACAGGCCCCACACCAGCCAACTGTCCTCGTCCACGTCGGAGGGGTTGTTCGGGTCTTCGGCGGCCACGTTTCGTATCTCGGGCTTGGGAAGCAGGTTTCCATCCAGCCTCACCTCGACGCGGTCGTTCACCGAATGATTCTTGAGCTCCAACTGCAGCTCGATCTTGTCCAGACTCCCGGCCCGGGCCTCCTTCCGGGTGTCGTCGTAGACCCCCACGTGAAAGCCGGGCCCATCCTCGGTCAGGGTGGGATAGAGCTTGACGGGGGTCTCTCCGTAGATGCGGTCGTGGAAGTCGGCTCCGGCCCAGGCTCCCTCCTTGGGCTCGCTGAAGGGCCAGCCGCCGACGTATCGATGGAGGGTGGCGTACACCTTGTCGGTTCGCTTCAGGGTCTCCGGGGCTCCGATGGTGGTGAGCAGGGGCCGCCGCGTTTTCTCGTTGGCATGCCAGTTGAAGACGTACATGCCGTCGGCTCCCCGCTCCCAATAGGCGTTGGCCGCCGCCCGAACCATGGCGGTATTCCACTGACGGCGGGACAGGAGGCTTTTATGGGGGCCCCAGAAACCGGAGTCGAACCCCGGGTAGAAGGGGATCCCCGAATCCTTGAGCAAATCCTGGAAGGCCTCCACCTCGACGCCGTAGTCGGTGCCGGCTCCTCCCCCGGCGATGACCAGGTCGCAAAGCCCTTCCTTGATCCAGACCGGCAGGTCGTAGCCGATGCGCCCGCAGGACTCCAGGGTGGTGGCTACCCGGACCGCCACGTGAAAGGGTCTGCCCCGCTCCCGCCCAATCTGCTCGGTCATGCGGCGCAGCGCCCGCTGCAGGTCGGTGAGCGTGTAGCGCAGCCGGTAGGCGTCGTCCAGGGGCAGGTGGAAGGCGTGCCGCTGCCAGTCCAGCTCCACGCCGTCCCAATCCGCCAGGCGGCAGACCTCGGTCACGTGGCGCAGCCGGTGCTCCCGCACCTCGGGGATGGCGAAGTTCCAGGAGGCCGCAAACCACTTGGGGGCCTGGCGCGGGCCCAGGCACCACTCCGGGTGGTCGCGCCGCAATTGGGTCAGTCCCCGCATCTTCGTATTCGCCATCTCGGAGACCTGCATGCCCCGAAAATGATTGTCGTTCATCCGGATGGAGGCATAGACCTGCATACCCAGCTCGTGGCCCCGGTCCACCACGGCCTGGTAGGGGTTCTCGCCCCGCTCCAGCATGGCCCGAACCCCTTCGCTGTGGCGCATGGAGCGGACGCTGTCGTACTTGCGGTCCACGGTGTCGCCCACCATCTCCATGACCTGGGACGCCCACTTGGCCTCATGGGTGCCCAGGCACCAGAAGTGGGCCCCCACCTGGGTGTCCTTCATGGGCGCATAGACCTTGTCCAGGAACTGTTCCTGAGACTGCGGGAATTCCGAGTAGTCGTGGGGGGCGCCGTCCCAGTTGTAGATGATTCGATAAGCGGGGGGCTTGGGGCGGCCGTCGCCGGCCGAACGGGAGGCTGGTTTCGTGCCGGAGGCCGCTGCAGGGGCAGCCAGCGCATTTCCGAGGGCAGCCGCTCCCAGCGCCCCGGCGCCCAGAAAAGTCCGTCGGGTATGTTCCATTGCCAATCTTCCTTCCTGTCCGGCTGAGATCCCGCCCCGGAAACTGTCCCTGCCGGCAGAGTCAGGCCCTGCAGAAATGAGAGCCTTCGGGCGGCCGGTAGCTGATCTGCAGCTCGGGAGTCTCCAACTTGCGGTTGCCCTGGACTTTGGATTCCAGGCAGTGGTCGAGGATTCCGCTGACGATCAGGGTCCGCTCCGCCGGAAAGGGAGCCTCCCCCGTCTCGATCATCTCCTCGATCTTTTCCGCCAGGCATGCGGAATAGGTGACGTTGGGTATTGGCGGCAGTTGAAACAGCAGGGACTGGGGTTCCGGCTCACCCTGCAGCTTGGCGGCAAAGGTCCGGTCCTGCACACCGCCGTTCAGCATGAGCAGGGTGGACTGCAGGCCGTCGGCGTGCTCGATGAAGTAGGCCGCCGGTTCCTTGACGATCTTGGGGAGTTGGCCGTTGTTGGCCAAGTCCTGGGGCCGGGCATCGATCAGGGTGTCTCCCAGCAGCTTGTTGGAACGCGACAGCGCCGCCTCCAGCAGCCTCTTGGACCAGCGGCCCTCCTCGCCGGCCTTCCAGACGGCATCGCCCTGGATCAGTTGCACCGACTTGACGCCGGACTCTCCACCCCGGCGCCGCTCCACCATGCACTGCATGGCCTCCAGAGCGTGGTAGTCGCTGGCGTCGGAGGAGCCGACGCCCACCATCAGGGCTTCCTCGATGACGCAGTCCAGGGGGAACTCGATGGCCGGAATTCTCCAGGTCACCGGGAGGGACGATCCCGCCAGCAGGGGAAACCCCAGCCGCTTGGAATCGGCCACCATCTTCTTGGCCTTGGCCGTGTCGTAGGAGAGGTGCTTGTCGTTGAACACCGGAACGGCGCGCCCATCCTGCTCGAAGACCTCCACCACCTGCCGGAAGAACTCGTAGCGCGGATAGAGCACCTGTCCCTTGGCGTTGCGGGGATAGTCTCCGTGCTCGATGATCAGCAAAACGGCATCCACCGCCAGCTTGTCGCCGCCGCACCTCAAGGCCTCCCGGATGGTGGGGTAGACCTGAAAGCCGAACTCGTCGGCCCGGGCCTGGCTTTGATCTCCCTCGGGCTTCTGGTGGACGTAGAGGGAAACCACGTCCATTTCGGGGTGATGCCACCGGCCCTTGCGGGGGTAGCCCACCAGAAAGCGGTCCCCGAAATGCTGCGCATGGGAGAGGTACTTCCAAATGGAGGCGATGATGGCCAGTTTCTTTCTTTTTTTGGCGGGCGGCCCGACGGAGCAGCCCAGATGGGCCGCCAGGCCGGAGGCCGCGGCGATTTCCAGGAAGGTCCGTCTGCTGAGCATCAACTCCTCCAGAAGGTGGACTCTTGGGTCGGTTGGTAGCGGATGTCGAGGTGGGGCGTATCCAGGCGTTTCTGTCCCTGCCAGACGGATTCGACGCCGGCGGCAGTCAGACCGGTGGTCAGCAGGGTGCGTTCCACCGGGTAGCCGGCCTTCCCGGTCAGGAACATCTGCTCCACGTGATGACACTGCGGATTGAAGAAGTTGCAGACCTCCCGGGGCGGCAGAAACATCTGGGTGGAGATCACCTCGCCCCCCTTGAGGCGGGCGGCGAAGGTGAAGTCCATCACCAGTCCCTCCATCAGCAGGATGGTCCCCTTGAGGCCGTCCAGGTATTCGAAGCGATAGGCAACCGGCGTGCGCTCAGGGATCAGCTTCGGGACTTCCTCCAGGCTGGGAAGGACGTGGTTGAACCCCTCGCGGCTGGGAGTCAGGCTGTGGCTGCGGCAGAGGCAGGCCTGGAACAGCTCAGGGTCCCACCCGCCCGCCTCCCAGGATCCGGCATTCATGGCCTGGAAGACGGGATCTCCCTTGAGGCCGTGGATGGATGCGGCTCCGGTTTCACCCCCGCGCCGGCGCTCCACCATGCACTGCAGTCCTTCCAGGGCGTGGATGTCGTATCCGTCCATCCCTCCCACGGCCAGGCAGAGCGCCTCCTCGATCTCCACCCCCAGGGGCATGTCGATGGAGGGCAGCCGGGGCGTCACCGGCACCGAGGAACCGGCCAGGAAGGCGAAGTCCAGCTCCCTGGAGATGTCTACCATCTCCTTGGCCCATTCCCACTTCCAGGAAAGGTGCTTGTCGTTGAACACGGGAACGCTCCTCCCGCTGTCGCGGAAGACCCGGGTGATTTCCTTGAACCACTCGTAGCGGGGGTAGAGGGTCTGTCCCTTCTCGTTCTTGGGATACTTGCCGTGCTCGCCGATCAGCAGCACGCCGTCCACGGCCAACCGGCTCCCCCCTTGAGTCAGGGCCTCGGCGATGGTGGGGTACTTCTTCATCTTGGGGAATCGCCGCATACGGTCGTGGATGAGGGTGTTTTCCGGAGTCTGGTCGACGTACACCGAGACCACGTCCATTGGAGGGCGATGGTGGCGGTTGCCCCAACCGTAACCCCACAGGAATCGATCCACGATGTGCTGGGCGTGAGAATAGCGCCGGTATTCGCTGACCACCGCGGCGATGCGGGGCCTCTTGCGGGAGGGAACAGCGGCGGCCATTCCCCCGGCGGCCGTCAGCGGCGCGGCCGAAAGGAATTTCCTTCGAGACAATCCAGGTAAGGGCGCCCGGGACATGGCTGGACTCCTGCAAGCGCAAAATAAAGAGTGAAAAGGACGTTTCGCAGGGCTAAAAAGCATAATCAAGCGGTTCGAACAAAGCAACTGCTTTCCGGGTGGCGCCGGCGGACCGCCCGGGAGGCCTCTTTGCCGTGAGATCTCCCTGCTTTGACTGAGCCGAGGGGCTTCCCTACAATCTTCGCCGGCAGTCTCCAAACCCGACGGGCAGCAAGCCAGTCGGGAACCGGACTCCCACATCCATGGTCACTCTCTCCAATGTTTCCAGGATTCTGGTGATTCGCTACGGCCGGCTGGGAGACCTGGTCCTCCTGGCCCCCGCCTTGCGGGCCCTGCGCCGGCGGTTCCCGGCGGCCCACATTTCCGCCTTGGTGGATCAACGCTACGCTAGCGTTCCGGAAATGTGCTCCGCCGTCGACAGGGTGATTGCGTTCGATCGCATCGGCATGCGTGACAGCCCCTGGTGGTCGGGAGCCCTCAGCGCACTCCGTTCGGCCCGGGAGCTTCGCAAAGCCCGCTACGACTTGGTGATCGATTTCCACGGCTTTCGGGAAACCAACCTGCTGGCCTGGTACAGCCGCGCCCCCTGGCGGATCGGCCTCGAGAGGAACGAGCCCTCCTATCTGCCTTTCTGCTTCAACCTGGACCCGGTGCCCGAGAACCAGAACCTGCACGTGGCCGATCGGTTCGACTCCCTGGTGGAAACTTTGGGGGCAAGTCCGGGGGAGCGGGACATTCGCCTGGAAGTCCCTGCCGACAGCCGGTTCAAGGCCAATCGGTTCTTGCGGGAAAAGGGGATGGACGGATATCCCCGCCTGATCGCCATGAACCTGGGCGCCAGCGCCGCCGACAAGATGTGGCCGGCAACGCGCTTTGCCGCCCTGGCCGACAGGCTGGCCGAACGGTTCGACCTGGGCGTTCTCTTTCTCTGCGGGCCCGGGGAAGAGGCGCTTCTCAGGCAAGCCGAGTCCTCCCTGAAAACCAACCGCTACGCTCTGGCCCCTCAACTTGGACTCAAGGACCTGGCCGCCGTGATCAGCCGCTGCCACCTCCTGGTGAGCAACGACTCCGGCCCCATGCACTTCGGCCCCGCCCTGGGCGTTCCCACCCTGGGCCTCTTCAGCCTGAGCGATCCCCTGCACTACCGGCCCTTGGGCAACCGCAGCCGCGTGATCAGAAAAATCCCAGTGGGAGACATCGAGGTGGGGGAGGTTTTCGAGCAGGTCTCGGAGATGCTGGCGCCGGATTAGCGGTAGGCGCGATATTTGCCGGAAGATACTGGTCGGCGCCGTCGTCCTCGCCCGCGCCGCCAAGCGTATGGACCGACCTTCACGAGCAGAACAGGTACAAATGATAGGAAGTGCCCCCTGCGCGAAGGATTCCTTTGAAGCCGTGCGGAAACTTGGCCCACGCAATGGGAAAAGCCCGATGAGGCGCCTGTGACGATCCCGAAGAAATTGCGCTTCCGGCTGGTCATCCTGACCCTCATCGGTCTAAGGATTGTGCCCGGACCCGATCCGGTCCTGACTGAGCCGCCCAAGGCCGTGGCGACCACGCTGGCGACGCAACTCACCAGGGACCAATGGATAGTCGACACCTTCGCGGGTGGTGAGATTGGAGACAATGGTCGGGCTGTCCAGGCGCGCCTGGAC
>VXMN01000184.1:12285-12646 GCA_009841055.1 Acidobacteriota bacterium
TTTTCCACCCCCACCCCGCCACCCCCTATTCCCTCTTGCCGGGGGGCCCCGGAGTTGTTAATAACACCCTGGCCTACATGGGCCGGGCCTCCCAGGCGCGCCTGGACAGCCCGAGAGGTGTGGCCGCGGACGGCGCCGGCAACCTGTACATCGCGGATTCCGACAACGATCGCATTCGCCGGGTAGATCCCTCGGGAACTATCACCACGGTCGCAGGCACCGGAGAGACCGGCTTCAGTGGGGACAGCGGTCCGGCGGCCCGGGCGCGCCTTAATTTTCCCCAAGGCCTGGCAGTAGATGACACTGGCAACTTCTTCATAGCCGATAGCGGTAACCACCGCATTCGCCGGGTGGATCCCTC
>VXMN01000015.1 GCA_009841055.1 Acidobacteriota bacterium
ACTGAAGGTGATCGAGGGGAGGGTCGCAAGAAACGCCACCTTCGGCCAAATGATGAGCGCCCACGGGTTTTCTCCTGAGATTGTTTACCAGGTGATTCGCGCCAGCCGGCCCGTCTACAACCTGGCCAGGCTCCGGGCAGGGAATCGGTTCGAGCTGGAACAGCTCGCTGACGGCAGGCTGAACGCATTCCGCTACCATGTGGATTCCGAAAAGTATCTGGCGGTGGATCGCAGCGAGGATGACTTTCGGGCTCAACTGATCCCCATCGAGTACGAAAAGCGCGAACTGCCGGTGGTTGGAACCATTGAATCTTCCCTGTTCGGCACGCTCTCCGACTTGCAGGAAAAGGATCAGTTGGCCCTGGACATGGCTGAGATCTTTTCCTGGGACATTGACTTCAACACCGAGATCCAGAGAGGGGACCACTTTCGCCTGATGGTCGAAAAGCTCTACCTGGAAGATCGAATGGTCCGATATGGAAACATCCTGGCCGTGGAATTCCACAACGCCGGGAAACTCTATACCGGATACCGCTTCGAAAATCCTGAGGGCGAGGCGGGCTACTTCGACGATCGCGGGCGATCGCTCAAACGGGACTTTCTAAGGTCACCGGTGAAGTTTTCCCGCATCAGCTCGCGATTTTCCTACCGAAGGCTTCATCCCGTCCTGCGAAAGCGACGGCCCCACCTCGGAGTGGACTACGCGGCCCCTACGGGTACTCGGGTTGTGGCTGCCGGCAACGGCCGAGTACGGTTCCGCGGATGGAAGGGGGGTTACGGCAACCTTGTTGAAATCAGGCACGGCAACGGGTTTACAACCTACTACGCCCACTTGTCCCGCTTTGCCAGAGGATTGCGGAGGGGTTCGAAAGTCATCCAGGGCCAAGTGATCGGATACGTGGGGTCTACAGGACTGTCCACCGGCCCCCACCTGGACTACCGAGTACGGCGAAACGGTGTCTTTGTCAATCCGCTCACTCTCAAGATGAAGCCGTCAAAGCCGCTGAAGCCCGAATACCGGAGTGCGTTCCGGCAAGTCAAGCTGAAGTGGCAGCAACAGTTGGCCGCGATCGCTCCTCCCCCGGAACAGGCACGCCAAGCCAGTACGGCCCACGGCTACGAGGCGGATTTCATCTACTAGATTGTTGTGACCTGAACGTCCCGGATGCTGCTGACCAGCAGCGACTCCCCAGGAGGTACCGGTGAACATTCTGCTTTTTTCGATGCCGGACTCGTTCGAGCACATGCCCACCGTGGCCATTCGCATGCCTAATGGAGCCCTGACGTCGCTTGCAGGAAACGTCGATCCACATCATCGGGTATCTGTCGCCGATCTGATCCTGGTGCAATCTCAGGTTCGTCAAACCGTCATTCGCCTGGTTCAGGAGCATCAGCCGGATGTGGTCGGGCTTTCGGTGATGACTTTCCAGCGCCATACCGCCCAAAAGATCATCAGCCTGGTGCGCCGGATCAAGCCCGATGCTCATATCGTGGTGGGCGGCTATGACCCCAGCCTGGATCGGGTCGCCTACACCCGCCCTGCGCCCGGGAGGCCTGATTTTATCGTTCGCGGGGAAGGAGAGGCGACCTTTCGGGAGTTGCTGCGAGCTCTGGAAAACGGCAAGGACTACTCTGCCATCGCCGGCTTGTCGTATCGCCAGGGAGACCGATTTCACCATAACCCGGAGCGCCCGGTAAGCTCACTGACGGGCGAGGAGGTCAAGCTGCCGCGCAGAGATTCCCGGGTTCTCCAGGGATACACTTTGCTGGGAAGGCCGGTTGACGTTGTAGAGACCTCACGTGGCTGCACCTATGATTGCAGCTTTTGCTCAATCATCGAAATGCGGGGACGAAACTTCCACACCTACCCTATCGAGCGGGTCATCGAGGATATCCGTGACGCCTACCAGCGTGGAGCCCGGGCCGTCTTCCTGGTGGACGACAACATCACGTTGAATGTTCGCCGCTTTGAAGCCTTTTGCCAGGCAATCATCGACGCCGGTCTGAACGACGTCGACTACATTCTTCAGGGCATGACCTCGGCTCTGGCCAACCACGGGGACCGTCTGGCCCCTGTCATGCGCCGGGCCGGCTTCCGCTACGTGTTCCTGGGAATAGAAAACATCCTGGAAGAAGACTTGAAGTTCCTGCGGGCCAGCTCCAAGAACCAGGAGCGCCAGAATGGACGCTCGGTAGGCAATGCCTCCATTCGGGCGATCGAGTACCTCCATCAGAACGGGATCTACGTGGTCGGCGGACTCATTGTCGGAAATCCGGACGATACCCGGGAATCCATTCTGACAAACCTGGAGTTCGCCAAGAAGTACATCGACTGGCCCTATATCCAACACCCGACGCCCTATCCAGGCACTCCCATGACCCTGGACTTCCGCGCCCGCAATCTGATCATCAATGAAGCCCTGGAGGAATACGACGGCACCACCGCGGTGGTGAAGACCGAGCACCTTTCGGCTCAGGAGATCGAGTTTCTTCGCTGGCAGTCCGAGCGCTGGATCAAGACACGGCATTTCCCGACGGCGCTGTGGCATAGCCCCGGATTCGTGCTTCGCCAAGGGCACAAGATGTTGGCCCATACCTTCCGGGGCAGCAGTTGGAGATCGGTCTTGGGGCTGGAAACGCCTCGTCAAGTCTATGCGCGCTACCAGGCCTTCCGCAAAGCCGAACGAAACTACCTGCCGCTGGAGGTTCCTTCCCAGGATGGCGCGGGCATTCAGCGAGATTCCTCTTCCCAACCGGTCCGAAAAACCGCATAGGTCCCCTATAATCTCTTTCTCCACCGATTCCCGAAGCCAACCCGTTGATTCTCAAGTTATTGGTCTGTTCGTCATGAAGCTTCACTCGAGATTACTGCGCCTTGTTCCATACCTGCGTTGGGGCTTGCACGTCTTGGTGCTCAGCCTGCCGGCAGCCACCGTGGAACTCCTTGCCCAGGAATGGCCCCACTACGGAGGGGACCTGGCCGCACGGAAGTATTCGGCTCTGGACCAGATCAACCGGGACAACGTCGCTCATCTGAAGGTCGCCTGGACCTACCATACGGGTGACGTCAGCGATGGATCGAAGTATCCGGTGCGATCTGCCTTTGAATGCACCCCCCTGGAGGTCGACGGCGTCCTTTACCTGACCACCCCCTTTGGCCGCGCTGTCGCTCTGGATTCGGCGACGGGCAGGGAACTTTGGGCCTTTGACCCCGAGCTCGACAAGCATCGTCCCTACAATCTGTTCATAAACCGAGGTCCGGCCTATTGGCGCCGGAACAAGCAGAAACGGCTGTATTGGGGGACTTTGGACGGACGACTGTTCGCCTTGGATGCCCGCACCGGACGGCCGGTTGGGAGTTTCGGCAACGGCGGTGTCCTGAATCTTCGAACAGGCATGGCCGACCGTTTTCCGAAACGTATCTACGGGGTGAGTTCACCTCCGTTGATCTTTGAAAACCTGGTGATTGTGGGCTCGGTGGTTTCGGACAGTCTGCCCGAGGGGCCCGACGGAGACGTCCGCGCCTTCGATGCCGATTCCGGTCGATTTGTCTGGCGGTTCAACACGGTTCCCGGACCCGGCGAGGTGGGCAACGACACCTGGGAAGAGGAGTCCTGGAAAAACCGGGGAGGAACCAATGTCTGGGCTCCCATGAGTTGCGATGCCGAACGAGGCATTCTCTATCTTCCGGTGAGTTCTCCTTCCCCGGACCGATACGGAGGCGGGCGCAAGGGGAAGAACTGGTTCGGGGATAGCCTGGTTGCCCTCGACGTGCGCACCGGACGGCGTCTGTGGCACTACCAGATCACCCATCATGACCTTTGGGACTGGGACCTGCCGGCGCAACCCAATCTGGTCGAGGTTCGCCGCAAGGGGAAAACGGTGCCGGCGGTGGTCCAAATCACCAAGATGGGGTACGTCTTCGTGTTCGATCGGGTGACGGGGAAACCCCTCTTTCCGATTGAAGAGCGGCCCGTTCCTCCCAGCCCGGTTCCCGGGGAGGAAGCCTGGCCGACCCAGCCGGTTCCGCTTGAGCCGCCGCCTATCTCTCGTCAAGGCATGACACCCGACGAGATCAATCGCCTGGACCCGGAGACGGAGGCCGAGTGCCGGTCCATCCTGGAAAAGGCAACCCTGGGAAAGATGTATCAGCCTCCCGGTCTGGACTACACGGTGCTGTTCCCGGGCACCAATGGCGGGCCCAATTGGGGCGGGGCATCCTACGATCCCACCTTGAACTGGTTGTTCGTCAACTCCATGGATGTGGGCCAGGTGGTGAAGATGGTGGAAGGACGGGCGGGGAGTCGGTTGCCCTACATCGCCCGGGGGATTCGCCAGGGACGCTTCTGGGATTCCAGGAGGCTGCCCTGTCAGGCGCCTCCCTGGGGAACCCTGACGGCTATCGATCTGAACCGTGGAATCCTGCGCTGGCAGGTGCCACTCGGCCTGGTGGAGAAACTGGCGGCTCGCGGGATCACCGGAACAGGCTCGCCCAACCTGGGAGGCTCCATCGTAACTGCCGGCGGACTGGTGTTTATTGCCGCTACCAATGACCGTCGTTTTCGGGCTTTCGATTCCGAAACGGGACGGCAGCTCTGGGTCGTCCGGCTGGCGTTCAGCGGCCACGCCACCCCCATGACCTTCTGGTCGAGCCGTTTGAAGAAGCAACTGGTGGTCATCGCCGCCGGCGGCGGCAACAAGTACAACGACAGCTATGGCGATGCCCTGGTAGCCTTCGCCTTGCCTTGAACAATCGTCTGACCGGTCGCCTTCATGCCCAAACTCCTGGACGATGTACTACAGAAACGTTCCAGGATGTTGATTACGGCGCTCTGCCTGTCCTTGCCGGCGGCGATTCCCTGGATCTCCGGTGCTGAGGAAGTTTCTTCGCCGGGTCTAAGCGATACGCAGCCGATCCCTCAACCGCTCCCCTTCAGCCATCGCAGCCATGCTCAATTGGGGCTGGATTGCGCCACCTGCCACGCCATCGACGGTAAAGGCGGCAGTGCGGGCTTTCCCCCCGTGGCCCTTTGCCTGTCCTGTCATCGTGGAGGCGAGGGCGAGGATTCCGCTGTCGGAATGCTGCTGGAGGGTTACGAGCAAAGGGGAGAATCCATTCCCTGGGTCCGGGTCTACAAGATTCCCGATTTCGTCTTCTTCAGCCACAAGGAGCATCTCGCCTCCGGAACCAGCTGCGCCACCTGCCACGGTGCAGTGGAGTTGCGCGACAGGCTCAAGCAAGAGGTTCCGACATCCATGGAGCACTGCATGGATTGCCACAAGTCGCAAGGAGCCTCCCTGGACTGCCACTTCTGCCACGAACTGAACCAGTGATAATTTGCGGTAGATAACCCGCGAATGAGCCGGCCCGGAGCGGGAGCGATCCATAATCTCTATTGATAGTTGGCATAAACAAAACTGATTTTGACCATCGGAGCGGTAATCCTACAATGACATGACTTCTTCGATACAGAGCCGTGTCGAGGGGGGTAGATCGCCCACCGCCGATGGGAGTGGCCCGGTGGTGGTGATTTGGACAGAGACGTCCATTGGATCCGAGCGGGGACTCGTGCCGATGGACGTCTTTTTTTATTTGGGGCCTCTTTGGGCTCCGCAAGAAGGGATTAATCGCACCGGAAAGGAAAAGGAGAGCAATGAAAAAGAATTGGGTCGCGTTGCTTTTGGCTGGACTGCTGGCCTCGGGCTTGTCGGACGGGGTGGCCCTTGCACAGGACAGCAGCCAGGAGGAGTTGCTGGAACGAATCAAGAAACTGGAGGAACGGATTGCCGAGCTGGAAGGAAAGGGCAAAACAACCTCCAAGGAAACCGAACCCGCCGGCGAAACCACACCCGGCGAGCCGGCTGCCCCGGAGGCGGAATCCAGCGACACGGCGCCCATACTGGATTTTTTCAAGGCGACCAAAGTCAGCGGATACGTCGATGCCTACTACGGCTATAGCTCAAACGATCCCGACAGCGGCATTGTCGATTTTCGCGGGCTGGACACCAGGCACAACAGCTTTCAGTTCGACCTGGCAAAAATCGTTTTCGACCGGCCTGCAGGCGAGACCAACAGCCTGGGCTATCGCATCGACCTGGTCTACGGTCCGGCTGCCGATACCTATCACTCTTTTGAACCCGTTGGCGGCCAGCAGGAAATCATCAAAAACATTCAACAGGCTTACGTGAGCTACATCGCCCCGGTCGGAGACGGCTTGACCGTCGACGTCGGAAAGTTCGGAACCTTCGTGGGCGCGGAAGTGCTGGATACCATCGACAACTTTCAATACCAGCAATCGATTCTCTTCGGCTTTGCTCAGCCCTATTACCACACGGGAGTTCGCACCAGCTACTCGGTTTCGGATACGGTGGACGTGGGTTTCTATCTTGTGAACGGTTGGAACAACTCCACCGACAACAATACCGGGAAGAGCGTCGGCTGGTCGATCGCCGTTTCGCCCAACGACAATTTCAGCATCAGCCAGGGGTATCTGGGGGGGCCGGAGCTGGACGGCATCAACAGCCCCTGGCGGCATCTCTTCGACACCGTGATCAGCGCCAGCGTCAACGATCAGGTCGAGGTGTTGATCAACTACGACTACGGATACGATGCCGAGGACCTTCCCTATTTCGAGCGAACGGCCTGGCAGGGCATTGCCGGCGCCGTTCGTTTCAGCACCACCGACAAGAAGTGGGCATTTTCACCCCGCTTCGAGTACTTTTCGGACAAGGATGCCTTTGCGACAGGGATTGCCCAGGACCTGAAGGAAATTACTCTGACAGCCGACTATCGTGCGCGTCCGAATTTCAGCACCAAGTTCGAATACCGCTATGACTGGTCGGACCAGCCCTTCTTCGTCAAGGGAGCCGATGAACTGGTCATGAACCAGAGTGTGTTCCTGATTGGTTTCGTGTACAGCTTTGGTTTCGGCGACGAGTGACGGAGATTGGCGGTGCTGGTTGGCGTAGCGGCAAACCAGCGCCGCCACGCCCTCGCCCGGAACGGTGGCCACCAGCCGGAGCGGCATGCCGGT
Source organism: Acidobacteriota bacterium (assembly GCA_009841055.1). Classification (GTDB taxonomy): domain Bacteria; phylum Acidobacteriota; class Terriglobia; order Versatilivoradales; family Versatilivoraceae; genus Versatilivorator. Next base: position 7,035 of record VXMN01000015.1, read on the forward strand.
GGCGATAGCAACCGGCGGCATCCGGTCAGAGGGGCCGAGGGCGCTATCAGGAATCCTTCGCTTCCGCAATGTCGGTGACTTCCATCTTCCCATGGGTCGCCAGGTAGATGGCCAATCCGATGGTTACTACCAGGATCCCCAGGGCTGCCAGCAGCAAATGGCGGTTCATGGTATCGACGGCGACATGGGTCTCGCTTACGTCCTGTTCGACTATGGCGATCCAACGGAGTTGAGGGTACTTGGACGACAAGCCCAACTGTCTGAAGGCCACCATCTTTCTGCCGCCGCCAAGGGCGGTGGCTTCAATGAAATCCGGCTGACCCGGCTGCCGCAGGGCGTTGAGTATTTCATCGAAATAGGGCACCTCCATCAATTGAGCAGCCACCAGGTGGCCGGAAGCCTCGCTCTCTGGAGCGCTGGCATCACCAGTCTGGGTAGGGGGAAAATCCACCACCTCGCTTCCGATGATGGTGCCATCTTCCCGAGCCAAAGACATGTTTCCGGTGGCGCCGATGGGAGTTCCTGAAACTAGAATGAATAGGTCGCTGATGTCAACGGCGACACCGATGACCCCGATGACCTCTTCCGGCGATTCGTTTGCCACGGGGACGACGATGTGAAGCACGTTGATCTGGGTCAGGGGATCGAAACGAACATCCTCAATGACCACCTGGCCGGTGACGCCATCCTTGAAGCTTTGTTGCCACCAGGGTTCGTCGCCCTGCTCGAAATCGATGGGCTTGACGTTGGCCGCCACCGTCCCGCCGAATCGATCGGTGACGGTGATGCGCCGAAAGGCCGGATTGATGGTCACGAAGCGTCTCAGGTAGCGGGAGGCGGCGTTGGAAAGAATCCGTTGAACCGTCGCTTCTCCCCGAGGCTCCAGCCAATCGCGCTCGATGGCTGTGATTTTTCGGCGCACCCTGTCGGGGGCTCTCGGAGTGGAGGCGTTTCCGGACACAATAGCCTCTCGAACGGCGGTGTTCACGGCCAGGGTTTCCACTTCTCTGACCAGGTTGTTGACGGCATGGTTCATGGTGGCTGCGTTGTTTCCGGAAATAGCCCTGAAGTTGGCCGCAACTTCCGCCTCGATAGCCGTCTTGGCCTGATCGACCGTGAAGAAAATAACGATCCAGGTCGGGAGGTTTGCCAATATCAGCACGATCACGGCTGTGCGCAAATCGATGCGTCTCATGATGCCTCCTTTCGGAAACCGCCTGTTCGGAAACCGTTTGTGCAGGGTTCTCTGATTCAAGTCTATGGGCTGGGTGGGCAATCGTCAAGCGGGGCCATGGATGCATGCGGATTCCGAGATGACGGGTTTCGGAGGAATGAGGACGTTTTCCGGTTTCCTTGCAATGGCCACTCGACAATCCCTCCAATAAGAATCTGGAGTGGAGGCCGGGCTGCATGCTCTTGAAAACCGTATTCACCAACAGGCACCGCAAGTGTGTTTTTGAGCCGCACAACCCCTTCCGGGAAGCATTGGTCATTGACTTCAAAAATGGACTTATGCTAAAAATCCTCCGGCTTACCTACTCGGTCCGGCGAACGCGCGTTCCTCGAGGATGTCGAGCAGCCCGCGATCGACGGTAGCCATTTCCAGCCTGACACTTCTTGACCCGGCCAACGGCCATCCCGTGTCCTTCTCCATGGCTCCATCTGAGGTCTTTTTGATTCGGGGCTCCTGCAACACCGCCAAGGTCATTTCATGAATTTTCTGGAGATGCTCGCGCTGATCCCGTTGTTTCCCGCGGCCGGAGCGCTCATTAACGGCCTTCTGGGCAGACGGTGCTCGAGGGCCTGCGTCAGCACGGTAGCCTGCGGGGTGGTGGGGGTTTCGTTCCTGCTGTCCCTGGGCGCCTTTTACCAACTGCTAGGCCGACCTGAAGGGCAGCGCCTGGTGGAGCAGGAGCTGTTCACCTGGATTCCCGCCGGCGCCGGAGAACTGAGCTCGGGCGCCATCTCCCAGTTTCTGATTCAGTGGGGATATCAACTGGATCCGTTGTCGGCGGTGATGATCCTGGTCGTCACCGGGGTGGGATTCCTGATCCACATCTATTCCATCGGATACATGGCACACGAAGGAGGCTATGCCCGCTTCTTCACCTACATGAATCTCTTCATGTTTTCGATGTTGACGCTGGTGCTGGCCGACAACTTCGTGCTGATGTTCGTGGGTTGGGAGGGAGTCGGTCTGTGCTCCTACCTGCTGATCGGCTTCTACTTTGAGCGGAAAAGCGCCGCCGACGCCGGCAAGAAGGCCTTTATCGTCAATCGGATCGGGGACTTCGGCTTCATGCTGGGAATGTTTCTGATCTTCACGGCCTTCGGAACCCTCGACTTCACCCGGGTCTTCGGACTGGTCGAAACCCAGGCTCAGTCCGGACTGCTCGCCAGCGGCGACGCCACCATCACCGCGATCTGCATTCTGCTGTTCGTGGGGGCCATGGGCAAGTCGGCCCAGGTTCCGCTCTACGTCTGGCTGCCGGACGCCATGGAAGGTCCCACTCCCGTCAGCGCCCTGATCCATGCCGCAACCATGGTCACCGCCGGCGTCTACATGGTGGCCCGCTGCAGCGCACTTTTTGTCCTGTCGCCGGACGCCATGCTTCTGGTAGCCGTGGTGGGAGCGTTCACCGCCATTTTCGCGGCTTCGATCGGGCTGGTTCAAAACGATATCAAGCGGGTTCTGGCCTACTCCACCGTCAGCCAACTGGGCTACATGTTTCTGGCCTGCGGTGTCGGGGCCTTCGGCGCCGGTGTGTTCCACCTGATGACGCATGCGTTCTTCAAGGCTCTGCTGTTTCTGGGGGCGGGAAGCGTGATTCACGCCTTGAGCGGGGAACAAGACATGCGCCGGATGGGCGGACTCAGGACACGCATCCCGGTCACGTTCTGGACCATGATGGTGGGAACGGTGGCCATCGCAGGCTTCCCGCCCCTGGCGGGCTTTTTCAGCAAGGACGAAATTCTGTGGCGCGCCTTCTCCAGCTCACAGGGGCACTGGCTGTTGTGGGCGGTTGGAGTATTGGCGGCGGGAATGACCTCCTTCTACATGTTTCGCATGATATTTCTGACCTTTCTGGGCAAGCCCCGGATGTCGCCGGAGGTGGATTCCCACGTTCATGAGTCTCCCAAGGTCATGACGGTGCCGTTGGGACTGCTGGCAGTCGGGGCGGTGGTGTCGGGTTGGGTCGGCATTCCCCACCTGATCGGTCAATATGTCTTCCATTTGCCCCAGTACTTCGAGCATTTTCTGACCCCGGTCCTGGCGCATCCGCCCGCGGTGGAGGGAGCACACGCTTCCGAAGGCCTGGAATGGGGGCTCATGACGCTTTCGGTGGCCATCGCCCTGTTCGGGTTGTGGCTGGCGCGGCGCTTCTACCTGACTCACCCGGCGCTGCCGGAACGGTTGATGTCCCGCTTCAGACACGTCTACACGACTTTGCTCAACAAGTACTGGGTGGATGAACTCTATGACATGCTCTTCGTCAATCGGACCAAGGACCTGGCCAACCGCTTGGCAGGGTTCGACAACAGGGTGGTCGACGGCGCGGTGAACGGTTCGGCCTGGTTGACCCGGCTGACAGCCTCGGTTTCCGGCTTTTTCGACTACTGGATTGTCGATCTGGCAGTGCGGCGTTCCGACCTCATCTACTACCTCAGCTTTCCCCTGCGGCGAATTCAGACCGGAGTCATCCAGACCTATGCGGCACTGACCATCGGCGGCATACTGGTGATTGTCGGCTATTTCATGCTGACATGAACCTCGGGGGACGGCAGTAATCGTGACCGGGTTGGCGAGCCCGGCCGGCGGGTTCATCGCAGACACACGATCGGGAGCTTGATAAATGTTTCACGACCATCTCTTGTCCATTGTTGCCTACACGCCGCTGCTGGGCGCCCTGCTGCTGCTGTTGGTGAACAAGGAAAAGACCCAGGTCATCCGCTGGTTTGCCAACATCGTGGCCGCCATCGGGTTCCTGGTTTCCATTCCTCTGATCACCGGGTTCGACACGGAGGCTGAAGGGTTGCAGTTCGTGGAGCGGGCCTCCTGGATTCCATCCATCGGCGTGGAGTATCACTTCGGCATCGACGGCATCAGCCTGTTGTTGATCGTGCTGACCACGGGGTTGGGATTTCTGTCCATTCTCTCTTCCTGGAATGCGATTCAGGAGAGGGTCAAGGAATATTACATATTCATGTTGATGCTCCAGACCGGCATGCTGGGCGTCTTCATGTCGATGGACCTCTTCCTCTTTTACGTATTCTGGGAGGTCATGCTGGTCCCCATGTACTTCCTGATCGGCGTGTGGGGAGGGGCGAGGAAGCTGTATGCTGCCATCAAGTTCTTCCTGTACACCCTGCTGGGATCGGTGGTGCTGCTGCTGGGCATCCTGGCCCTCTACTTCTACAACCACGAGGTGACCGGCGTCTACACCTTCAGTATTCCAGCGCTGCTGGAGCTGGATTATCCGTGGGAGTATCAGTTCTGGGTGTTCCTGGCCTTCTTCATCGGGTTCGCCATCAAGGTCCCCATGTTCCCGTTCCACACCTGGCTCCCCGATGCGCACGTGGAGGCCCCGACGGCCGGTTCGGTGATTCTGGCCGGCGTCCTGCTGAAGATGGGGACCTACGGGTTCATCCGCTTCAGCCTGCCCATGTTCCCCGATGCGGTTCAGGACACCACTTCGCTGAACTTTGCCTACCTGACATTCGGCTGGTTCGACCAGCAATTCGGGCTGCTCCACCTGATGATCTTCCTGTCGATCGTCGGGATCATCTATGGCGCCCTGGTGGCCATGATGCAGAAAGATGCCAAAAAGCTGGTGGCCTACTCCTCGGTCAGCCACCTGGGATTCTGCATGCTGGGGCTGTTTGCCCTCAATCCCAACGGAATCAACGGCAGCATCCTGCAGCAGATCAACCACGGGATTTCGACCGGGGCTCTCTTCCTGATCGTGGGCATCGTCTACGAACGCAGACACACCCGGGAGATTTCCGAATATGGCGGTCTCTCCCGCGTCATGCCGGGCTATGCCGTCATTTTCCTGATTATCACCATGGCTTCCATCGGGCTCCCGCTGCTAAACGGATTCATCGGGGAATTCACCATCCTGGCGGGGGCCTTCCAGCGCCACTGGAGCTGGGGAGCCTGGGGCTGCGCGGGAATCGTTCTGGGAGCCGCCTACATGCTTTGGCTCTATCAGCGGATGATGTTCGGGCCGGTGACCAATCCCAAGAACAAGGACTTGAAGGACCTCAGCATCAGAGAGTACGCCACGCTGCTGCCGCTGGTCATCATGTGCTTCTGGATCGGAATCTATCCCAAGCCCTTCTTCAAATACATCGAAAAGCCGGTTGAGAAAATCGTTCAGCGGGTGCAGCCGGGCTTCTTCGATCGCTCCGAGGCCCTGGTGGCCAAGCTTCCCGTCCAGGAGGCAAGGAAGAAGTAACGACCCCCGAACACGGGGCCGCCGTGGGCGGTTTCGTCAGGTGGGAAGTGGA